>JABSRX010000148.1 GCA_013214695.1 Rhizobiaceae bacterium | reverse complement strand
CGGATCGAAACAGCATCATTGAACTTTCCCAAACCACTGCGCTTCAATGTTGCCTGCCGTGACCGCCTGATGGATCGTCCAGAGCGCAGATATGCTTGTAGTTCCTTCTTAAGTACGCCCCGTGTCTGGATAAACAGGCTCCGGTAGATCGTCTCATGCGAGATACGCTTGTTCTCTTCATCAGGGTGTTTGCGCATGAGCCAGCCTGCAATTTGTTGCGGAGACCACTTGCGATACAGCTTGGTCGATATCATGTGGCAAAGATAGTCATTGCCAACCAGCTTGCAGGGTTTTGGACGAAGTGCACGATCCCAGGCTTTTGCATCTGATGTTGCCGCCCGGTAGTGCTTGGAACCGCCATTGCGTGCAACCTCTCGGCTGATGGTCGAAGGCGCACGGCGAAGTCTTCGGGCAATGAACCTGAGCGACTGATTGGCTACAAGCCCGCGTGATATCTCTTCACGTTCAGCTAACGTCAGCGACAACCTGGAACGGGTCCGTGGAGCTGGTCGAATGCCGCCTGTGCGTGAAAGCAACGGATAAATAGAGGATGACTCACGATCAAACAAACGACCGATCGAACTCATAGACTCGCCACGTTGCCACCGATCCCAGATCTCTGCTTTCTGCTTCGGTGTGAAATATATCCGCTTGCGATAGGCCATGACTGACACTCCATCTTTCCAAAAAGATTAAAGTGTTGCGTCGATCCATTGAATCCACCGGACGGAGCGGACATTCTTCAATCACGCGGGTGCAACAATGGAACGAGCTGCCTACAACAGTACTCATCCCCTTGGCGCGCAATTGGCATTTCGACCAAGAAATTCAATGCCTCTCCAGGACATCACCTTTTTTCAGCACCCCTCCCGTCAACACCTCCGCGTAGACGCCCATATCCATATGACCCATTTCTTTTCGCAGCAGGTAGGGAAGCTTTAGATCCCGTTCGGCGGAAACGGGATTGACCTCCGTTGCGGCACAGCGTTGAGTTCGTTTGAGAAGGCGAAATGTTACATCACCAGCCCTCAAAATGCTCCCGACATTGTCCAATTCCCACCATGCCGGCAGTCCCGTGAATTCGATGTTGGCACGAAACCGAGCTGGATCAATTTCAGTGTCGAGGCGTTGTCCCAAATCTCGAACGCTCTCTTGGTTCAGCAGTGAAACGGCGTTCATCATTTGCGGAGAAACCACCGACACATCGGTGAAACGGTGCGGTGCCGCATGTACAAATGACGGCTGTTCATCGTTGGCCAATTCCAGGAAGTCAGACAACCATCTTTCAGCAGCGCGTCGACCTTCCGCCGTCGCGAGATTGAACCTTTGCGCCCCATCGGAGCTTGAACACGAAAACTCACCGCTGCTCGGATCGAACGAAGTGTTCAGTTTTGCCAAAGCTTCCTGTTTGAGAAGCACAACGAAATTTTCTTTGGGCAAAGGGGCTGGATTGGCCGGATCAAATTTTGCCCAATGCTGGGCAAACCCGTACATGCGATCCAACGGTATGCCGTCACCCGGCTGGAGTGCGATTTCGTCCAGTGGCTCCGGGGAGAGCCCCTTGATGGGGAAACGTTGAATCTTGACGATGGTTGCATGCATATCGTTTCACCCTGCTTTGTATGAAAGGGACCCAACGTACCGAACCGCTAATCCAGCGATCCGGTACCAATTCAGTGTTGAAGTCGGACCCAAGCACTGTTTTTGTTTGACGACTTCACGCATGCAGACACGAACTGAACCCCCTTGAGACCGTCCTGCACAGTTGGAAAGAGCAAATCATCAGGCAGTGGCGTGCCGTCGCGTGCGGATACGATCGCGCGGGCCGCCTCCGTATATATGTTGGCGAATCCCTCCAGATAGCCCTCAGGATGCCCCGGTGGAATGCGGCTCACTCGGGCTGCGCTTTCTCCTGCTCCTGCACCATTTCTGGTGATCAGCCGCTTTGGTTCGCCAAGTGGACTATGCCACAGGTAGTTGGGATCTTCTTGAGCCCACTCCAAGCCGCCTTTCTCACCATAAACACGTATTCGTAATGCGTTCTCGTTGCCTGGAGCCACCTGGCTCGACCACAACATCCCCTTTGCGCCACCCTCAAACCGCAACATTACGTGGGCATTGTCATCCACCTGACGCCCCGGCACGAACGCTTGCAGGTCAGCGGCGAGGCTTTCCACCTCAAGACCCGTGATGAAACTGGCAAGGTTGAAAGCATGGGTACCAATGTCGCCGGTTGAACCACCGAGGCCCGAACGGGCGGGATCCGTTCGCCATTCGGCCTGCTTGAAATCCTGCGCTTCCGTCAGCCAATCCTGAGGATATTCGACCTGGACCACGCGGATCGGGCCAATCTCACCCGCTTGCACCATCTGTCGGGCCTGCCTGACCATAGGATAGCCAGTGTAGTTGTGGGTCAGAATGAAAAGCGCTGAACTTTCCTCAGCCAGCTTGGCCAGTTTTTTGGCATCCGCCAGTGTCGATGTAAGCGGTTTGTCACAGATCACGTGAATTCCCCGCTTCAGAAATTCGCGGGCAACTGGATAATGCATGTGGTTGGGAGTCACGATGCTGACAGCTTCGACACCGTCTTTCCGGCGCGCCTCGCGTATCGCCATCTGCTTGAAATCATCATAGATCCTCGGAAGTCCAATGGCCACGCCGCTCTGTCGGGATTTCTCAGGTGTTGAACTGAGAGCGCCAGCCATCAGTCGGTAGTGGTCATCTATTCGGCTGGCAATGCGGTGTACGGCACCGATAAAGGCATCGTTACCTCCGCCAACCATGCCGAGACGAATGGGCTTGGGCGGAGACACCTGATTCATGATGAAATCCCCAGCATTCTTCGATTGGCTTCCTGGTCGGATGCACCGCCGGCAAAATCATCAAAGGCCTGTTCGGTCACCCGAATGATATGATCTGCAACGAACTGAGCACCTTCACGTGCACCGTCCTCGGGATGCTTGAGACAGCACTCCCACTCGACAACGGCCCAACCGTCGAAATCATTGGCCGCCATCTTGGAAAAGATGGCGCCAAAATCCACCTGACCATCGCCCAGAGAGCGGAAGCGACCAGCACGATCAACCCAGGGTTGATAGCCTGAGTAGACGCCCTGCCTGCCGGTCGGATTGAATTCAGCATCCTTGACGTGGAACATTTTGATCCGGTCTTTGTAAATATCGATGTTGTCGAGGTAGTCGAGACACTGCAGCACGTAGTGTGAAGGGTCATAGAGCATGCAAGCGCGTGCGTGGCCGTTCAGGCGGTCCAGGAACATTTCAAACGTCACGCCGTCGTGGAGATCTTCGCCAGGATGTATCTCGTAGCAGACATTGACCCCATTATCTTCTGCATGATCCAGAATTGGGCGCCAGCGCGAAGCCAGTTCATCAAACGCCGTCTCGATCAAACCTGCCGGCCTTTGCGGCCAGGGATAAACGTAAGGCCAGGCCAAGGCTCCGGAAAACGTAACGTGATTGCCTATGCCCATATTGGCAGATGCGGAGATCGCCTTCATCACCTGATCGACCGCCCATTCCTGGCGCGCTTTTGGATCGCCGTGAACTGACGGGTCAGCAAATCCGTCAAAGGCCACATCATATGCGGGATGAACTGCTACGAGTTGGCCTTGCAAATGTGTCGATAATTCAGTGACTTCAATGCCATTTTCCAAGGCCTGCCCCTTGAACTCATCGCAATAGTCTTTGCTCTCCGCTGCCTTTGCCAGATCAAATAGTCGGCCATCCCAACTGGGCACCTGGACTCCCTTGTAACCGCAATCCGCTGCCCATCTGGTAATCGAATCCCAAGAATTGAATGGAGCTTCGTCACCGGCAAACTGGGCCAAAAACAAAGCTGGACCTTTAATTGTATTCATCAGTATCCCCTTTTTGCGTTACTGTGGCGGTAGATTTTCGCTCAAATAGACATCGATCCTGATACGTTCCTGTTTGGGATCAATGGGTAGCTTGTCGGCCGCCGATTTCAGAACCCTGATTGCGGAGCGAATTATGTGTCCACTGTCCTGCGAAATGAGAGCATCAAAGGTCCCAGTCGTCAGCGCTTTGCGTGAGGTGGCCGTCAATTCGTGCGCGATGACAACAACATCTCTTGCCGACGCTTGGCTTTCCAAAAACTCAATGAGACCTCCGTTACCGGCTGCCGACGAGTAAATTCCAACGATGTTTGAGTGTTTTTCGAAAACTGCTGGCAACAGCGCGCTGATGCGTTCTGGATCGTCCCGGCCTTCAATGGTTGCAGCCACGTCAAGATCGCTGAATCGATTGTCCATGACCGCGTCAAATCCAGCCCTGCGTTCAAGGTGGTCGCGCGCCAGTCTGGAGCCTGTTACGATCAAAATGCGTCCCGAGCTGGAAACAAAGCGTCCCATCAGCAATGCCGCTGTGCGACCTGCAGCGACGTTGTCAATTCCGACAAAATGGTCTCGGCTCGAACTCGGCAGGTCGGATACCAGAGTTGCCACCGCAATGCCCCGCTCCTTGGCGCGATTAACAGCGTCACGGACCGAGGGCGTTTCCGGACCGAATATTGCGACGCCATCGGCTTCCCGTGCGGTCAGGTCGTCCAGTATCTGGACCATGGCCTGCGGATCAAACGGCGGCACTCTGCGAAGATCGAGCCGTGTTCTTTGATGAAGAAGGCGTTCAAATTGCGCCGAGATTTCACTTTCCAAAGCCTGAACAAATTCGTTGTCGGTTTCGGGCAGAATGAATGTCAGTCGATACTGGCGACGCCGAGCCAGATTGGCTGCAGCTGTGTCGCGGACAAAGCCCAGTTCAGCGATCGCCTTATGAACCTTCTCGATGGTGACGTCCCGAACGCCGGGTCGCGCATTGAGCACGCGATCCACTGTCGCCAGCGATACTCCGGCAACACGCGCAATATCATTGACCGTCGGCTTTGTTGGGGACAAATCGTTCGAGAGTTTCAACTGGTGCCTCCTCTAAAGGCCCCGTGCCAAGCCCTCGAACACGAGGGCCACAGCTTCCGCGCCGGGGTCGTTGTGGCCCTTCAAATTTTCAGAAGGAACATAGGCTGCACGACCAGCTTTGGCACGGTGAATATTGGCCGTTCCGTCGGCGCCAGAGCGGGCGGCTTCGGCTGCTGACTTAAGGCCGTTTTGCAGCGCGCTGAGACCGGGCTGCAACGCATCGATCATTGTGCGGTCTCCGACTTTCGCACCACCCACCTGGCTGACTCGGTCCATACCGGCCTGCAAGGCATCCTCAACATTGGCCCCACCGGCGCAAGCGTCACCTGCAGCGTTAAAGAAGATCGCCAAGATGACACCTGATGAGCCGCCCATGGTCTGACTGAGCTCGTTGCCCAACGCGGGGAACAATTGGGTCAGGTCAGCCAGCGGCATTCGATCCAAGCTGCCTTTCAGCGCCCGGGCAGCGGTGGCCAGGGTGCTACCGGTATCACCGTCCCCTGACTTCGCGTCCAATGCGTTGAGCGCCGGTTCGGCGTCGATAAGCAAGTCGGCAATATGCTCCAGTGTTGCCTTGGTGTTTTCATTCTTGGAAGGAATCGGTGCAATCGGCGTCAATCCATCCGGCAGAGGTTGGGTTGCAACACCTGAAAGCGAAAACAGACCTGGCCAAGCGGCCATCGGCACTGGCTGTTGCAGCGCCTCCAGCTCCTTCTCATCGACTGGAAGAATGGAAACGGAAAAGCCATGCATGTCCAGCGAAGTCATCATGGGCGCGGGACCAATGACGAAGTTGGCTATTCCAGAATCCGCGATGGCATTACTGAGCACCGACATTTCAAGTGGGGTGGTTGAACCCAAATTGTTCAACAGAGCGACGCAGTTCTTAGCGTCTGCCTGGGACCGAAGCTTTTCCAGCACTCTCATCATTGCGTCATCAGCTCCAATGAATGGAACATGTTCAACCCCTGGTTCACCATGTATGCCCAATCCGAGCTCCGCCTTTCCGGCTGGAATGCGGTCTTCCTTGGGTGACCCCGGCACGGTGCAGGTATCCAGGCTGGTGCCCAACGAAGCCACTTTTTCAATGACCGTTCTGGCAGCAGCCGCGACGGTCTCCAAAGGCTCACCCTGTTCAGCCAAGGCTCCAGCAATCTTGTGAACGAAGAGCGTTCCGGCAACACCGCGGGGCTGTGGCAGGTCTGGCAGCGCAATGTCATCATCAACCACAACCATTTCGACCTTTCGGCCAAGCGCCCGAGCCCGCTCCGCCGCTAAGCCAAAATTCAACCGGTCGCCGGTGTAATTCTTGACGATCAGCAGACAGCCCTGTTTTCCGGTAACCGCCAAGATGCCGGCCAACACGGCCTCGACAGAGGGAGACGCAAACACTTCGCCGCAAACCGCAGCTGTCAGCATGCCCGGGCCAACAAATCCTGCATGGGACGGCTCATGCCCCGAGCCACCACCGGAAATCAGAGCAACTTTGGAATTGTCCCAGTCGGAACGGGTCACGACCTTAATATGTGGGTACCCGTCCAGCCGTTGCAGAGCCCCTCCGGAGCAAGCAATCAAGCCGTCGATCGCCTGGGTAACCAAGTCCTCCTTGGAGTTGATAAACTGTGCCATAATCTCAATCTCCTCTATGAAATCCGGGCGCCCGTTGCATCAAAGAACAACGGATCCACGGCTGTGATTTGGATTGTCTCGCCTTCGCTGTAGCTCGCCTGTGCGTCGATGAGCGTTATAATGTCGTGATCGCTGAGCTTAAGATGCAGACGGGTTTGATCGCCCAAATGTTCAACCCGAACAATCTGAGCTTCTGCGCCCCGCCCAACTTCGATGTTCTCCGGACGCAGGCCGATTTGCGATGCGGCGGCCGGCCCGCTCTCTCCAAAGAGACCCGTTGGCAGCAGGTTGATGCGCGGCTGCCCCAGCCGGGCGGCGACATAGGTTGAATTCGGATTTTGATAAATCTCGCGTGGGGTTCCAAACTGCACCAAACGACCTTCATCGAGAACGCCGATCTGGCTGGCCATTGTCATGGCTTCGATCTGGTCGTGCGTGACGTAAAGCAAAGTCTTGTTCATCTCCGCTTGCAGGCGTTTGAGCTCAATACGCAGGTCAGCCCGGAGTTTTGCATCAAGTGAACTGAGGGGTTCATCCATCAAGAAAATGGCCGGGTTACGCACAAGGGCTCTGCCAATCGACACCCGTTGCATTTCACCACCCGACAGCTCAGTCGCCTTGTTGTCCAACTTGTGAGGAATGTGCAGAACGTCGGCGACTTCCTGAACCTTGCGTTCAATTTCCTGCTCTGGCGTTTTGAGAATTGGCGACCGCAGGGGAAATGCAAGGTTCTCGCGTACCGTCAGGTGCGGATAAAGCGAGTACTGTTGGAATACCATTGCAACGTTTCGCTGCGCTGGTGTGAGGGTGTTTACCAGTACGCCGCCTATTTCAATATCGCCCCTGTCTGCTGATTCCAATCCGGCAATGAGGCGCAAGGTCGTTGTCTTACCCGCACCTGTGGGACCCAGCAAAACGACAAATTCGCCGTCCGCGATCTTAAAGCTCATATCGGCGACACCTACAGTATCACCAAAAGACTTGGAAATGTTGTCAAGGCGAACCTCAGCCATTGCCCACCACTCCTTCGTTCAATTCTGAGCTCAAGGCCCGGCCGCTCGCCCGATCAAATACGGTGACCGTTTTGGCGTTGACGTCCAACCCGACCGTTTCACCAACCACAGCCTTTTGGTCAGAACCCACCCTCGCCTTCACCTGGCCGCTGGCCGTTGCCAACGTCACAATCTGAGTGGTGCCGAGATATTCAGCCGCGATGATCTCACCCCTGAATTTGGCTTTGTCGGAAAGTTGAAGATGTTCCGGTCGGACGCCGAAACTCAGTTTTCCTTCGGCTCCTTCTCGCAAAGCGGGCATGCCGAGCGGTACGCCGGAGAGCTCAACTTCTTTGGCGCCTTTTGCCAATTTGCCTTCAAAGTCCAGGAAATTCATCGAGGGAGAACCGATGAAGTCAGCCACAAACATGGTGGCTGGTTTGTCATAGATCTCTCTCGGCGTACCAAACTGTTCAACCACCGCATTGTTCATCACAACGATCTTGTCGCCCATCTGCATGGCCTCCAACTGGTCGTGGGTAACGTAGACCGTGGTGGCGCCCATTCGGTCGTGCAGCGCCCGCAATTCTTCCGCCATGCGTTCGCGAAACTCTGCATCGAGGGCCCCCAAAGGCTCATCCATCATGAAGGCTTTTGGTTCGCGCACGATGGCGCGACCAAGGGCCACTCGCTGACGGTCACCACCCGACAGTCCGCCCACAGGCCGATCCAGGATATCTTCGATACCCAGAATTCTGGCGACCTCGGCCACCTTCGCCTGGACCTGCGTTTTTGGCATGCCCTGGCTGACCAATGGATAGGAGATGTTCTTTCGAACGTTCATGTGCGGATAGAGAGCGAACATCTGGAACACAAAGGCAATATCGCGCGCCGAAGGCGGGCGTTGCGAAATTTCCTCGCCGTCCAGATAGATTTCACCCGAGGTTGGCAGTTCCAATCCTGCGATCATGCGCAATGTAGTGGTTTTCCCGCATCCAGACGGACCCAGGAGCATAAAGAACTCCCCGTCTTCAATCGTGAAGGAACTTTCCTTCACGGCTACGAAGTCGCCAAATTGCTTGCGGATATTTTTGATGACAATCTCAGCCATGACTACTCCGGGAAATGGCTGACGATGATGAACATCACCGTTCCAATTAGGGTTGTTATGAACGAGTAGGTATAGGCCCACATCACGAATGGTTGCATCAGCATGAAGACGCCCAGCGCGATGAGAATGGTCGCCAACATCTCCCAAGGACCGCGGCGAAACTTGCATATTCCTTGAATAAAACTGGTCATTTGCGAACCGCTCCAAATGTAATTCCACGCAGCAGGTGTTTGCGAAGCAGGATGGTGAAAATCATAACGGGCAACAGGAACAGAGTTGCGCCTGCGGCAACTGCCGGCCAATCAAGACCACCGATACCAATGATCGTCGGGATGAATGGTGGCGCCGTTTGGGCCGTCGCCGAGGTCAACAGGACCGCGAAGGCATACTCATTCCACGCGAAAATCAGACAGAAGATTGCAGTGGACGCAATGCCTGTTGCTGCCTGCGGCAGCACCACCTTGTAGAAGGCCTGGAACCGCGTGTAGCCGTCAATCAGCGCCGCTTCCTCATATTCTCGCGGAATCTCGTCAATGAAGCCCTTGAGGAGCCATACGGCCAGCGAAATGTTGACCGCCGTGTACAGCAATATCATGCCCAAATGCGTGTCACTCAACCCGAGATTGCGGTACATCAGGAATATCGGGATCGCCACCGCGATGGGCGGCATCATGCGTGTCGACAATATGAAAAACAGCAAATCGTCAGCCAAGGGTATCTTGAAGCGACTGAAGGCATAGGCCGCCAGAGTGCCCAGAAACACGCTTAGGAAAGTCGAGCCAAATCCGATGATGACCGAATTGAGAAAACGCTCGCCAAACTTCGACGGACCGACAATGACCATATCGTATTGACGGACGATCTCGTCGGCCCAGTTTTGCGGCGGATTGTTTTCGAGAAATTCCTGGGTCTGGCGTGTGCGTGTGGTGAACAGATTGACATAGCCTTCCAGGGTCGGGTCAAACACCACCTTCGGTGGATAGCTGATCGCATCGGCCGGGCTCTTGAAACCTGTGACTCCAATCCAGATCAAGGGGATCATGGTCACCAGGGCATAGAAGATGACCAGCGATCCGGCGATCCATTTGGTGCGACTGGACGTGTCAGTGACGGAGAAGCTGCTCATCTTTCTTTCACCTTGTTGAGGGCTTTCACATAGATGCTCGCAAGCCCGAACACCGTGACAAACAAAATGATTGCGTAGGCGCTCGCATAGCCCGTGCGCCACTTCTCAAATGCCTCGCGTTTCAGGTTGATAGAGGTCAGTTCGGTGGTCGACCCGGGCCCGCCGCCAGTCAGTTGCACGACCAGATCGAACATTTTGAAGTTCTCGATTCCCCTGAAGAGCACGGCGAGCATCAGGAATGGCAACACCATCGGGACGGTGATGGTCCAGAACTGACGCCACTTTGACGCGCGGTCAATTTCGGCAGCCTCATAGATGTAGTCGGGTATGGAACGGAGCCCGGCCAGACAGATCAACATCACAAAGGGCGTCCACATCCAGGTGTCGACGATGACGATCGACCAGGGGGCCAGGTTCACCTGTCCGAGCATTTCGAAACTGGAAGGCTCCGCACCGGTGAAGAAAGAAACAATATAATTGAAGAGGCCGATTTGCGGCTGGTAGAGAAACTTCCAGAAATTCCCGACCACTGCTGGGGACAGCATCATCGGCAGGACAATGATCGTTGTCCAAAGATCGTTGCCCTTGAATTTCTTGTTGATCAACCACGCCAGGGTGAAACCGATGAGCACCTGCAGCACGATCGTCCAGATCAGAAAGTGCGCGGTGGCCTGCATATTCAGCCAGATATCGGTGTCGGTCAGAATGCGCTCGTAATTGCGCAGTCCAATTTCCTTGACTTCGCGCCCGATGCGGTTGGCTTTGTAATTCGTGAAACTCAGCCGGATGGTCCAGATGAGTGGAAAAATGTTTATCGCCAGCAACAGAAAGATTGTTGGTGCCACGAAAACCCAGGCGATTGCGCGATCACTGAGGCCGCGGACACTATGAGCGATCGGGGCAGGCGTGGCCGCAGCCACCCGTTCCATAGGTTTCTTCAACATGGTTCAATCTTGACAGCAATATTTTGGGAAGCAATCGGGGAAAATGTTCCCCGATTGCGGATTTGGAATGCCGAAGCTTAAAGCTTGCCTTCGTCTTCGAAGACTTCGGTCCAGTCTTCGATCAGCAAATCAAGCGCTTCTTTCGCAGTTCCCTTGTCGGCCACGACAAAGTCGTGAACGCGCTTTTGCATGGCCAGCAGCAGTTCTGCATAGGCTGGCTCTTGCCAGAAGTCCTGAACGCCACCCATGGCTTCCAGGAAGTCGCCCGCAAATGGCTGGCTGTCGACAAAGCCTGGATCATTCAGCACGGAGTTATGTGCGGAATATCCACCAAGCTCCCACCATTTGGCCTGCACGGATGGTTGTGCGAACCACTTGATGTACTCCAGAGCCGCATCCTTCTTTTCAGAATAGGATACAACCGAAATACCCTGGCCACCCAGTGTGGAACCGGCCTGGTTTTGAGGTGGATTGACAAAGAAGTCGATCTTGTCACCGCCTGTGTTTGGATCCGCATAAAGGCCTGGGAAGAATGCAAACCAGTTCATCGCCATGGCGACCTGACCCGATTTAAACGCATCGAGAGATTCACCCATATAGGAATTGGTGTAACCAGGAGGCGTCGCTGTTTTGTAGAACTCCTTATAGAATTCCAATGCTTCAACAGCCTCAGCTGAGTTTACAGCACCCTGCATGTCGTACTTGCCTGGTGTGTTTTCATACTTGAAACCCCAAGGGTACAGTGCCGAGGTAACACCCATGGTGATGCCTTCTGAGCCGCGCTCAGTGAAGATCGCAGCACCGTAGACGGTTTTGCCATCAATCTCTCTGCCCTGGAAGAATTGCGCAATCTGCAGCATTTCCTTTTGGGTTTTCGGCTCACCAAGCTCCTGTCCGGTCGCCTCTTTATAAGCCGCGCGGATGTCTTCGCGAGCAAACCAGTCCTTGCGATAGAACCAGCCGTTGGCGTCACCCATAGCGGGCAGCGCATAGTAGTTTGGCGTTCCCTTCGGCCAGGTCGAGTATGCGTACACGGTAGCCGGTGCGAAATCGTCCATGCTGATGCCTTCTTTGTCGAAGAAGTCGTTCAGCTTCACATAGTGTCCGTTTTCAGCGCCACCGCCGATCCATTGACTGTCACCAATCAGCAGATCGCAAAGCTTACCGCCGGAATTCAACTCGTTGAGCATGCGGTCGGCAAAGTTTGGCCATGGCACAAACTCAAAGTTCATATTGTGTCCGGATTGGGATTCGAACTCCTTGCTCAACTCAACCAGTGCGTTGGCGGGATCCCAGGCTGCCCAGCAGAGTGTCAAGTCTTCGGCTTGAGCTGCTGGTGCGGACGCTGCGAAAAATCCGCCCATTGCGAGTGCAGCCAAGGTCTTTTTGTATTTTGACATAGTCTCCTCCTTATAAAGCTCAGATTCATCGAGCTTCAAAAAGGCTAAATGAGGTACGTACATCGAGTCAACACATTTTTGAGGTGCGTACATCATTTTGTGGAAATTTCAGGTGTCTGGGGTCCGCTAATGGGATGGACCGACTGCTCCCCCTCAGTGAGGGTTGGTCGTTTAGACTGATCCTTTTGAAGACAGGA
>JABSRX010000015.1 GCA_013214695.1 Rhizobiaceae bacterium | reverse complement strand
ATCGGCGCCTTCCATTGGAAGGCGTCCAACTGACCGGTGGCCGGAGAGCAAGGTTGCCAATCCTCGCTGACGATGTCACCGGCCATCCAGACCGGATCCTTGGCGGAGGAAACGGCGCGCGACAGCCATTCCCGCACCCGACCCCGGTCGCCATACTCGGCTTCCTCAATGTCGGCCATCAACAGGCAAGCCCGTTCGGTGACGGATTCGCGCAGGATTTGCTCCATGTTGTCACGTGCCCGCTTGAAGTCTCCAGCATCAGCAGCGGCTTGCGCGATGGCAAATCTGGCTTCACGCTCTTCCGGATTTTTGCCGGTTAGCTTTTCAATGCGGGCCAGGCGCTGTTTTACCGTGTCGCCGGTGACCAGATTGGCATAGGCTTCGGCGACTTCGGGATGCTGCTCGGCTTGCCAGGCAGCTTCGAGAATCTTCCCGGCCTTGCGCTGATCACCCAGCCGAACCGACAGGCGCGCCGCAACAGCCGCTGTCGGGGCAAAGTCCTTGGCCAGTTTGTTGGCTGCGAGCGCATGGATTCGACCCTTTTCCGGTTCGCCGTCTTCATGCTGGAGCGCCAGGGCGGTGAGCACCACGGCCTTTTTGCGATTGAATTCTTCCTTGGTGAAAATGCCGGTGGAACGGTTGGCATCCAGCGTCTTCAGGGCATCGTCCCACTGACCGGTGATGGTCTGAATTTTCAAAACGGCGTTGGCAGCCCAAGGTGTGCCGGGAGCCATATCATTGGCCTCTTTGGCAAAGTGGGCTGCAGCTTCGTGGGCACCTTCCTTTTCGGCTTCCAGATAGAGGCCGCGCAGGCCAAGCAGACGGGTTTCGTCGCTTTCCAGCATTGTGTTGAACTGCTGTCGCGCTGCCGGACGATCATCTTCAAGCAGAGCGGTCTGCGCTTCGAGCATGGCCACCAAGGGTTCGTTGTCCAGAAGCTTGCCGGATTCCTTCGCCAGTTGCTTGGCCAGTGGGACGTTGCCGGCGCCCGCGGCGACCAGTCCCTTGGACAACGAAGCGTAGCCCTTGTCCCGGCGGCGCCCGGCCCGCCAACGTCCAAACGCCTTGGGCGAATTGATGATCGCGAAGAAGCTCCACCACAGGAAGAGTGCCGTCAGAAACAGAACTGCCAGCACAAAGATCAATGTGATCAGATCGAACTCATAGGCTTGACCCTGATTCAACCAGTCCCATTGAACAGTAACGGTGCCCGGATTGTCGGCTAACCAGGCGAAACCAAAGGCCAGCGCAAAAAGCAACAGGATGAAAACGGCGATGCGAAACATTAAGGGCTCCCAGAGGTCTTTGGGCGAAGGCGTTGCGATTGTGTCATCACCGCACCGCCAAAGGGACTATTGCGTGGCGGTTGCGTTGAGGAATGACTGAACCGTGCTGGAAATCAAGTCATTGGCGGTAATTCGGGACTGCAGTTGGCTGTTCCATTCCGATGAAGCATTGCGACCCGCTTCGGGCAGGGAATTCCAGAGATCCGAGGCCTTGCTCAAATCGCCGTCGGTTAGTGCCTGGGATATCTGCGAGACGATCGCAATGGGTGTCGTTCCTTCAAGTTCCTTGCGCGGTTTGACTTTGACGAAGGATTTGACTCCAGCCAGCAGACGCGAGGACAGGTTATCGTCCGGCGCTGGCTCGGTTGCCGCCAGGATGGCGTCGCTCACCGATGCAAAGCTGCCAGACAGTTGAGCAATGGTTGGAATTCCCGACTGAGCAAACGGTGTCAGCGCAGAGAGCGAGGCATCTTCGCCTGAGAGGTTATGAAGGATCTTCAGGGAAGACTCAAAAGGCACGCCGCGGTCGACGTCGTTCTTCAGAGCGGCTGCAGCCACGGCTTGTGCCACCAGTTTTTCAGAGGAATTGGGCTTGTTGACACTGGCCGTCAGGGCTTCAACGTTTTGACGCTGCTGTGTGATGGAATCCCTGTTGGCGTTGATCGCCGACAGAGCTTCCGTTAGAGCGGCGCTCATGTCCGGCAGGCTCTGGGCCTGACGCTCAAGACCGGCAAGTCGATCTTCCAGTTCGGCAGTCAATGTTGCGGTCTGCGTGCTGGTCTCGTCATTCACTTTGGCAAGATCGGCTTCGAGCTTGGCCAAATTCTCTTTCAGCTGCGATAGGCTTGCTGCAGAATTCTCTACCTGCAGGGCCAGTGCCGAGACGGCCGCGCCACCCCCGGCTTCGCCAGCACTGATGGCGGATTGCAAATCAGAAAGGGTCTTTGCATTGGCTTGTTGATCTGCGATCAGCTTCTCAACCCGCAGCGTTGTCTCATTGACCTGGGTGATAATGGTGTCCATGTCGGCACCTTCACCCTGGGGCAGTGCTGCAAGTCGCTCGGACAGGATACTCTCGACCTGCGCAGCCAGCGCGTTGCTGTCGAGGGTTGTGCCAGAGGACGCGCTAGCGGAATCCAACCGCGCCGCCAGATCCGCGATCTCGGTTCGCAATGCGTCAGTCTGAGCGGCCACCTGTTGTTGGATCGCTGCCGGATCTGATTGAGCAGGTGCGGGCAGCAGTCCGGCAGTTTGTAGAATGTAGCCGCCTGCCAGGGCCAGCACGCCGCCCATCAAGGCCGCTGCAAACAGACCGGCTCGACCGCCTGAACTCTTTTTGTCTTTTGAAGGTGCCTTGCTGGGCGCTGGCTTCTCACTTTTGCCGCCGGCCGGACTGGCATTTCTGCCGAAATTTGTCTGGTCCTTGGCTTCAGCGGTGGCCTTGCTCGCCTCGGTTTTGGCCGCGCTTGTGTCTGAAGCAGCTGTTGCGGTCGTCTTCTCATTGGCCACGTTGGCGGATTTCTTCACCTTGGGTGTGCCGTTGCGGGCGGTCGATGCGGTGGCGGCTTTGGGCGCCTTTTCGGTGACTTCTTCGGCCTTCAGGTCAATTGTCACCGGCTTGGCCTTACTGGAAGAACGGCGCTGAGCGCGGGTTGACTGCGTTTTGTTTGACGTCGTGGTTTTGGTCGACTTTTTCATTCAAATTTTCCGGATACGCCTGAGAGCGCGAGTCAGCGGCGATGGGTGTTAAACCGATGCGTTGGTGGAATTCCAGCTTAAAGCAGCGCGGGAGCCCGGGCAAAGCAAATGTCGCCCTATGGGGCAATTAGATGCAGCAGATCGGCCTCGGCTGGGCGATTGGGATAATGGGCATGGGTCTGCAGCTCCTTCGGCAACGCTTCATAAATGTCCTTGCTCATGACATAGGTACGCAGACCCTCCATGGCGAGATTATTGTTTCGCATCAATTGGACAAATGTATGGGCGGTGCGCCGAGAATAGAGCAGAACGGCATCGAAATGGCCGTCCTGAAGCCCCTGCTTGGTAGTTTGGGAAAAATCTTTGGCCACATCAGTTCGATAAACCGGCCAATGGAGGCAGGAAATGCCCATCTCAGCCAGGATTTCGTTCAAATTGTGCGCCGTTGTTTCGGCGCAGGGATAGAGCAAAGGACTTGTTAGGCCATTCTGCTCCATCCATGCGGGAAGGTGGGCAACCAGGTCGAGGGCTGAGCCAGGATGGGCCGTCACCGATTCGAACCCCGCGTCGCGGGCGGCCTGGGCCGTTGCTTTTCCGGTCGTGAGCACGGGCAAGGTCAGTGCCTTTCGCGCTTTCGCGCTGTCTGTCAGAATTGGCAGGGCATTGGCGCTGGTCAGAATCACCCCGAAAAAAGGGCCTTTGGGCATCGCTGTTGCCAACCTATCGACGACCAACATCGGCTCGATCGTGGGGACATGTCCAAGCACCTTCAGCGCCCCAGCTGTGGCATTTGCCTGATGGATGGGCCGCGTCACGAGAATATGCATGGCTAGGAGCCTTCTGCTTCGTTGTTGGTGAGCACATCCAGCAGGTCGGGGGCTGGCCCTGTCTCCTTTGCCTTCTTCTTGCGTGTTTGGGTGGTCGCGCCTTTGGTTCTTTGCTCCAATGACCAGCGGATTTGCTGCTGTCGTGCGGGATGAATGTAGACCACAATCTGTTCGCTCTTGCGCGGTTGTCCCGGGCCAGAAAACTGGATGCTTTCTTCCAGCACAACCGTGCCTTCCAAACAGGTAAAGACCCAGGCGTCCTTGTTGGGGGCGGCGATCAGAATCGAATGGCCCGACGTCAACATGCTGACCGTGTTTGTCGCCGGTAAATGAAATCGCAGGGCCGCGACCAGTCCATTAGATGTTTTGCCACCGGTGCCTTCAAAAGAATCACAGCCGCTCAGCTGCCGGCCGTCATCTCTCAGACTGATTCTACGCCGGTGGACCAGCCCATATTTCTGTCTGTAGCCATCATGCGTTGCATCGATAAAAGCGTCCTTTTCACTGGTCTTTTCGCCTCTTGAGACAGTGATCTGCCCTGGCGAGCGGATCAATTGGGTCGGCAACAGGCGATTGAAGGCGGAATCGGTCGCGAATCGGCTCGAAGACGTGTCGTCGATGGTGACGGTTGAATGGGCAGCTGTGGCGCGGGCAAACGGTGCGTAACGTTCAAAGGAGATGTCGGGCACACCGCAATTGGCAATGAAACGGGTGGCACCGCTGGACAGTTCAAAGGACAGCGTTCCGGCTAGGGTTTTGGGAGCCGCTGTTCGGTTTGTGGGCTTCCCCGTATCCATCAGCACCACCGATTTGCCTGCGCTGATCCGCTCAAACCCCGATTGCGGCGCGGAATTCTGCGGCGCCCCGCTGGTGGTATCATATCGCAAAACATTGGCCATCAATGCCGTCGGGCTGAACCCGGTGCCGTTGAATTGCGCCAAATCCCCGTTGCTGTGGCGGAAGAAACGCAGGGCCCCCATCATGCGATCAATGGATGTGTTCAGTGTTTTCGAGGGTGCCTGTCCGTGCTTTTCATAGGCCTGTCGGAGCGGCAACATATCCGCCAATAGGTGGACCAGAACGACTGGGTTGCGCGAAATATGGCCGCCATCGGGCAAAATTTGCCTCTGCAACTCGCGATCCAGTTCCCGCGCAGCAGATCGGACGGTCTTCTCCCGCCCAGCCAGACAAATTGATGCATAGGCCAATGCAATGGTGGACAGCAGGCGCGGATAACCGTCGCGGGCATGTGGCACATTGTGATGCAGATAGCGCGATTGACGGGCAAGGGAACGCAGCATCAAGCGGTAATTTGAGGGACTGGCGTCTTTGATCAGCAAAGGTGCGTGGCAAAACCACGATATCATCCGGCTGGCCACGATGTCGGATCGCCAGGCGGGCGTGCTCAACTGATGGCCCCACATTTCCACCCAGTCGGTCATCAGGGCGTTGGCATTGGCGCGGGCCAGGTCCGTGTCGATGGCCTGATGGTGGCGCAACCAACGAAATCCATGCAGACTGGCAAACCAGTCATCGCTTGGTGCGGTTGCCGCAAAGGGGGTTTCACCGCCAGTGGACAGGGATTCCTCGCCAAAATTGTAGTGCCCGGAATAGAATTCGATGGCGCGCTGGGGGTCGGCCGGATGCAGGCTCTGCGGTGCCATCGTCAAACCGCTTGGCGTGGTGGTGGCGAATCGCCAGCGATAGAGCGGACCCGAGCGCACGCGGCGGGCAAAGCGACGCCATAATTCGCTGCTGATCAGCGCTGGAATCAATAGTGAATCAGGTACCCGCATCGCCCGGTTCTGGTTGTTTTCAACTGATTCGTTAAAAATAGAACGGATTTGCTTGTGGGAACATGCCGTCGTCGGCGAAAAGGTGGATTAGACGCTGCGAACGAAGCGAGCGCAGTAAAACCCGTCCAGGCCGCACAGGCGGGCCTTATCGGCCTGGTTGCCGACGGACTGGAGATGACTGGGCAAGGTGCGCACAGCTCCCTGCTTGTTGACGATCTCCTCGAGGCCAAAACACTCGTCAGCTGAAATCGGGTCGGGTGCCAAACCGATATCCGCATTCAACACCCGTGCATTGACGTCTTCACCTTCGGTACGGTTGAGCGAGCAATTTGAAAAGATCAGCTTGCCGCCCGGTTTCACAAAGCTTGTGGCATGCACGATCATATCGAATTGCAATTGGGCCAATTCGGATATGATTTGCGGCGACTTGCTCCACTGGACATCTGGGTGACGCCGCACCGTGCCAGTTGAGGAGCATGGCGCGTCTAGCAGCACGAGGTCGAACAAGGTGTCGGATTGCCATTGCATCATATCTGCATGAATGCAGTTTGCCGACAGTTTGAGACGATCGAGATTTTCCCGCAGGCGTTTGAGCCGCGGTTCCGACGCTTCCAATGCGGTGACGATGGCACCCTTAGCGGCCAGCTGGGCTGTCTTTCCACCCGGGGCGGCACACAGATCCAGCGCCGTCTTGTTTTTCACATCGCCAAACAGATGAGCCGGCAACCCGGCGGCGGCGTCCTGCACCCACCACTCACCCTGGTCAAACCCCGGCCAGGTTTCGACGCTGCCTTCGCGGGTGATCCGTACGGAATTGCCAAACAGGTGCTGGCCATTGAGGCGCTCGGCCCATTCCTCGGGTCGATCCTTGACCGTGATATCAATCACCGGTTCGACCATGTGCTGCATCGCGATGGCTGCCATGCGCTCGCGGCCATAATCCTTTTTGATGGCCTTGGCGAACCATGGCGCCATGTTCAGAATTGCAAGCTCTTGCTCGGATTTGCCGGCGAACAGGTTTTCCTTTTCCCGCGAAAGGCGCCGCAACACAGCGTTTGCCAGGCCGGAAAAGCGGGTTGAACGTTTGTCATTGCGCAATGCTGTGACAGCCAGATCAACGGCCGCACTGTCTGGGACATCCAGAAACAGAATTTGCGCAGCAGCAACGTGTAGCGTGTGATGGAGTTGACGCGCCTTGGCCGGCAACTTGCGATCCAGCAGGTTGTCGAGGGCGAAGTTGATCTCACCGCGCCGACGCAATGCGACCGTGACAATGGCCCGGGCCAGAGCCTTGTCGGCCTGGCCAAGTTCAGCGTATGGGCGCGGACCATGACGGGTGTCCAGCAACCCATCGAGGTTGCGGCCATCGTCAATAATTCGGGTCAGCAATAAAGTCGCGGCTATCCGGGTCGCCAGACCCGGCTTGCTCATTCCCAGGGTCCTTTGGGCGACTTGCCTTTGCCCGACTTGCCCCAGGGGCCGATGCTGGGCTGCGGCGCGCGGGGTTTGCGCATTTTACCGGCATTGCGGCCAAAAACCTCCCGTTGCGGCGGCTGCGGCGACGATTGCTGCGGGTCCGGCGAAGATGACGGTGCGCTTCGCGTGTGTTCCACTTCTCGCTCCATGGGTGGCTGGTCGGCCCATTCGTCGGCCAATTGCTGCAAAGCGGCAATGCGGTTCTGGGTGTTCGGATGGGTAGAAAAGAGATTGTCCATCGAACGCCCATTCAGTGGATTGATGATGAACAAATGCGCCGTGGACTGAGATCTCTCGGCCGGCTCATTCATGATGCCGCGTGCATAGTGTTCNATCTTTTGCAGCGCTGAGGCGAGCCANAGCGGATTGCCACAAATTTCGGCACCATCCTTGTCGGCTTCGTATTCACGGGTCCGACTGATCGCCATCTGCACGATACCAGCGGCCATTGGTGCCAGAAACATTGTGGCCAAGACGCCGATGAAGCCGAGTGGATTGTTGCGGTCACCGCGGAAGAAAAACGCAAAGTTGGCCAGCATGCCAATCGCACCTGCCAAGGTGGCGGTGATGGTCATGGTCAATGTGTCGCGGTTTTTGATATGGGCCAATTCGTGGGCCATCACCGCGGCGACTTCCTCTTCGGTCAGCCGATTGAGCAGGCCAGTGGAGGCGGCGACGGCAGCGTGTTCGGGACTGCGACCGGTGGCAAAAGCGTTCGGTTGATCGGTGTCCAACACATAGACCTTCGGCATCGGTAAATCCGCGTTGGCGGCCAGTTGTTCCACCATCGAAACCAATTGTGGCGCCGATTCATGAGTGACCTCCCGCGCATTGTGCATGCGCAAAACCATATTGCCGGAATTCCACCACGAGAACACGTTCATGGCAGCGGCAATCACCAAGGCAAACAGCATGCCTGCCTGACCGGCCAGCAGAAAACCAACCAGCATGAACAACATGGTCATGAGTGTCAGCAATATGGTTGTTTTCACAACATTCATCTATTGTGGCTCCGAAAAGTCAGCGGGGTGATCTTCCTATTCAAATGGGAGCCTTGCGGCTTTTAGTCAACCATCGAGCACATTCTGGAGAATCCGGTGAAAGACAATGTGAAGAAGCCCGACCCGGCAATTGCTAAACAAGCACTGAAGGAAGCCGCTGAACGGCGCGCTGCGCAGGAGAAGATTGAAAAGGAATTGGCAAAGGACGCCGAAATCAACGGCCGCAAGGGTCCTGACCCTGCGCGCTATGGTGATTGGGAGAACAAGGGCATCGCCAGCGATTTCTGAGTAATTGGGCAAAAGAAAGGGCCGCTCCAAATTTGAAGCGGCCCATCGCAATTTCTTTATCCGGAGGGTCCATCAGGCTGACAAATCGTCAACGCGTGATTTCTACAGTCCGGTTTTCTGGTTCACCGGAGAGACTGCTCCCCAACTGCACCATTAAACAAAGACCCTACCGAACTAGTGAAACTACTCGACATTGGATCACCTCCTTTCATTGCGTTGAACACGAATCAAATTATGGGGTTTAATTGCCAAGCTGACAAGCGGGCATCACTTCCCCTTGAAGCGAATTCAACCGTTCTGTGAAGGCAGCAATTCGCGCAGATTGCGCTCAAACCAAAATCGCGGAATGAAATGGCCGCGCTTATGCACATCCAGCCGAATCGACTTGCCACTTGAGCAATTTTCCCAGACATGGCGTTGAAACTGCAGTATTTTTACGGCCTGCCAGTCCTTCAGATAGTCTGCCTTGGGTCCGCAGCCATTGTGATAGCGCCACAGGGCAACGGCGCCTTCAACTTCGCCATTGGGGCCGAAGGGATAGTCCATCACATTGTCTCGGGTACCGTGTACATGGCGCACATTGACGGGGGCTTCGCATTGTTCGCTTTGATCGGGGAACGAGCCTGAAACGGCCAGAAGGCTATGGACCTTGCTGCCGGCAGAACAGGCAAAGCGCCAGGCCATGGCACTGCCATAGGAGTAGCCCGAAACGAAGATTTTGGACCGGTCGATCGGCCAGCGTTTGGCGGCTTCTTCGATCACCTGCAGCGCAAAATCGACGTCATCGGTATCGGGGTCCCAGAAGTCCCAGGTCCGGCCCAATCCGTTGGGTGCCAACAACAACACACCGAGCTTGCGCGTCGCCCCGGCAATGCGACCGTGTTTCATGATCAAGGGGCCTTGGCGCCCCCAACCGTGAAAATGAAGCAAAACCGGCAGCGACGACTTGCCATCCCAATTGTCGGGCAGGCGGGCGTGAAATGACCGGCTACCCACGGGACACGGCACGGCCAGCTGGCACTCGACCAAATCGGTCGATTCCGCCCGAGCGGTAGATGGGGAAAAGGAAGAAACGGAAAGACCGACCATCAGGGCGGCAAAAAAGGACAGAATGCGCATGGACCCTGCTTGCCAAATCTTGGCCATCACAGCCAATCAAATTCCATTCATTGCCCTAAATGCATTGGCTTATTGGCGATTGCTCAAGGTTTTTCGTCGGGTTCGATTCGGGCCTGCCAGCAATTGTTGGTCGCCGATCGAACATGCAAGAAGGTGATTTTTTCCTCCGCCAGCAACCTGTCAGCAGTTTGGCGCAGTTGATTGGTGTCCGTGATGGTGCCTGATCCGTAAACAATGCGCTCATCACTGTCATAGCCGCGCATAAGATAAAGCGGGCTGTCCTGCAAAACCGGCGGTAAAGTCCCGTTTTTCGCGAAATCGGGCTCAAATACCGGACAACGATCTGCGTGAAGAAATACTGGTCCCTGTTCGGCATAAGGCTGACATGTGGTGAAGGGCCGATAGGACAGTATCAAGTAGGCCTCTCCTTCTTCGATCATGCTCAAACAATGGCGGCAGGGATTGCCCTTGCCGTCTGAAATGGCCCGTTCAGGTTTGTTTCCATGTGCGTCCTTGCCGCCGTTCCAAAAGTGAGTCGCCTCTGCGGTCGACATTCCTGTGATTTTCACCATTTCGCTTCTCCTGCCAAAAATCCGAACCTCCCCTTTTCTAGGCTGTTGAACCACCCGATTCCTGCTTGCAGATTCGCGTTTTGTTCTGGCAGGTTTTTGCCATGTCCATGATAATTTCGAATCAGCAAGCACGGCGCCTTATCCTGCATCTGCAGGGTTTGACCCGACCACCTCACAAAGCCTTTGGTCCTGGCGAACTGGGCGACCTGATCACCCAGCTTGGCTATGTTCAGCTTGATTCGATCCAATGGGTTGAGCGGGCCCAGCATATGATCCTGTTTGCCCGCAGTCAGGCCTACCGCCCCAAGCATCTAACAAAGCTGATCGAAAAAGAACGCTTTCTGTTTGAGAACTGGACGCATGATGCTGCGGTGATTCCCTCCAGTTTCTATCCGTATTGGCGGCATAAATTCGTCCGCCACAAGGAAAAATTGGATGCCAAATTCACCAATTGGCAGGGCGGTGGCTATCTGAGTCATTGCGATGGATTGATGGCAACGATCGCTGAAAATGGCGCCTTGCGGTCGCGTGATCTCGATCGGCCAGACACTGGACCCATGGAGATGTGGCAGTGGCATGATGGCAAAGCGGCGCTGGAATACTTGTGGCGCACCGGCCAACTCTGCATTAGCCAGCGGGAAGGTTTTCAGAAAGTCTATGATCTTGCTGAACGGGGTATCCCGGACGAACACTTTAATAGGGAAGTCGACCATGACGAATTTGTCGATTGGGCCTGTCGCTCAGCGCTGGAGCGGCTGGGATTTGGTACGGCCGCTGACATCTCGCGCTATTGGGACCTGATTTCGATTTCTGAAGTACGGGACTGGATTGAGCGACAGGGTGGAGACCGCGTCGGCACAGTCACAGTCGTTGGTCAGAAAAAAGATCAAAAGGAGTTTTTCGCCCGACCGGATATCGCTGATCTATTGGCAGATCTGCCAGACAGTCCGGCCCGGATACGGGTGCTATCTCCCTTCGATCCCGTCATCCGCAACCGCAACCGGCTGGAATGGTTGTTTGGGTTTGAATATCGCATCGAGATCTATGTGCCGGAAGAAAAGCGGCGCTGGGGCTACTATGTCTTTCCCTTGTTGGAGGGCGATAAACTGATCGGTCGCATCGATATGCGCGCCAAACGCAAGGAAGGCGTTTTGGAAGTCAAATCCCTGTGGCTGGAGCCGAAGGTGAAGATGAGCACGGCACGGGCAGATCGACTGAACGCTGAGTTGACGCGCCAGGCGCGGCTCGGAGGTGTCAATTCAGTAGTCTGGTTGGAGGGTGCTCACAAATATTGAGTGGGATCACCAGGTCCGGCGGGGGCCGGTATCGATGTGGATATGGCCACCCCGCCGCGGCGAATAGAGCTTATGTCCGCCGACGCCGCGTTGTTTTTTCACAAAGCGATAGACCTCTCGCATATTGGCACCGCGCACTTTGAAATCCACGGCGCGGCAGGTCTTGTGATAGGAGCGGCTGGCGCCGCCGACCCGCCAGTTGTGCCAGGGGCTGCGCCAGGTCGAGAATGCCACTACATCCCCATAGCGATATGCAACGCGGCGCAAAACGCGCTTCAATTTCCATGGGACGCACCACGAGGCTTTGGTGTAGATCACTTCGCCCTTGCCTCCGATCCGATACAATCCAGGCAGGCTCGAACAGGCCGTCAGGGTCAGCGATAGCATCACAAGAATGGCAATTTTGCGAAGACCACGAGACATGTTCTGTCACACCGCTGTATTGGACACGGTAAACAGTTTGCAAAAAGAAAGCTTAAAATTGGTGATGAAACTTGGTTAACTGAAGTGTCTCGGTGCAATTTAGTGCACTCAAACTGCGGGGAGGAAGATATGTTTGAACAAATAAACTGGATAGCTGTGGCTATTGCGACTGTTGTGTCCATGGCTATTGGAGCGGGGTGGTATTCGGCGCTTTCCAAGCGTTGGATCGAAGCTTGCGGATTCACAGAAGAGCAAATTGAGTCGGTTGAGGCCAACGATACGCCAATCATCTACGTGATCGCTGCAATCTGCCATTTGGTCATGGCGGTCATTCTCAGTGGCGTTATTTTTCACGCTGGTGGTGCCGAAGTAACTATGGGCGATGGCATACTCACCGCCCTGTTGATCTGGCTGGGTTTCGTCTTGACCACCATGACGGTCAATCACCGCTTTCAATTCAAGCCCTGGTCTCTGACGGTCATCGATTCAGGCCATTATTTGGCAGTTTTGGTAGCGCAGGGCCTGATAATTGGTTGGTTTGGCTTCTAAATCGCCAGCCAATTCTGAAAAATATGCCGCAAACAACAAGGTGGCCGCGATGCGGTCATGGCCACCTTGAGTCTAATGGACGAGGCCAGCAACGCGGGCTAAGAGTTACCGCACAAGGCAGACTTTGGCGGAGTGCGCCGATGCGCTGCAGTTAGATTTCGGAGATTCAAATGGACGACAACACTTATCCTGTCTCGGCAGAGGCCGCCAAACATGCGCACATAGACAAAGCTGGCTATGATTCCATGTATGCCAGCAGCGTGGCCGACCCGAACGCTTTCTGGATGGAAGAGGGAAAGCGCATTGACTGGATGAAGCCCTATTCCAATGCGGGTAACTGGACATACGAATATCCAGATGTCTCCATCAAGTGGTTTGAAGACGGCACGTTGAATGTGTCCGCCAATTGTATCGACCGTCACCTTGCCACCCGTGGTGATCAGGTTGCGATCATTTGGGAAGGCGATGATCCCAATGACGACATGAAGATCACCTATAAGGAACTTCACGGCCATGTCTGTCGCTTGGCCAATGCCATGAAGGCCGACGGTGTCAAAAAGGGTGACCGGGTCACATTATATATGCCGATGGTACCGGAAGCAGCTTATGCCATGCTGGCCTGTACCCGTATTGGTGCTGTGCATTCCATCGTATTTGGAGGCTTCTCTCCGGACGCCTTGGCGGGCCGCATTGTCGATTGTAAATCAGACTACATCATTACAGCTGACGAGGGCTTGCGCGGCGCAAAACCGATTCCTCTGAAAGCCAATGTCGACGCCGCGATTGATATTGCTGCTGAAAAAGGCATGGCCGTCAGATCCGTTTTGGTGGTTGAACGCACTAAGGCCGACATCAACTGGGTCGAGGGTCGCGATATCTGGTATCATGAGGCGGTTGCTGGCGTGTCTGACGATTGCCCACCGGAAGAAATGAACGCTGAGGATCCGTTGTTCATTCTTTATACATCCGGTTCCACCGGAACCCCGAAAGGCGTCCTGCATACCACCGGCGGTTACCTCGTTTGGGCCTCTTTCACCCATCAGAACGTCTTCGATTACCATGATGGTGACATCTACTGGTGCACCGCCGATGTCGGTTGGGTTACCGGACACTCCTACATCGTCTATGGCCCGCTTGCGAACGGCGCCACGACGCTGATGTTCGAGGGCATTCCGTCTTATCCCGACAATTCCCGTTTCTGGCAGGTGTGCGACAAGCACCAGGTCAATATTTTCTACACCGCGCCGACTGCCATTCGTGCCCTGATGCAGACCGGTGAAGAGCTGGTGAAGAAAACATCGCGCAAGAGCCTTCGCTTGCTGGGTTCGGTTGGTGAGCCGATCAACCCGGAAGCTTGGGAGTGGTACCACAATGTGGTTGGCGAGGGGCGCTGCCCCATCGTCGATACCTGGTGGCAGACCGAAACCGGCGGAATCATGATTTCACCATTGCCTGGCGCGACCGACCTGAAACCTGGTTCGGCGACCAAGCCTTTGCCGGGTGTGCAGCCCCTGTTGGTTGACAATGACGGCAACCCACTGGAAGGCGCGGTTGAAGGAAACCTCTGCATCACCCATTCATGGCCGGGCCAGATGCGCACGGTTTACGGCGATCATGAGCGCTTCGTGCAAACCTATTTCTCGACTTATAAGGGTCGTTACTTCACGGGTGATGGCTGCCGCCGTGATGAAGACGGCTATTACTGGATTACTGGTCGTGTTGATGATGTGATCAACATCTCTGGTCACCGTATGGGGACTGCTGAAGTTGAATCGGCGCTGGTGGCCCATGATACCGTTTCGGAGGCCGCGGTTGTTGGTTATCCGCACGACATCAAAGGCCAGGGCATTTATTGCTATGTCACCTTGATGGCGGGCATTGAAGGCAGTAACGAGCTGCGCAAAACGCTTGTTCAGCAGGTGCGTACAGAAATTGGGCCGGTGGCATCACCAGATAAAATCCAGTTTGCGCCAGGTCTGCCGAAAACCCGTTCCGGTAAAATCATGCGCCGCATCCTACGTAAGATCGCTGAGGATGATTTTGGATCACTCGGCGATACCTCAACTCTTGCCGATCCGGCGGTTGTGGATGACCTGATTGCCAATCGGCAAAACCGTCAGGACTAAATCATGAATTGACCGGCGGCGACCATGTGTCGCCGCTCGACTGCTGGAATTCTTTGCGGAATTCGGCCGTTCGGTGTATGGGCGTTTTGAAATTGTCAATTCAGGCGTTTGACCCGGCCTCCGATCGTGCAATCCGAAACCCAATACATCCAACAAGAGACTGTTCTGTGGCCCAATCCCACTAGGCGTCTAGTTGTATTGTTGGTGATTTCGGCGGTTGCACTGTTGTTGTTTCGTACAACTTCGGCAATCGACATCTTTTTCAGCGAACCGTTTTTCACTGAACATGACTGTGCGACGCCAGCGGCAGGTGTGCGCTGCGGTAAGTTCAACTTGGTTTTTGATCCTTTTTGGCGACTGATCCGCGCGATCGGCCACGAAGCACCCATCTATTTGATGGCTTGTGTCTGCATTCACATGGCATGGCTCATGATGTTCAACCCGAACAAAACACTCGCCGATATTTCTCCGCCTTTGGTGGCCATTATTTCTGCCTTGCTGGGTCCGCTCCTCGTCGTCAATTTGATGCTGAAGGAATATTGGGGCCGACCGCGCCCGTTTCAGACTTTTTTCTTTGGTGGCGATAAACCCTATGTACCGCCAGGCGACATCAGCAACCACTGTGAGTCCAACTGTTCCTTCGTGTCCGGCGAAGCGGCGGCGGTCTTTTGGGTTCTGGCTTTGATGTTTTACTTCTCCGGCAAGAATCGCACGCGTTTTGTGATTGTGGCTTCCATTCTCGCCGCCTTCTTCGCCATGCTGCGTGTGAGTTTTGGTCGCCACTATATTTCTGACGTCGTTATGGGGGGATTGATATCTGTGAGCCTGGTGGCGTTTGCGGTTTGGTTGATCCAGACTCCAATCGTGCGCAGTTTGCTGATTGCCATGTTGAAATTCTCCAATACCTATGCTTGGGGACGCCATAAATTGAGAAATCGCAACGGACGCGGCTGATTCAAGCTTGTACCCGCGCGCATGGTCACTAAAGTGCGCCGCAAATGGTGCAAAGCGGTGGTGCCAAAACCTCACAAAGTGGAATCCGTACAGATGTCAAAAATCAAAAAAGGTGATGTGAAAAAGGTTGTGCTGGCCTATTCCGGCGGCTTGGACACATCGATCATCCTCAAATGGCTTCAGACCGAATATGGTGCTGAAGTTGTCACCTTCACGGCCGATCTTGGCCAAAGCGAAATCGCCGATGGTGCAGAGCTGGAAGAGGCCCGCCGCAAGGCCGAAAACCTTGGCATCAAGGAAATCTTCATTGAGGACGTGCGCGAAGAATTCATCCGCGATTTTGTCTTTCCGATGTTCCGTGCCAACGCGACCTATGAAGGCGTTTATCTGTTGGGTACATCAATCGCCCGCCCGTTGATCTCCAAGCGTTTGGTGGAAATCGCCCGCGAAACAGGCGCTGATGCCATCGCCCATGGCGCGACTGGCAAAGGCAATGACCAGGTCCGCTTCGAACTGGCGGCCTATGCCTTGGATCCGGATATCAAGGTCATCGCGCCCTGGCGCGAATGGGAGTTCAGCTCCCGTACGGATCTGATCAACTTTGCCGAGGCGAACCAGATCTTCGTTTCTAAAGACAAGCAGGGCGAAGCACCGTTCTCGGTGGATGCCAATTTGTTGCATTCGTCTTCCGAAGGCAAGGTTCTGGAAGATCCGGCGGTCGAGTCGCCCGACTATGTCTATATGCGCACCATTGATCCGCAGGACGCGCCGGACAAGGCCACCGACATCGTCATTGGCTTTGAAAAAGGTGATCCGGTATCCATCAATGGCGAACGCATGGGTGCTGCCGAATTGTTCACAAAGCTGAACAAGCTGGGCCATGACAACGGTATTGGCCGTCTGGACCTGGTGGAAAACCGTTTTGTCGGTATGAAGTCGCGTGGGGTGTACGAAACACCTGGCGGGACAATTTTGCTGACAGCACACCGGGCGATCGAATCCATCACTCTTGATCGCGGCGCTGCGCATCTGAAAGATGAGTTGATGCCGCGCTATGCTGAGCTGATTTACAATGGCTTCTGGTTCTCGCCAGAACGGCACATGCTTCAGGCTGCGATCGATCTTTCGCAGGAACATGTCGAGGGCGAGGTCAATCTGAAGCTTTACAAGGGCAATGTGATTGTCACCGGTCGCTCCAGCGCCAAGTCGCTTTATTCCGAAGAGTTGGTGACTTTTGAAGATGACGCCGGCGCCTATGATCAGGAAGACGCCCACGGCTTCATCCAGCTCAATGCTTTGCGTTTGCGCACGCTGGCGGCACGGGATCGCAAATAGTGTCTAATCTTCGATGGGGCCGGCCGATTTGCCAGGCCCCATCCACCGACCCGCCCGATACCCGGCCAGGACCCAATGGGTCAAGCCGCCCACAAACCCGGCGGCAATTGCGGCAAGCCAGACTTCCTGTGGGGCGTAGGGCAAATCGACCGCAACGTCATTCATCACCATGTAAACCAGCGCAAATCCACCGCCGATCAGGAGATTGGTGACCAATCCGTTCAACCGCGCCGGTTCGGCGATCAGCATGAACAGGAAGAACGGTGCAAACAGCGCGCTGGCGATTTCAAACCACACGGCCAAAGCGAAGCCGACCGTGCCAACCGCGACCTCGGGATTGTTGCGCAACCACTCGGCATCGCCCCCCAGAAACAGGGCAAAGCTGAGAAAGGCAGAGGCTGCAAACGTTGACAGGATGAACGACAGGGCCAGCGCCATTGCGCGTATTAGCGCCAGGATGAGCCGGGTCATGTGTCGCTGTCGGCACCATGGCCGGCGACCATGGCATGCATGGCGTTCAGCGCCTCGCGCTCCCTCTTGCGCATCCGCTCCGACTCAGACTTCAATTGCCCGCAGGCGGCAAGGATGTCACGCCCTCTGGGTGTACGGATGGGGGAGGCATAACCGTTGGCGTTGACGAAATCGGCGAATTTCTCAATCTGATTCCAATCGGAACACTCATAGGCTGATCCAGGCCATGGGTTGAAGGGGATCAGGTTGATTTTGGCCGGAATGCCCTTCAGCAACCGCACCAGTTCCTTGGCGTCATTGAGCGAGTCGTTAACGCCCTTCAGCATGACATATTCAAAGGTGATGCGTTTGGCGTTGGAGACACCTGGATAGTTGCGGCAGGCGTCGAGCAGTTCGTCAATATTGTACTTCTTGTTGATCGGCACGATTTCGTCGCGCAAGTCGTCATTCGTCGCGTGCAAGGAAATAGCCAACATGCAGCCAATTTCATCGCCGGTCTTTTCAATGCCAGGAACCACGCCAGAGGTCGACAGCGTGATGCGGCGTTTCGACAATGACAGGCCCTCATTGTCGGAAGCGATCAGCAAGGCCTTTTTCACATTATCGAAATTGTACAGCGGTTCGCCCATGCCCATCATGACGATATTGGTCACCTTGCGGTCGCCTTCAGGAACAAAGCCCTGACCTTCGGCATCCTTGTCTGGAAAGTCCCCAAGCCGATCACGCGCAACAATGAGCTGCATCAGGATTTCTTCCGAGGTCAAATTGCGCACCAGCTTTTGGGTGCCGGTGTGGCAGAAGGTGCAGGTTAGCGTGCAGCCAACCTGCGAGGAAATGCACAGGGTGCCGCGGTCACTCTCGGGGATGTAGACCGTTTCTACTTCAACGGGCTTGCCGGCCCCTCTTGGCGGAAACCGAAACAGCCATTTGCGGGTGCCGTCTTCGGAACTCTGTTCTTCAACCAGCTCGGGGCGGTCCAGGGTAAAATGTTGCTCCAGCATAGCCCGCAGCGGCTTGGCGATGTTGGACATGGCGGAGAAATCTTGGTGTCCGTACCAGTAGATCCACTGCCACAACTGCGAGGCGCGCATACGGGCCTGTTTTTCGGGGACCCCGACCTTGATCAAGGCGTCCCGCAGTTCAGCGCGATCCAAGCCGATCAGGTTGATCTTTTCCGCTGGTGCGCCAGCCGCCACCTTGGCGCTCAGGTCGGCGCGGGTGTCTGAATCGTTCAGATCGATTGATAACGGCATGAAAAAGGCCCCGTTGGGTTGAACGGAGCCTATATGGCCCTAGCCGGGCTTTGCTGCAAGCTTGCTGGCGCGTCGCGTTGCGTTATTTGCAGTTGGCGACTTCTTTGAGCGCTGCCGTCACGCCAGACAGCGAATAGGTGTAGCTTGTCTGTGTGCCGCGTGTTGAGACGCCGGATACTTTCATTGACCGACCGCTGCGCATGGCTGCGACCAGATCTGGTTCCTTGTTGATGTCGGTCAACCAGGCGTTGTTGCCCTGGGAAAACATTTCAAAGGACTTGCCGTCGACTGTGACTGTCACAGCTTCACCGGATTTCAGCGGGTAACCAACCTCGACCTGCGGCTCAAACTTCGCAGAACCATCCGGCTTCTGGCTCACCAGAAAGAATACATCGCCGTGATCACGATCACTAGGTTCTTTGACGGTCGGAATCGACAGGATGTAGCAAATCTTGCCGGCACGTGCGTCATTATAGGTGTAGGCGCCCCATGCTTTGTGCTGTTTGATGGCCTGTGGCGTCTGGGCCAGAGCGGCCGAAAACGGAACCATAAGAGCGGTTGTCACTACAACCAGCGATTTGAGCGATGATTTGAACATTGATCTTTCCATCGAAATGTCGAACTTCAAATTCGAGTTCAACGAACTCTTTACCGTGAGACTTAACCATCCTCTTTTGGCGTTACAAAAGCCTAAACAGGTATGGTAAATTTTGATTAGCATTTTAGCGATGCGGCGGGCCCCACCTCAACAACGCTTCTTCTGCCATCAAATTTTGTCAAGATTGCGAACTGTCCTTTGCCGGGCCTTCATAGCGCTGCCCGACGACTGAAAGCCGGTTGCGTCCTTTGGTGGCGCCCAGACGTTTGGCACCGGAATATTTGGCCTGCCCATGTACGTGCTGAGGCAGGTGCGGGTGCGGCCCTTCAAGGCCTGGCGGCGGACCACCAGCCCGCACAGGGCGTTCGGAAAATCGCCCCATGGACTGCACGCGATCGTACATAATGATGGCGCCGGCAGTGGCGACGTTGAGACAGAAGCGGGTCGGAATCTTGACGATGAACTCGCATTTCTGGGTGACTTCTTCCGACAGTGAGCCGTTTTCGGGCCCCAGAATGTAAGCCGCCATGGTGGGGTGACGGAAGCTTGGCAGGTCGATGGCATCGTCGGTCAACTCCACGCCGACGAGGCGGCAGCCATCCGGCAGACGTATCGCGTCGACGTGGTCATAATTGTACCAGGGCATGTGTTGCTGGCTGTTGGGCGTATCGGAATCGGGTGTTTCGATGCGCCTTCCCGGTGCCACGGTGAAGACGAAGGACGCCCCGAATCCATAAGCCGTGCGGGCGAGATTGCCGAAGTTCATCGGCTTCGAAATGCCCTCGGCACCTATGCCAAAATATCCGCGTGCTTTCATGGGCTGTTCTTAGACGGGTCGATCAGTGTCGGCAAGCCGGACGGTTTTCAAGGAGGTTCTTTCGCGATATAGCCGAAGCAATTGTCATGCAGACCAGGACCTTCCCATGAGAGCTCTTTTGTCCCATCAACCCGGCCCACCATCGACCTTGGTGGTTGAGGAAATCGACAAACCGTCCGCCAAGAAGGGCGAGGTTCTGGTTAGGGTGAACGTCGCAGCACTTAACTTTTTCGACTGCCTGATCATTGAGGACAAATATCAGTTCAAGCCGCCACGGCCGTTCTCCATTGCCGCCGAAATGTCGGGTGTGGTGGAAAGTGTTGGTGAAGGAGTTGAACGGTTCAAAGTCGGAGATCGCGTCTGCGGTTATGTTCAAGGTGGCACAGCACGGGAATACGTCGTGGCGCCGGAAGTGGTGCTTTCGCACATTCCTGAAGGGGTCAGTGATGAACATGCTGCCTGTGTCATGGTCACCTATGGAACTTCCTATCACGCGCTGAAGGACCGCGGTGAGCTGAAGAAGGGGGAAACCCTGGCTGTATTGGGTGCATCCGGTGGAGTCGGTCAGGCCGCTGTCGAACTGGGCAAGATCATGGGTGCAAGGGTCGTGGCCTGTGCCTCGTCGGACGACAAACTGGCCTTCTGCAGGGAGTGTGGCGCCGACGAAACCGTCAACTATGCGACCGAGGACCTGAAAGCCCGCCTTAAGGAATTGGGCGGCGGCGCTGGCATGGACGTGATCTACGATCCGGTGGGTGGTGATTTCTCTGAAGCCGCTTTCAGATCCATCGCCTGGGGCGGGCGTTTCCTGGTCATCGGCTTTGCAGCCGGCCCCATCCCGAAAATACCGCTGAACCTGGCGCTGCTGAAAGGCGCCGATCTGCGTGGCGTGTTCTGGGGATCATTCACCATGCGCGAACCTCAGGTTAATCGGCAGAATATCGACGATCTACTTGGTTGGTTGGCCGACGGCACTCTTAAGCCACATGTTGATTCGGTCTTTGCGCTGGAAGAAGCAGAAGCTGCGCTTAACAAGATTGCGGCCCGTAATGTCAAAGGCAAAGTTCTGCTGAAGCTGTAAATCAGGAAGCTTAAGCTGCTTCGTCGTCCGTATTGGCCTGCAGCGCTTTTTCAGCCTGGTCCCGGTGCTCATCAGTGACATGGGCCTGAACCAGCGTCATCGCGGCTGTAAAGACGGCCAGATCATCTGAGAAACCGACGGCGGCAAAGAAGTCGGGGATCATGTCGGCTGGCACGATGAAATAGGCAAGTGCGGCGAGCAATGTGCCGCGGACTTTTAAAGGCGTTCGCTTGTCGGTGGCGCAAAAGTAGGCGGCTGCCAGATCTTCCGAAAAAGGAATGTGAGAAGCAAAAGCCCGCATTTTCGACCAGAATTGCGCCCGGACCTTCTTTTCCCGTGCCCGCGCTTTTTCTGCCGGTACAGGCAGGAGAATCTTGCCAATGGTTTTGTCGTCCATCCACTCCTCCTTCAGCATGGTTGGCGGGCTGGCCGTTTGAATTTCAGACTCATATGGGTCTGACCTGGCGTTCCTGCAAGTCGGTACTGGGACCGGAGGGCTACGAGTGCACGGCTTGGCGCTAGGCGAGCTTGTCCATTTGTGCCGCCAGTTTGGTATCCAATTCGGTGATCCCCCCGGCACTGTGGGTGGTCAGGGTCACATCGACAGTCTTGTAGACGTTCGACCACTCAGGATGGTGGTCCATCTTTTCGGCAACCAATGCGACCTTCGTCATGAAGCCGAAGGCTTCGATAAAATTGGCGAATATGAAGCTCTTTGAGATGGCGCTGCGCCCTTCAACCAGCGCCCATCCGCTCAGTTTTGCCAGTTCGGCTTCAATTTCTGTGCTGCTCAGTTGATTGGGCATGGTTTTCATCCTTTATCTTGGCCCAATCCTGCATCAGCCCTGCCGACATGAGCAAGGTCTATTGAGCCGCAACAGCTGCGTCAAAGTCGACGTCAGTGCCTCCGAGCGGCCAGGTGTGTTCGATCTTGTAAGGTCCGCCACCGCGGGACTCCCGGGCAGAATAGAGAACGAAACGTGTTGGACGAAAGCTCAAGCCGGGCCAGGCTTCGCCATTGTGGGACAGATAGCGAGCGATCATTTCGGGCGAGCACTTTTTGCAGCGGCCCAGTGTGATATGGGGGGTGAAGCGTCGTGGATCGGGCGGCAGTCCGAGCTGTTGCATGACCCGTTCCTGTGACGCGGCAAGACCAACGAGCGTCTCATTGGTCAGGACACTGGCATAGACCGAGGACGGTTTGCTACCGCCAAAGCACTTGAGTTCACCGATATGAATTTCGGTCTGGCACCAGGTGCGTTGCGACAGAGTTTCCACAATATCGTTAGCCTGACGGGCCGAAACATCGCCGATAAACCGCAGCGTGATGTGAAAATCGGCGGGATCCATCCAACGCATTTGAGGGGTCCCAGCCTGTTTCAAACTGAGAATGGCGCGAATATGCGCAGGTACCTCCAGGCCAGTAAACAGTCTAGGCATGGCAAACCACCGAAACGAATCAGTTGATTTAGGCTTTCACGTTCGCTGGCCGCGATCAAGTATCCCGCTCGGATACTTCTGCAGGGGGATCGACGATTATCAACTGCTCAGCCAGATGGATCTCCGGCACATTCTTCTGGGTGAATTCCAGCATTAGCGTCTGATCCGTTCCCATTTGCTGAATTTCGATCAGGTCACCAGCGCCGAAATTGACGACTGCCAAAACCTTTCCGATCGGCGTGCCGTTGGTATCCTGGACTTGGCAATCGACCAGGTCGGAGACGTAAAACTCATCCTCCTCCATGTCGTCAGGCAACATGGAGCGGTCGATATAGAGTTCGGTTCCGTTCAGGGCCTGGGCCTCGTCGCGATAGTTGATGCCCTTGAACTTGACGATCAGAACCGTCTTCGAAGGCCGCATCCGGGTGATTTTGAACTTGCGGCCATCCTTTGCATATAGGCTGCCATATTGATCCAGCGTCATAGGATCATCGCCAAACGTCTTGACCCGTACCTCGCCCTTCGTACCGTGGGGCCCGCCGATGCTGGCCATCAATATGGGATTGTCGAGTTTCATGAACGGCTCACAAAAAAGGCGGTAGTCCGGATGGGACTACCGCCTGTTTGTTCATGCTGCAATCTGCCAGCGTGAATTATTCAGCTGCAGCTTCTTCGGCTGGTGCCTCTTCAGCGGCCTTGGCGGCTTCTTCGGCCTCAGCAGCTGCCTGCTTGGCTTCTTCTTCTTTCTGAGCCTTCTCTTCCAAACGCTCCTGAGCTTTGCGACCAGGCTTGGCTTTGTTCGGGTTGTTGCGGGCTTCACGCTTCATCATGCCTTCGGCGTCGAGGAAACGCAGAACGCGATCGGTTGGCTGGGCGCCCTGGTCGAGCCAGTACTGGACGCGTTCTTTGTCCATGGTGACGCGCTCGGCGTTATCTTTGGCCAGAAGCGGGTTGTACGTGCCCAGTTTTTCGATGAAGCGGCCGTCACGTGGTGCACGTGTGTCGGCAGCGACGATGCGGTAGAAAGGGCGTTTCTTGGATCCGCCACGGGCGAGTCTGATTTTGGTTGCCATTGTTGAGTTCCTTAATGGGTGTTGTTTGTTGAATTTAGGACTGGTGGCGAAAGACCCATCTGGGGTCGCCACGCAGGGATGTTTCTCGTTCGAATGTCGCGCCTAAACGTTTGGCAACGGCAATCGAACCGTGATTCTCGGGGTGGACGAAGCTCATCATGGGCGGCAGGCCCAGATGAGATCTCGCCCAAGAAAGGACTTTTTGGGCCGCTTCTGTTGCGTAGCCATTGCCGTCATTTCCCGGATAGAGGCTCCACGCCAGTTCGGGCTCGTCGAGATCTGGTGGATACCAGATGCCGGTATGTCCGATGGCGTGTTCTCCAGACTTCAGCTGAATGGCAAACTGACCAAATTTTCGCAGCGACCACTCGCCAGCCATGGCGGTAAAGGCGGCCCATGACTGGGCTTCGTTCTGCACGCCAGAAAGGAAAAACTTTGTCCGGTCCGGATCAGCCCAGAATCCGGCGAAGAACGGGAAGTCTTCCAACTTCCAGCCACGCAAGATCAACCGTTCTGTTTCCAATACCGGAGTCATAGTGACGCGTTAGCTCCTTGCCGCCGCTTTGTGATGCTGGATCACTTCGCGAATGACGAACTCGAGGAATTTCTCGGCGAAATCCGGGTCCAGATCAGATTTCTCTGCCAGGCGGCGCAACCGCTCCACCTGTTCCCCTTCGCGCGCCGGATCAGATGGTGGCAGATCGTATTTGGCCTTCAGGGCACCCACTTCTTTGGTCTTGCGGAAACGCTCGGCCAGAATATGTACGAGCGCGGCGTCGAAATTGTCGATTGACGCACGCATGGCCAACAGCTGTTCTTGAGGGGATTTTTCAGTCGTCATTTCTTCTTTCCAAAGGGAGATCCGCCACCCAGTCCCGGCAGCTTAGGCGGCGAGCCTGCGCCCATCTGGCGCGCCATTTGTTCCAACTGCTGCGGATCCAAACCACCGGGCATGCCACCGCCTGGAAGACCACCCGGCAATCCGCCCATACCACCTGGCAGACCCGGCATGCCGCCGCCCATGCCCATGGCAGCAGCCATTTTGCCCATCATGCCCTTGCCCTTCTTGCCGGACATTGACTTCATCATGTCGGCCATCTGGCGGTGCATTTTGATCAGCTGGTTGATTTCCTGCACCGACGTGCCTGAACCCGCGGCAATGCGTTTCTTGCGACTGGCGTTCAGCAGCTTCGGCGTGCGGCGTTCCTGGCGGGTCATTGAGGAGATGATCGCCTGCTGCTTCTTGAAAATGTTGTCGTCGAGGCCGGCAGCCTCGATCTGTTTGGCCATTTTGCCGATACCGGGCATCATTTTCATGATCGAACCCATGCCGCCCATCTGAGACATCTGGCCAAGCTGCTGGGAAAGGTCGTCCATGTCGAACAGGCCCTTCTGCATCTTCTTGGCCATTGCCTCGGCCTGTTCGGCGTCGATGGTCTGGGCGGCCTTTTCAACCAGCGAAACGATGTCGCCCATGCCGAGAATGCGGTCAGCGATACGCTTGGGATAGAAATCCTCCAGCGCGTCCATCTTTTCGCCGACACCCAATAGCTTGATCGGTTTGCCGGTGACGGCCCGCATGGAAAGCGCTGCACCACCGCGGCCATCACCGTCGATACGGGTAAGCACAATTCCGGTGACGCCGACACGGCTGTCGAAATTCTGCGCCAGGTTGACCGCGTCCTGACCGGTCAGCGAATCGGCGACCAGCAGGATTTCGTGGGGATTGGCCGCGTTCTTGATATCGGCCATTTCGACCATCAACGGCTCGTCAATCGAGGTCCGGCCCGCCGTATCGAGCAGCACCACGTCATAGCCACCGAGCTTGGCTGCCTGCATCGCGCGGTTGGCGATCTGGACGGGATCCTGTCCCTCAACGATCGGCAACGTGTCGACTTCGGTCTGCTCACCTAACTGGCGCAGCTGTTCCTGGGCTGCTGGACGCCGTGTGTCGAGGGACGCCATCAGCACCTTTTTGCGATCGCGGTCCTTCATGCGCAGGGCGATCTTGCCGGTCGTCGTCGTCTTACCGGAGCCCTGCAGGCCAACCATCATCACGGCGACAGGTGCCGGCGCGTTCAGATCAATCTGGGCGCCTTCTTCACCGAGCATGGCAACCAGTTCGTCATGGACGATTTTGACCACCATTTGGCCGGGCGTAACAGATTTGACGACCGAGGCGCCAACCGCCTTTTCACGCACTGATTCGGTGAATTCCCGCACCACTTCCAGCGCTACGTCGGCTTCGATCAGCGCCCGTCTGATTTCACGCAGGGCGGTCGATACGTCCTTTTCAGACAGCGCACCACGACGGGTGAGACCATCAAAAATTCCGCTGAGCCGTTCTGACAGAGATTCAAACATTGTCTCTCATTTCCCTTTTTGCATCCGTCAAAAAGGTAAGGTTTTCGGGGCGCCAAATCCAGTTGTTATCGAGCAAACGCAAATCGCATCCGCGGGCGAAACTCGCTGGCGGATGTTGACCTCCGGTGGCTCCATTGGAGGGACCGGTCGGCTGCTCAACAACAATTGGTCTTGTCAATTGCGGCCGATATGGCCTGACAGCGGCAAAGAGTCAAGCAAATTGGGTGTTTGAGGGTTGACGCGGCAAGCACACCCATTCGTGAAGAATGTTTAATTTGCCCGACACACTTACGCCGTTGCAAAATGAGATGAAACCATTTCACGCGTATCAACGTTATTCCAATCATATCCAAGTTGGACAATCGAAAGCAGACCGATGTGGACAAGCGTCAAAGATAGAGAAGAAATGAGCAGCAGCGACAATCGCAGCCAGCGGGAAACCTGCGCCTATCGAAGTGACATCCGGCGCCAGCGCCAGGCTGCCTGCAAAAGCAAGAAGACCGACGACGGGCCGTCTTATATTTCGTCAGCCTGCATGTCAGCTGTCGATATCTATCCTTACTGAGACAGTTTTGCAGCTTGACTTGTGACCTACGCATATTCAGGTGTGGGTCATGAAAAGACGACAGTTTCTAAAGGCGCTTGGGCTGCTGTTGGCAGGCGGAACCGCAACCGGCGCTGGAGCATTCACCTTGGCGCGCTCTCGCAATCCCTACTACGACGGTCCGATCAGCGATCACTTCGACGGACTGAATTTTTACAATCCAAATGGCGTTGCCCCCAAGGGCTTTGTCGAATTGCTGAAATGGCAAATGGGCGGGGGGCGCAAGCCGTGGCCCGAGCGCTACCCCTCGCCTTATGAAGATGTGCCGCCCCAAAAAGTGACGGCTGACGATCTGCGGGTCAGTTTTGTTGGCCATGCCACGGTGCTGATCCAAACCGAAGGGCTCAACATCTTGACTGATCCGGTATGGTCCGAGCGGGCCTCGCCGGTCACTTTTGCCGGCCCCAAACGCGTCAATGATCCCGGTATTTCATTTGATAATCTGCCACCCATTGACGTCGTGCTGCTGTCGCACAACCACTACGACCACCTCGACCTGCCGACTTTGTCCAAATTGAAGGCCGTCCATGATCCGCTGATCGTCACGCCTTTGGGTAATGATCGCATCATGAAGAACCATGACCAATCCCTGCGCATTGCTGTTGGTGATTGGGGCGACACGATAGAGCTTACCAAACAGGTCAAGGTGACACTGGAGCCGATGCATCATTGGTCGGCCCGGGGCATGGGAGATCGGCGCAATGCGCTGTGGGCGGCATTTGTCCTGCAAACGCCGGGCGGCAATATCTACCACATCGGCGACACCGGTTTCCACGGTGGCCAGAACTACCTTGACGCCCGCAACAAATACCGCAATTTCCGCCTCGCGATCCTGCCTTTTGGCGCTTATGAACCCCGCGATTTCATGCGTGGTCAGCACCAGAATCCGGATGAAGCGGTGCAGGGGCATTTGATGTGTGGCGCCGAATTCACCCTTGGCCATCACTGGGGAACGTTCCGGCTGACCAATGAGAGTATTGAAGATCAGTTGGAAGCGTTGGATGCTGCGCGTTCAAAGCATGGGGTGGATGAAGATATTTTCCGCGCCTTGCGCCCTGGACAAGTTTGGGAGGTTCCCCGACAACGTCCGCAGAAAGCGTAAACGCAATTCAAAGGTCGACCATGGCAGAGACACTTTATGAGGCGGAGTGGCAGCGCCAGCGCCAGCGCAGCGACCTGCCGCCAAAGCACCTGGCTGTGCATCGCTGGTATCTGCGTCTTGAAGAGCCGTGGACTGTCGAAGACCGCAAACCGCCTTCTGACGATCTGGCCATTGTCCGGGCCAACCAACCCACTGTGGCCTTCTATCGCTTCCTCTACCACACGGCGGGTGAAGAGTTTGTCTGGGGCGATCGGCGTCGCATGAGCGATGAAAAGCTGGCCAGCCTGATCGGCGACGACAATGTGCATGTGATGGTGATGTATAAGGCGGGAACGCCGGTTGGATTTTTTGACATCAATTTCAGCGAACCCGGTTCCACTGAAATCAAGTATTTTGCCTTGCTGCCGGGTTTCATCGGCCAGGGACTTGGCAGCTACATGTTGAACCAGGCCATCCGTTATGGTGGCCAACGAAAAGTGCCGCTGTTGCTGGACACCTGCACGCTGGACCATCCATCTGCGCTGGAAAATTACAAGAAACGTGGCTTTGTGATTTACGACGAGGATGACGAGGCCTATCCCGACCCGCGCCTCGACGGTACGATGCCCCGCGAAGCGGGAAAACACGTTCCGCTTGCCGAGTGATCAATCTGGGGCCATATAGGCCCCATGAACCAGAATATCGCCTTCGCTAAAATGAACGGAATCGGCAACAAGATCATTGTTGCCGACATGCGCGCGCGTGCCGATCACGTGACGCCGGCGGCGGCGATTGCCTTGGCGGCTGAAACCGATACCCATTTCGATCAGCTGATGGCGGTGCATGGCCCTGGCCCGATCGGCAAGGACGCCATCATTGAAATCTTCAATTCCGACGGCTCGAAAGCCGAGGCCTGCGGCAACGGCACACGCTGTGTCGTGCAATGGCTCAACCGGCAAACCGGTGGGCAGGATTTTTCCTTCGAGGTCGAGGGCCAGCCGCTGAAAGCGCGTTTGAACGATGATGGATCGATCAGCGTCAATATGGGCGTGCCGCGCTTTGAGTGGGATCAGATTCCCCTCTCGGAAGAGTTCGCAGACACAAGCGGCATTGAGCTTGAAGTTGGCCCGTTGGGCGATCCCATCTTGCACACGCCGTCGGTTGCCAATATCGGCAATCCGCATGTGATTTTCTGGGCAGAAAATGACGTCAACACCTACGCTTTGGACAAGTTTGGCCCGATGCTGGAATATCATCCTTTGTTTCCGGAAAGGGTGAATGTGACGATCGCCCAACAGGTGGGTGAGGATGAATTGACCATTCGCACCTGGGAACGCGGCGCCGGCTTAACACTGGCTTGCGGTTCGGCGGCTTGCGCTGCTGCAGTCTGTGCGGCGCGGCTGGGCAAAACCAGTCGCAAGGTACGGATTAACCCGCCCGGCGGCTCCCTCGATATCGAATGGCGGGACGACAATTTTATCGTCATGACCGGTGCCGCCGAGCATGAGTTTGATGGCGTAATGGATCCGTTGACCGGCGCCTGGGAGCGGCGCTCCTGATGTCGTCAAGCAAAACCAATCTGGATATGATCAGCTTTGGCTGTCGGTTGAATACCTATGAGACGGAGGTGATGCGCCGCGAGGCGGAAAGCGCAGGTCTCGGCCAACTGGCCGACGGGGCTGTGGTGATCAACACCTGTGCGGTAACAGCCAAAGCTGTGCGGGACGCCAAACAGGCCATCCGGCGTGCCCGCCGCGAGCGGCCTGATGCGCGCATCATCGTGTCCGGCTGTGCTGCACAAACCGAACCCGAAACCTTTGCCGACATGGACGAGGTTGATCTGGTTCTTGGCAATGAAGAAAAGCTTCATGCGCACTCGTATCGCCAGCTGCCGGATTTTGGTGTCAACCAATTCGAGAAGGTGCGCGTCAACGACATCATGCAGGTGCGCGAAACGGCGTCCCACATGGTCGAAGCGATCGAAGGGCGTAGCCGCGCATTTGTTCAGGTTCAAAACGGCTGTGACCATCGTTGCACCTTCTGCATAATTCCCTATGGGCGCGGCAATTCCCGCTCGGTTCCGGCCGGCGAAGTGGTCTCTCAGATCCAGCAATTGGTCGATAACGGCTATCAGGAAATCGTGCTGACAGGAGTTGATCTGACGTCCTGGGGCGGCGATCTGCCTGGATCACCCTCTTTGGGCCGTCTGGTTCAGTCCATTCTCAACAAAGTCGATGGTCTGCAGCGGCTGCGCCTATCGTCGATCGATTCCATCGAAGTCGATGAGCCGTTGATGGATGCCATTGCGTCGGATCATCGCTTGATGCCGCATCTGCATTTGTCGCTGCAGTCTGGGGACAACATGATTTTGAAGCGTATGAAACGCCGCCATCTGCGCGACGACACGATCCGCTTCTGCAACGACGTGCGCACGGCAAGGCCAGATGCGGTATTTGGGGCCGATATCATTGCTGGTTTCCCCACCGAAACCGAAGCGATGTTTGAAAATTC
>JABSRX010000147.1 GCA_013214695.1 Rhizobiaceae bacterium | reverse complement strand
TCGCTGTGAAAGTGACCAAGAGCAGCGACGCGCTCTTCGTGGATCTGTTTGTGCAAACGTCCTACATTGCCAAACGCATGTGCATGCTTGGGCGGTTTGTCCTCTTCGCTGGCCTCACCACACACATCCGCCACGAACGACATGATCACATCGCCGGCCATGCCGGATCCCAGTGAGAATGTCACGATGGAAGTCTTTTTGTTGACCGCTTCCAGGACTTCCTCAGCGATGCATTCGGCTTCAACGGCGATGACGCCCACGTCCTCCATCCGTTTCAGAGTTTCAAAGATCTTCATTGCCTCATCGGCCTTGCGGCCCCAGCCGCGCAGACCGCCGCAATAGTGGCTGAAGGTTGGGATCAATCCGATATGGCTTTGTACCGGGATACCTTCTCGCGATATCATCTCCAGCGCATCAAGCGAACGCAGCGTGTAATACATGTCTCCACCACGACGCATTGCCTCAAACGCGTCAGCCAGCAGTTCCGCGTTCGAACCGAATTGGGCCCACCTGGAACCCACCCGGCAGAAGTGGGTTGGGGCGATGGCGCGAACATTGTCGATCTGGTCCATGCCAACCACAAGCAGATCGATGCCTGCGTCCCGACAAGCCCGTATCTCATCAGCGTTGGCGGGATTGGACATGGTGAGCTTCTTGTTCGTTTCCTTAAGTGCCTGCAGGTCCGAAATTGTGTAGTTGCGTTTCGCCGGTTTGCGGGAAAAGTCATAAATGCGTTTCATGTGTGGCCTCCCCTCAAGCAAAAGCGCTTTTGGCGCCACCGGACTTTTGGACTTGAAAGATCGAACTGATGTCTGCCGCCGGCGGATAAGGCAATCGAACAGGAACCTGTGTCATGCGAGGCTGCAGCACCGGGTCTCCAATGATTATTCTGTCCTGGAGGTCGTTCCACTGCTCTTGCTGCGACAGGCGCTGAATGTATGCGGAACCACCCATGAGCGGCCACGCATCTGCAGCACAGCATTCATAGAACAGCATCAGCCTTGCGCGATCGGAGACGTTCGGTGCTGAACCGTGCAGTGTCCGCGCGTGGTGGACGGACATGCTACCGGCCTTGCCAGTGATCGTGACCGCTTTGTCAATCTGAAAGTCAGGGTCGGACGGGTCCACGGCGCCGCAGAAAATGTTGTCGGCGCTGTTGTGGTTCAAAACGGGTCCCTTGTGAGAACCAGGAATGACCTGCAGCGGGCCATTTTCCTCAGTGACATCTTCCAAAAAGACGCCGAAGGCCAACATGTCGTCATTGGTGTGAGGATAGAAGGCCCAGTCCTGATGCCACTCGACGGCAGCACCGCCACCGGGGGCCTTTGCATTCAGTTTAGATGTTTGCAGTACCGCGTTTGGGCCAACGAGCTGCCGCAGAACCTCGGTGATCCCAGAATTCTTCAAAACCTCCCAAAAGAACGGATGCTGCTTGTGAGGCAATTTGATCCGGGTCAGTTTCGGGGTTTCGGAACTGTGCCCTGTGTCCAGGTCATAGACGTCATTGCTTTCGGTCACATGACGAGAGCGATCGATGAATTCGTGGGTGATGTCCTGCATGCGTTGAAGCTGTTCGGACGTCACGACATCTTCGACAAGAAGATAGCCATTCTCTTGGTAAGATTCGATCTGTTCCCCGGTGAGCATCGTGGTTCCCTTCTGCAAAACTGTGTTTTTGGTATCGATACCAGACTTGATTTGGTATCGATACCAAGGTCTATTGAACCCGTCAACAAGCACGCAGATAACACTGCAGGAGACGAGCCTTGACTAAGGGCAAATGGGTCACAATGAAGGACGTCGCCGATCTTGCCAAAGTGGGGACGATTACGGTTTCAAGGGTTTTGCGAACCCCAGAAAAAGTCACGGAAGCAAAACGCGAGCGGGTTCAAAAGGCGATTAAAGAACTCGGTTATGTCCCGGACAACACCGCCGGAGCGCTGTCGTCGAGCAAAAGTCGGGTATTTGGAGCAATTGTATCCACAATAAACGACTCAGTGTTCGCTCAAACGTTGGACGGCCTGTCGAGCACCCTGCGGGCCGCCGGATATGAACTGCTTTTGACAAGCACCAATTATGATCCGGAAGTCGAAGAAGACGCGTTACAGGCACTTCTCGCCCGCCGTCCGGACGGGATTGTTCTGACGAGCACATCTCATTCCGCCGAGGTCGCGAAACTGCTGAAATCGGTGAGCATACCGGTGGTCGAAATCTGGCAGTTACCACCAGAGCCCCTGGACATCGCGGTTGGATTTTCGAATTTTCAGGCCGCCAGCGACATGGCGCATCATTTGATCAGCAAAGGCAGAAGGAACATTGCTTTTCTTGGGGGACATGAGCCGCGAAATGAACGCGGGCTCCGTCGCCGCGAGGGGTATGCCGCTGCGCTCAACCAAGCTGGCATGACGCCGGTAGTGTGGCCACATGATAATCAAGATCTGCGCTCCGGAATCGAACTTGGTGCGGCATTTTTTGAAGAATGTTTGAAAGAAAATTCGCAAGTCGACGCGGTCATGTGCGTGAGTGATCAGGTGGCGGTTGGTGTCCTTTGCGAGGCCAAACGACGCGGTGTGGAAGTCCCTGGCGACATCGCAGTATCGGGATTCGGTGGATTTGAAGTTTCAACGCCATCTGGTTTTGATCTGACCACGATTGCAATTCCAGGATTCGAAATCGGTGTCGCTACGGCCAATGCGCTTCTTGATCCCGAAACGGCAAGAGCCAACAAGATTATTGACGTTGGTTACAGTTTGGTCGAACGCGGAACAACGTAACACCGTCTGCGAACATTTGGCGCTGGTCCCAAGACGGTGTTTGCCAGCGAACCAAGAATTCAAGGCAAGCGCTTGCCAAAGAGCCGCTTAAATTGGAGTTTGTTGCAAGATCACGATGTGGCAGGCTGTTCTGATGAATACATATGGATTTTTGGCTATTTGGTGCGACATATCTGATGAGTATTTGGCCGATTATCGTAACTGGCTGACCCAGGAACACATCGCCGACCGTACATTTTCTCCAGGATTTCTCAGCGTACGCCTTTTTGAGAAACTCGACGATCCGAATTCGCATTTCATTCTCTACGCCACGGAAAATCCGGAAGTTCTGGATGGCCCCGAATACAAGGCAATTCTGGACACCCCCTCCGACTGGACGCGACGACTCATGCCAGAGTTTGAACGGTTCGATCGCGCCCTCGGCACTCAGGTCCTGAAGATTGGTAACGGTTTCGGCTCTTGCGTAGCAATTTGGAGACTGTCTCTGAACAATGCTGCGGTCGATCTGAACGAGTTGGGTAGCAAATTAACCAGCTATCTTGGGAACGACGGAGTAGTTAGCGTTCGGCTCAATGCGCTCAATCATGCGACGACAGACCGTCACAGCGAAGAGAAAACGATGCGCGGCGGCACAGAAGGTGGCTTTGACTACCTGCTCTGCGCCGAGGTGATGAACGAGGATCAAGTAACATTATGCGAGCAACGCTTAACGGCCGCGTTGCCCAAGCTCTTTCCAAAGCTCAGCGGTTTCGACAGTTCGTGTCGCCGCATGTTCTATGGCGAAGCTGCCCACGAAGGCCCCACCTAGGAGTGTACCGACTGGAAAAATCGCTTGGGGGAGGTTCACCTGCTTGGTTCCTCGGACTGGCACGCAGCAGTTGTCGGCGGGTATTTCAACTTACTCGAACCAGCTCCTAAGCAACCATCTCGGCGGGTGATCGGGATGGTTCTCGAATGCATCCCGCGCATGCAACATCATTCGATTGTTTACAACGATAATGTCCCCCCTTGGGAGGGTCACCGTGATGCGCAGCTCTTCCATTGCAGCAAGTGTCGCATCAATCGCGCTTTGGACCTGGTCGTCCCAGTGCTTGGTATAAGGCCGCCCATTTTCGATAAAGGCGTACATCCAGCGGAAATCCAAGTTGCCCTTTTCATCATAGGAGACAATGGGAGACTCAACCCTTTCCCCGCGTGCCGTATCAAAGAAAAAAGGCCGCCTCAGCACATCGATATTGGCGGGATCAATCTCCGCCAACTTGTCCAGCAACGTGTAGGCATTGACGAAGCGGTTCGCCCCACCCTTGTAGGCAGGCTGAATGTTGTGCAGCAGGAAGGCGCCAATCGGGTTTGGCAGTTCGGTCGACTCAGTATGCTCAATTGCCTCCTGGTTTGACGAACTGAAATTCTGATCCTTGCTGCTCGTAAATCGCACCCCAGCATCTTTGACGTTGGTTACAAGATCCTGCTTGAGATGTTTGGAATGGTGGACGATGGGTTTCCCCAGGCAGGGAGCAAGCCGTTTGGTCAGGTGAATGCGTTGATCTGGATCGAGTTCCTTGTAACTGCTGCCGTCGAGGATAAAGAATCCGTTCCCGCTATACAGGCAATCATTCATCAGCTCGGTGGCCCAGTCTGATGTGAGTGTCGATATGTCCTGTGCCTCATCCGCCATGAGGTCATTCAACACGGTTTCCGGCAACGGAACATACGCGCTGCCAAGATCAAAGTTGCTGTGGGGCCAGTGGGAAAAAGTGGAGGCCATTTGTTTGTCCGTTTGGGTCGCTGCTCTGCCGGCAGACAAACAAATTTTGATAATCCGGAACAGATCATCTAGTTTTTTTCTATCAATTCCTATCCAAATATCAGTGATTATTGGATAGAAAACTATCCAATGGAGCTACACATTGGCAAAATTGACTATGGCAGATGTGGCAAATAAGGCGGGCGTGGGCATCGCCACTGTGGACCGCGTGCTCAATGGACGCCGTAAGGTCAGAGAAGAGACAGCCAGGCGCGTCTATGAAGCCGCGCTCGAACTTGGCTATCACTCCACGCCAGTTATCAGTTATCGCCTTAAGGGCGAAAGACCGCAGGTGTCTTTCGGATTCGTTCTGCCAAAAGAACATCAACCCTTCTATCAACAGCTTTCGCGCGACTTGCGCGACGCAGTTGAAAACCATTCTTCCGTGCGAGGTCGTGCACGGTTCTTCTTTGCCGAATCGCAATCACCGGTTGAGCATTCTGACCTCATCTTGCGCGCCGCCGACGCAGTGGATGTGATTGCTGCTTCGGCGGTAACCCATCCGAAGGTCTCGCAGGCCGCCGGTGAGGCTAGAGCGGCGGACAAACCTGTCTTTGCAATTCTGAATGATTTCGCACCGAACGTTTGCCAAGGCTATGTTGGCCTGGACAATTATCGCGCTGGGCGGGTTGCGGGGTGGCTGCTTACCAACGCCATCCGACGGACTGGTTCAGTGGCTGTGCTGGTGGGTGGCAATCTATGGCAGGGCCACCAACTTCGCGAAAGCGGGCTTCGGGCTTACTTTCGCGAGAACAACGTGCCTTTGCAGATTCGCGATACCGTCCTCAACGTTGAGACGCGTAAAGTGACATATGAGGTGATGCACAACATGCTTTCCACCTGGGACGATCTCTGTGGGCTCTACGTAACCGGCGGTGGTGCCGAAGGCGTTCTTGACGCGCTGCGGGAAGTGACCACCTCGCATCCAATCAAGGTCATAGCGCATGTTCTTAACGACGAACTCCGCGCAGCTCTGGCAGACAATCGCCTGACTGCAGTTATCCGAACGCCGACCCAGGAATTGGCAAAATCTGTGGTGGAGCAAATGGTGCAGACAAAGTTCGACCCAAGCACTCATCACACTGACCAAACAATATTGCGACCCGAGATCGTCTTACCGGAATACCTTTAGATGGGACTCCTGCTCAACGGACCAGGTTCGCCCGTCAACGCACTTCAGAGGAAGAGTTGGCAAGCAACAAAATTGGTTAGTCGCTGCATCGAATGACAGTTGGGAGAACCTTGTCACCAGTAGCTTGTTGTTCGTTGCTTGTATCAAACCGAGGCTTGATTCTACTATGAACTCAAACTTACTGGATTAAACAACAGATCAGAATTGGGGACTGTTATTCGGATCGCTGTGTTGGGGGCTGGCGCGATGGGCTCTGTCATAGGAGGACATCTTGCGGCGGCGGGTAATCACGTTGTTTGAATAAATATCGACGCCGACTATGTCGCTGCAGTCAACGCAAATGGTCTGGTTCTTGAGAGTGACGTCATTGAACATGTGGTAGATGTTCAGGCTGCAACAAGTTCCGACAACCTCGAGCCGGTTGATTTGATTCTCGTGCTGGTCAAAAGCTTTGATACTGCGGAAGCAATGCGGGCCTCAATGAATCTTCTCGGCCCCGAGACGATGGTTATTTCGCTGCAAAACGGACTTGGTCAGGAAGAAGTGTTGGCCGAGATTGTCGGTAGGGACAATGTGATTGCCGGGAAGACCTACATTGGTGGGATGATGACTGCTCCTGGGAGCGTGGTTGCAGGCGTCACAGGCAAGGACACGATTATCGGCGAGCTCGATGGACAGATAACGCCACGCATCCAGAATGTTGCCGAAACGCTTAAATCGGCAGGGCTAACAACCGTTGTGTCCGACAACATCATGGGGGCCATGTGGGACAAGTTGTTGATCAATGTCGCAGCCGGCGCGTTGTCGGGCATTACAGGTCTCAATTTTGGAAATCTGTACGAATTGCCGGAAGTTGAGGAGACCGCAATCGAAGCAGTAGCTGAAGCAATAAGAGTAGCTGGCGCACTTGGGATAAGCCTGACCATCAACAAACCAAAAGATGCATGGATAAAAGCTTCGGCAGGGCTGCCCTTTGGATTTAAACCGTCAGTCCTGCAGAGTCTGGAAAATGGCATGATCACCGAGATCGACTATATCAACGGTGCAGTCGTTCGAGCTGGCCGCAGGGCCGGAATACCCACGCCGGTTAATTCCACCTTGGTGGCCTGCATCAAAGGTGTAGAACGCGCGTTGCATCCCAAACCAGAACCGCAGAAGAGTATTTGATGACAACCGAGCACACGGATTTCACCGTTGTGACGAGAGTTGGAAATGGGTCATTTCACTTCCAGGGATGAGCAGATTTCTAGATCCGCTTTCATGCGTTTTTGGACATTGCCGAATTGCCGACAGTGACGCGCCATTGTGTTCTAGCGCCTGCGATGATGGATCAGGCTTCATTGTAGTTAAACGCTAATGAACCCGAATAGCGGAAGGCAATATAGGTCCAAATAAACCTACATCAAAAAGTGCTTCAGGGTATTTTTAAAGCCATCGATCAGAGTGGTCTCCGGAGGGAGGTCGAGGCCACAACGAGTCCAATCGTTAGTTACAGTCGACAAACTCGGGATTTTGGGTCCTTCGATCGAAATGTCCTGGAAATCAGCAAATGAACGGATCATTTCAACGGTCTCTTCAACCGATGTTGCATGTCCCGTGAGATTGGCGGTTCTGGCGCCGGATGGTCGCTGCGTCGCCGCTTCAACAAACGCCAAGGCGACATCTTCCACGTAAACCAAGGCGACCGCACCGCTGAACGACACCTTGAAGGGTTCGCCCCGCACCGCCGCAGCGCAAGCAAGGCTGAGATCGGCGGTCAACCCCGCATCACGTCCAGGGCCGTAGATCACGAACGGTCGAAAACCAAAGCTGGCAATGCCGTCATTTGTCCAATAGGCCCGGGCATTTCCCTCGTTTGCCAGCTTGTAGGCCCCATAGTGGGTAAGCGGATAAGGTGTTCCTGCATCCTCAAGACCAAAGACGCCTCCACTACTCGTATAAGTCACGTGAGCGATGCCATTGGCCTTTGCTGCTTCGAACGCACAGAGGGTTCCAATCACGTTGACTTTGGCTCCAAGGATCGGGTCCGCATTGCAGGCAGGAGTCATCAGCCCAGCCAGATGGATGATGCCATCGCACTCCTTGGCCGCATCAGACAATGCGACGGGGTCGCTGACATCACCAACAACCCAGTTCAGTTTGTCTGCTGCTTCAGGCGCGATGGATTCAATTTGATAGTGGTCCTCTTTCAGTTCAAAAACGCGAACTGCAATTCCACGTGCGTTTAGCAGCTTGACGATCCAGGCTCCCAGAAAACCGCCTCCACCTGTGAGCAGCACGCGGTTCAATTTTGCTTGTGCGGTCATGTCCAGCCCCCATCGACAATAATATCCTGGGAGGTGATCATGCGCGACTGAGATGATGCCAAAAACAACGCCGCAGCTGCCAGATCTTCTGGTTGCACCCGGTCTGGTAAGCATTGGCCTTGGGTAATGGCCTGTTCTCCGGCCTCATCAAGATGCATTTTCATCTGTTTCTCGGTCATGGTCCAACCGGGAACCAGTGTGTTGACCCGAATGCGATCTGAACCAATCCGCCGGGCCAACCCTTTGGTCAGCCCGTGCATAGACGATTTCAGCGCGCCGTATAACACCGTCGCTTCGTTCTTTCGCATCCAACCGATCGAACCTAGATTAATGATGGATCCCCCGCCAAGACGTCGCATGCCGTCGAGCACCGCCTGGGCGGCAAATACGTGGGGGCGCAGATTGATGCTGACTTCCCAGTCGAAATATTCAGGATCAATCGTCTCAAAGTCATGGCGGTCATCATTAGCGACATTGTTGACCAGCACTGCAATATCGCCCAGCTTTGCAGCACATGCCGCTATCGCCCCTTGCAGAGATTCCAGGTCGGTCACATCGCATTGATAAAATACCGGTCGGTAGTCGCAATCGCCGAGCTCATCACATAGCGCGTTTGCCTGCTCTGCATTGCGCCCAACGAAGGCAACTTGCGCGTTCTGACGGGCAAAGGCACGAACGAATTCGGACCCAATTCCGCTGCTGCCACCCAATACAAAGACAACCTTGTTGGCCAGGCAAGGATAAGAGGCGGTGTGCGGCATTGAATTCTCCCAATGGCAACAGGACTAAAGGACCAGCCCGTCTGGCGGTCGGATTTTGACCGTGCACCACAGGAGAATCAACAATTGGCCCAACGCATGCTCTCATGGGCCGTGGAGAAGGTGGCGGCAACAAGCGCCGCCACGTTCTTAATGCTATGGTCCTACGTGGACACGTGAGACACATCCTCGTCCGGTGAATAGATATCCAGAATGTTCCAATGACCCGTAGTCGGTGTCGGGTTGTTGATCATTGGTACGTCCAGCACCGTTGGTTTGCCACTGGCGATCGCTGCCTCAAGCGCAGGCAACAACTCATCGGCGGACGTAATCCTCACGCCTTCGGCACCATAGGCCTGCGCTATTTCTGAATAGCCCGGACCGTTGGTCGGCGCGTCAGGGGAACCCGGGAAGGTTGTGCCATAGGTCAAACCATAGTGGGCCTTTTGCAGTCCGGCGATTGTACCAAACGCGTTGTTATTCATCACCAACCAGACAATGCCGAGATTGAGTTCCACGGCTGTGGCCAGCATCGATGGGTTCTGACCAAATCCACCATCGCCAACCAGGCTGATCACAACCCGATCCGGTGCCGCAAGCTTGGCTCCGATTGCCCCCGGAGGGCCAAAGCCCATCGTTGCAAAGCCTCCCGGGGTGAGAATGGAACCCGGTGTCAGAATATCAAATTGCTGGCCAACGCCGTTCTTGTTCCAACCTACGTCAGTGGTAATCACCGCATCTTCTGGCAACGCCTTACGGGTATCCGCCAGAATGCGTTCAGGCATCATTGGAAATGCGCGGCTTTCCGCCATCTCGCGATTGCTTTCCTTAAACGCCACTCTGAATTCGGCGATCTCGCTCTTCTTGGCTTCACGACCAAACCCATCGGGATAGAGTTCCTTCGCTACTCGCGTCAGCACGCGCAGCGCAGATTTCGCGTCCGCAACAACACCAATTTCGGTTGGATAGTTACGTCCGATTTCCTGCGGTTCGATGTCGATGTGAATGACCTTTGTCGTGTCATTTTCGCCACCGATATTGAACGTGTATCCAGGATACCAGCTCGAACAGTCAGCTTCCTTGAAACGGGTGCCCACAGCGAAGACGACATCAGCATTCAAGCAGGATTGGTTGACCAGGGACGTGCCCCAAAAACCCGTCATTCCCATCACCAGAGGATGGTCATCCCGAAGCGCCCCTTTGCCCATAAGAGAGTGGGCGACCGGTAGTCCCATATGCTCGACAAACTCGCGCAATTCTTCGCTTGCGTCGGCGAGCAGGATACCGCCGCCAACATACGCTACCGGCGCATTTGAATTAGCCAGTTTCTCAACGATCTGACGCGCCGTTTCATCATCGATTGAAGGCTTTTGCAGTGCCCTGGTGTTTTTAGCCACACGATCAAAAGTATCTGACTCGATGACCTCACTGAAAATATCCATCGGCACGTTAACCAGAACCGGACCGGGTTGGCCGCTCTCCGCAAGGTGGAAAGCTTTCTCAAGGATATCTGCCATCAGTTCAGCACGGTCCACGCGCCAAGCCCGTTTGACAAACGGCCGATAGATTTCCCATTGAGCCGCATCGGCGTGAAGATTCACTTCCTGATGAGGATGCTTGCCGTAATAGTGAGTGGGAATGTCACCGGCAATGACCACCATTGGAATACAATCAAGCGCAGCATTGGCGACGCCGGTGGCGCAATTCGTCAACCCGGGAGAAAGGTGTGACAACACCACCGACGCTTTGCCCTGAACCCTTGCGTAGGCATCTGCAGCATGGCTTGCGATCTGTTCGTGTCGAACGGTGATGAAGTCAATCGGGCTTTCCGCCAGCGCTGCCAAAACGGCGATGTTTGTGTGGCCACACAGGCCAAAAATATGCTTCACTTCCCGCCGCTCGAGGAAGTCAACGATGTGTTCAGCAACGGTCTTGCCGGTTACGTTCAGAGCATCCATTACGCCACCTCCTGGCCAAAGAACTCACCAAACAGCTCTTCCTCAGCAGGCCGGTCTTCAGGAATTGGCCGGCTGACCCAGGTGTAGTTCATCATATGCTTGAGAGTGACATTTTCATTGGTGATGTTGCCACCCCAGATTCCGCAACCGAGAGATGAAGTCATTGGCATGCCATTGGTCCAGGCCCCGGCATTGGCCTTGGACTGAGGTTGACGCACCATCATGCGACTGACCGGCGCAAGCTTTGCCAGAGCATCGATATGATCGTCGTTATGGCTGTAAATGCCGCACGAGTGCCCCTTGCCTCCCGTCTCGTATATGTCGCGGACGGTATCGAGTGCGTCATCGAAGGTGTCAAAATGATAAAGCGCCATTAAGGTGGTCAGCTTTTCTTTTGAGAATTTGTGCTCAGGACCAATCTGACCCTGGTTTTCCACCATCAGGAATTTGCGGTCCTCCGGAATTGAAAAGCCGGCAACTTCAGCCGTTTGTTGCGGACGACAGGCGATTGTTGGAAATGTCCGGTTGCCTTTTTCGTCCCACATCGCCTTTTCGAGCAGGGCCTTTTCCTCAGCATTGCAGAGATAGCCACCCTCCGCTTCCAAAGCTTTCACCATCTGATCATAGATGGATTTTTGGATGATGATGTTGCCGTCTGCCGAACACCCTGAGCCGAAGTCAGAGGTCTTCGATACGCGGGTATGTTGGGCAGCAATTTCAATGTCAGCAGTTTCATCGATGACGATGGAGGAATTGCCGGCGCCGACGCCAAATGCTGGCTTGCCCGAACTATATGCAGCCTGAACCATGGGCTTTCCACCAGTCGCCAATGTCAGATCACAGGCGTTCATCAAGTACTGGGTCAGTGGAATGGAAGGCTTTTGAATTGCCTGAAAGAGGTCCTCGGGCGCCCCTGCTGCGCGGCAGGCGGCTCGCATGACTTCGGTCATTTCGAATGTGGTTTGGGCAGTGCGGGGATGAGGACTAAAAATGACTGCGTTTCGTGCGTTGGCCGAAGAAACACCGGTAACGGGTGGCGTCATCGCAGGATTGGTCATGGGGATCAGCGACGCTATCACGCCAGCGGGCTTGGCATATTTAACCAACCCACGAGCTTCATCAACTTCGACAATACCGGTGGAAGGCGTGCGCAGAACGTCGCGAAGTACCATATGAATCTTGAAGCGCTTGGCAGGCCGGCCTTCGCGGTCGCCAATTCCGCTCTCGTCAACACCCTGTTGGGCGAGGCGAGTAAAGGTCTTTTCATTGCCTGCATACCAAGCAATCGCCTGACTCAGCCGGTCAAGACGTTCTTGGCTCCAGTCTTCAACCTCGGCCATAGCGACCCTGGCTCGCGCTATCATTTCATCGGCAAGCTGACGCTCGTCGTCTCTCAATTCACGTGACATATCAATCCTCGATTCAAATTTGGGTTATGCAGCTTCCGCGTCAACGACGCGGCGTTTCGAGCGAGCGGAACCAAAGGTCTTTTTTGCCGAATTGAGGCAACGACGAGCGTGCTCTTCGTAACCAAGCTCGGCAACTCGACTCTGATTGGGAAGCTCAATGGAATAGTTCATCGGCGGGCATCGCTCGATGATACCAGCGAAGTCGATCCATCCTTCACCAGGATAAAGTCTTGCGTCGCGGGCGAGTTGGATCATGCCCTCGCGCGTGTCGGCGATGCCCGGCAGGCAGTCCGAAATGTGCAAAAA
>JABSRX010000146.1 GCA_013214695.1 Rhizobiaceae bacterium | reverse complement strand
TGCTAAAAGAGCAGATGCGCGGCAAGAACCAATAATCTTGGTTGAGCTGCGGGAATAACGCGTTTGGAAGAGCCCAAAGACACATCCTCCACCGCTCCGCCGGAACCCGTCGGTGGGGTGAAGCACATCTTTGCAGCGGCGAAATATTCGATCGGCGGACTGGCGGTCCTGGCGAAAGAGACCGCCTTCAAGTTGGAGATTGTCAGCGCCCTCATTCTCTATGCCTTGTTCGTATTGGCGGGAGCCTCGACGCTGCACTACGTGGTTCTCACAGGGCTTGTGTTGCTGGTATTGAGCGCTGAGGCATTCAACACGGCGATTGAATTGATCGTCGATGAAATATCGCCACAGCGGTCTGAATTTGCACGCAAAACAAAGGATCTCGGGTCGTTTGCCGTGGCCTGCCTGCAGCTGGCCACGGGCATTTACGCCGCCTATGTGCTCGGCAGCGCCTGGCTTGGGTGACCCCTACTCCTCGTCTTCCTCCTGCTTGTAGATGACCAGGCTTTCCAGGAAAGCGATCAAACTTTGCTTTTCCGCATCCGGCAGTTTCGAATAGGTGCTTTTTGAAGCAAACGCCTCGCCGCCATGGGCCATGATGGCTTCATCCAGAGTGGTGGCGCGACCATCATGCAGCCAAGGCCCGGTGGAACCGACGCCGGCCAGAGAACGGGTCAGCCACATGCTGGCACCAATCTTCAGTGGATCTGACGGATCGGCCAGTTCCTTGCCCATGTCGTGGCGCTTGAAGTCGCTGTACCAGCGGGCAACGACCTCGCCGTCCTGCCCACCGATTTTGCGCAATGCGCCCAGATGCACCTTATTGCCATCGGGCAATTCAATCTGATTGTTCGGCTGATCGGCTGCCAGATCAAACCTGATCGCTGTTTGCGCGCTCAGATCGTGGGTGGCAGGCTTCTCACCGCTGGGGAATGTCTGGTCAAAGTAGCCAGGCGTCGAACTCGGTTCCGCAAAAACGGTGTTTTTCAGTTCCATCTCGGGCACATGGCAGGTCGCACATCCGACTGCCTGGAAGGTTTCTTCGCCGTGCAATATGGCCTGACGCTGTTGGTCCGTCAGTTCTTCAATGCCCAAATCAGCCAGCTCAAGCTTGCTGACCGGGCGTTCGAGCGCGGCCATGTAGATGGTCAGCGCGGTGAGGTCGCCGACCGTCAGTTCGTGGGTTACGCCATCGTGGTCACCGTCCTTGTCGGCAACCAGTTCAACCGCCTGCAGCCCCAACTCGTTGTGGGCGGCGTTGCGGGTGAAGGCACGGATGGTCGGCTGGTTGCCCTTCCAACCAAATGGTTTGACGATCAGATCCTGGTCAATGCCCTCCAGACCACTCCAATCCACGGTGACTTCGCACGGCGTTTGCGTTTTGCGCGCAACCCGGATCTGTCCGAAATCAACCCCTTTGGCAGCCAGAAAACCTTCTGCTGTTCCAGCATCGCAGGCTTTCTTGAAAAGCTGATATTTCTGGTCCGAAAGCTCTTGGCTCATTTCCTCGGCCAGACGCTGCGGCACGCCCAGTGCCATCAGCGGCAACGTGTTGCGCTCCAGGAACAGCTCGGGTTTGCCGGTGTGGGCAGGATCCACAACCGCGTTGAGAGCGACATCGCCGGCGCCATTTGGACCGGGGGCATTGTGGCAGGCGATACAGGACGTGGCGTTCGGCCCACCCTCACGCATCGGCTGGTGGGTGGCCCAGTCCCCCTGCTTGCTCAGGTCAGCCCGGGGTAGTCGGCTGAAACGACGCCCCTCACCAACCTGTGCGCCAACACCCTGCGCTGAAGTGAAGCTGATTTCAGTCAATTCATCTCCCGCTTCGAAGGCGGCGTTGAAAGCCTCGATATCGCCGGAGCGTCGCGCCAACTCATTCAAAAAGGCCTGCTGGAGGGGGCGATAACCCTCCTCGTCGTCGGTTGGCCCCGCCTCGGTGGCGCTGTTTGAATGAGGCTGTTTGATGCCGGTGAAGCCGTCACTGGCGACCAATGCACCGACACCGGTGAACAAGGCGATTGCTGCGGCCGCCAGACCAAATTCGAGTTTTCTTTCCAAGTTGGAGTCCTCCCTTCATGATCACGCATTCGTGAAAAGCTAGAAGCGCTTTGTGGAGGCACGGAGGATCAATTGTGTTCGAAAACTGCAGATTGCGGGGTCATTGTGTGACCAATCTCTCATCAAACCTTTCATGATTATTGGCCGATGGTTATGATCGGCCAAACTCTCAAAAATCAGAGGAATCTGCCATGCTGCGCTGGGGCATTTTGTCGACCGCCAAAATCGGAATTGAACACGTTATACCCGCACTCCTGATCGCGGAGAACTGCACCATCACGGCGATCGCATCTCGCGACCAGAGCCGGGCAGCCGCAGTTGCCGCACGCTTCGACATACCCAATGCGTTCGGATCCTACGAAGAGATGCTCGACAGCGACCTGATCGACGCCGTCTACATCCCGCTGCTGACCTCGCAGCATGTTGAATGGTCGATCAAGGCGGCCAATGCGGGCAAGCATGTCTTGTGCGAGAAGCCGATTGCGCTGCATGCCAGTGAGATCGACGGGATTATCGAGGCGCGTGATCGCAACAAAGTTCTGGTCAGTGAAGCCTTCATGGTCACCTACCATCCGCAATGGCACAAGGTGCGCGAACTGCTGGCCGAAGGTGCGATTGGCACGTTGCGGCACGTCCAGGCGGCATTCACCTACAACAATGTCGACCCAAAAAACATGCGCAACATCCTCGCCCATGGCGGCGGGGCCCTGCCCGATATCGGCGTCTATCCGACCGTCGGAACCCGCTTCGTCACCGGCTGTGAACCCAAAAGCGTGTCCGCCAAGGTCATGCGCAATCCGACGACCGGCACCGACAATTACGCCACCTGGCGGGCCGATTTTGGCGACTTTGAAATGACGTCCTATGTGGCCACTGAAATGGCGCTGCGTCAGGAAATTGCCTTCCACGGTGACGAAGGCTGGATGGAACTGACCGCGCCCTTCAATGCGGGTCTCTACGATGCCGATACCGTCATCGTGCACAACAAGAACCACAGCGAAGCCCAGCAGTTCCGTTTCGCCGGTGTCAATCAATACCAAAAACAGGTGGAGGCCTTTGCCCGTGCAATCGCCGGATCCGATGAAGAGATCTTCACCCTCGAGAACTCGGTCAAAAACCAGAAACTGATCGATGCGATCTATCGCGCCGGTGAAAGCGGTGTTTGGGAAGACGTTTAGAGTGCCCATAAAAAAGGTCGGCACCGGGGAATGCCGACCTTGGTCTACTGCGTTGAACCGAGGGTAGTGTGAGCTGGCCGCGCGGTTCTGCGGAGGTCGCCGGAGGCAGCGACTAGTTTACTTTTGCGGTGCCGAAGCCGACCGAAAAGCGTTTGCAGTAGACATGTACCGAGGTGATTTTGTCGGTACCGGAGAAGGAGTAGGTCTGGGAACCCTTGAACTTCTTCAGCTTGGCGATGCGCTTGCTTGGCTTGCCATTGCCGACATAGACGTAAAGATCGGGGCCAGAAGAAGAACTGAAGTCGCTGCCCAGGGTGATGATGGTCTTGCCACCGGATTGAGAGACCGTGGCTGTGCCTTTCACCTTATAGCGGCCCATACCGCTGAACTTGCCGGATTTGTCGGCAGCCAGAGCGGCTGACTGGATTGGCACCAGAAGGGCAAAAAGAAAGGCTGTCAAAAGCGAGACGGTGGTGAGCGAGACACGACGAAGAATCATGGTGGACTTCCTGAAATTGATATTGCCCGCACCTGATAACAAAACCGCCCCTTGAGCAAATCACTTGGGTTCACCGATGATTGAAGCCGCGCGAGCGGTTTGAGAGGTGGCAAAAATCGTCGGACCGTGGCAATGGGCGACAATATTTCCCTTTTGTTTTGTCCGCGCATCGCTACATTGTCCCCATGACACAGACAGCCCCCTCTCCAATGATCGATCCATTCGGCAGAACCGTCGATTATCTGCGCGTTTCCGTCACCGACCGCTGCGATTTCCGCTGCGTCTATTGCATGGCGGAAAACATGACATTTCTGCCCAAGCGCGACCTGCTGACCCTGGAAGAGCTGGATCGTCTGTGCTCCGGATTCATTGACAAAGGCGTCAAGAAACTGCGCCTGACCGGCGGCGAACCGCTGGTGCGCAAGAACATCATGCAATTGTTCCGCTCGCTGTCGCGTCACCTTGATAGCGGTGCGTTGGAAGAGCTGACCCTGACCACCAATGGATCGCAATTGGCGCGCTATGCCAGCGAGTTGGTGGATTGCGGCGTCAAACGCATCAACGTCTCAATCGACACGTTGGATCATGAAAAATTCGCCAAAATCACCCGCTGGGGACAGTTGGGCAAGGTGATGGAAGGCCTTGAAGCGGCACGCAAGGCCGGACTGGCCATCAAAATCAATGCGGTGGCGCTGAAAGAGGTCAACGAGTTCGAGATCGATCACATGTTGCGCTGGGCGCATGGCGAAGGTTTTGACCTGACCCTGATCGAAACCATGCCGCTTGGTGAAATCGACGAGGACCGCACGGATCAGTACCTGCCTTTGTCGCTGGTGCGGCAGCGGCTTGAAGAGACTTATTCGCTTGTCGACATTCCCTACAAAACAGGTGGTCCGGCACGCTATGTCGAGGTCAAGGAAACCGGTGGGCGTCTGGGTTTCATCACACCGCTGACCCACAATTTCTGCGAGAGCTGCAACCGTGTCCGCATCACCTGCACCGGAACGCTGTATATGTGTCTGGGACAGGACGATGCTGCTGATCTGCGCGAGCCGCTGAGAAGTTCCGAGGGCAATGAGTTGCTTTACCAGGCGATTGACGAGGCCATTGGGCGCAAACCCAAGGGACATGACTTCATCATTGAACGCAGAGGCGAAGGCCCTTCAGTCGGTCGACACATGTCAATGACCGGCGGCTAACCGCCCCATGACGCAACCGCCGCAACAATCGACTGAGGCGGAAACGTCATCCCAACACCCTGCTCAACTGCCGCGCTATGCCTGGGTTGGCCTGGCCATGCTGATCCTTGTTGTCAGCGAGCTTGCAGCTCTCTATCTGCCGTTCAGCTTTTTCAAGATCATCGCGATTGCCAGCCTGGTGGCGATTTTTCTGTTCGCCTGGAAACAGCTGAAGCTGCGCGAAGTCTATCTGATCGGGATCGGTGTGGTCCTTGCGATATTGGCTTTTGCCACGTTGGATGACGCCGCCGAGTGGACCCTGGAAGCGCTCAATCGGGCGGCCTATCTGGCAAGCTTCATTCTGCTGATGGCGCTGTTGCGCGAAGGAGCCCTGCATTCCCGATCGGTTGTGGATCTGGGCCGTTTTTTGACGCTGCAACCACCTCAGCGGCGCTTTGTGGCGGTGTTCAGCGGTTCCCATGTGCTGGCCGTCATGATCAATCTGGGGGCGCTGTCGCTGCTGGCACCGATTGTGCAGCGGGGCGTGCGGGCCGACCTGCCGCCGGGGGCGCCGCTCGACGAAGTCGCCATGATCCGCGAGCGGCGGCAGCTGATTGCCACCTTGCGGGGGTTTTCCTGGTTTCTGGTTTGGGCGCCCACAGCGGTAACACAGGCGGTCATGCCGACTTTGATGGAAGGCATTGATGCGCTCAAACTGGTCGGATTGGGGTTGCAACTGGCGCTGCTGATGTTGCTGTTCAGCTGGTGCGAGGACTGGCTGCGCTGGCGCGGCACCGGCCGGCGGATCCGTAGCCAAGGCCTGTTGCAGGCCACACCGACGCCGCAGTTTCCAAAGCGTGCAGCGCGCAATTTTGGGCTTGTTTGCGCCCTGCTGTTTTCGCTGTCGGTCGCCTGCGCCTGGTTATCCGGCGCAACCATCGTCACCGGTGTGATGGCTGCCGCACCGGTGGTCACTCTCATCTGGGTGCTGATTCAGCAAAAGCCGGGACAACGCATCAAGGGCACCGGCGAGCGGCTCGACCAGATCACCTTTCATGCCATGCCCAATTACATCCGTGAAATGGTTTTCGTCGCCTGCGCCGGCTTTATCGGCACATTGGGGGCGCAGCTGGTGCCGATTGAGGAAATCGCCGTAGCCATCGGCCTGGAGGCGGCTCCCGGCTGGCTTGTGCTGTGGTGCATCTCGGTCAGCGTTTGGGTTGCCGGCCAGATTGGTCTGAGCCCGATCACCATGGCGGTTTTCCTGGGCAGCATCATCGCGCAGATCCCGGTATTGCCGGTGGACATGACCCATGCGGCGCTGGCCATTGCCACCGGCACCGCCATCTCGACCGGCGGCGCGCCGTTTTCTGCCGGAGCCTTGATGCTGTCGCGGGCCACGGGTCACCCACCCGCCACGCTGACCTGGCGTTGGAACGGGCATTACACCTTCATGTGCATGGCGATATTGATCGCTGTCTATATGTGGCTCGAACCGTAGCAGTCGGTTACGTCTTGAGCCGTTTTTGCGCTTGCTTGGCGACGCTCTTTCTGGGGTCTTTTGCCAAGCGCTGCAGATGCGGCTGCATCCAATCGACGAGTTCCGGATCATCCTTCGACCATTGATCCAGCACTTTCATGGTCGTATTCAGCACGATCCAATCGTCGTGATTGGCCAGATTGTTCCTCATGATCTCCAGCGCCCGTAGGGTCTGGAGGTCGCTCAACAATTGACGCGTCAGGTCAAACAGGATCGCCAGTGTCCATTGGGTCGAGGCCTGATCAATGGCGGCGATCTCCGACTGAATGCCGTCCATATAATCCATTGTCCAATTGGGATACGCCGTCGTCACCCGCTTGAAGGCACTGGACACCCGCAACCGGACGACTTCGTCCTTGGAAAAATAGCACTGGTACAGCTCCTTCAACCGCCCGCGGTCGGCAAGGATGAGGTCGACCACCTCGACCGTGCGTCCCAGCGAGTTGGGATGTCCACCGGTGAGCATCGCTTCGAAATTTTCACTCATTTGACTTTCTCCCGATCGCAATTTAAGGAGCCGCCAAGGTTATGGCACCTGCCGCTCGCAGACGAAAGTCACGGTGAAGCCAAATTTTTGATTATGCCAACATCAGCGTCTAACGGACCGATGGCAACGCGAGCACCATTGATATTCCACAGACCTTCCTGATTGAGGCATTGTCATGAATGAATATCTTCCCCTACCCAGTTTGGAAAACCTGAAACAACAGGCCAAACGATTGCGCGCCCAGCGGGGCGTGGATTCACCACCCATCTCCCACAGCCAGGCGCTTGAATTGCTGGCGCACCAGTATGGCTACAAGGACTGGAACACCTTGCATGCGGCCAGCGGCAACCAGAAGCCCGGGCCCCCTGTGAGCCTTGGTTCGCAGGTCTCCGGCCGTTATCTCGGCCAGGACTTTGTCGGCCAGGTGCTGTCGGTATCGGAGCTCAAGCACAGCGGAAACTACCGGGTGACCATCGACTTCGAGGAGCCGGTGGACGTTGTGCGCTTCGAAGGCTGGTCGTCGTTTCGACGTCGGGTCACCAGTCAGATCGGAAGGGCGGGGAAATCCCCGCAGCGCACTTCAAATGGTGCACCGGTGATGGAACTGGATCTTTGATCAAGCTCGGGTTGGGGGCACATGCTAGAGCCAATCTAGGCCCCCAACTCCTCCTGTAGCATTTCCAACTCAAGCCAGCGCTGCTCTTTGGCGTCCAGTTCTGCCTGGGTCTTTTCCAGAAGCTTGACCAGTTGATTGAACCGCTTGGGGTCTTTTTCAAACAGTCCTGGTGCAGCGAGCGCCTTGTTGACCTTGGCAATGTCACCTTCCAGCTTGTCGATCTCCCCCGGCAGGCTTTCAAGCGCATGCTTGTCCTTGAAACTCAGCTTGCTGCTGGCTTTTGCCGGAGACGGTGCTTTTTCAGCAGTTTTCTCCGGCTTTGCTGCCGGTGGGGTCTCAACGATCTTGGCCGAACCCGCCTGGCTGACCATGTCGGAATAGCCGCCGGCATATTCCAACCACAGACCATTTCCCTGCGGCGCGATCACCGAGGTGCAGACGCGATCGAGAAAGTCGCGGTCATGGCTGACCACAATCACGGTGCCGGCATATTCGGCAATCATTTCCTGCAGAAGATCGAGGGTTTCCAGATCGAGATCGTTGGTCGGCTCGTCGAGTACCAGCAGGTTGGAGGGATGGCGCAATTGCATGGCCAGCATCAACCGACCCCGTTCGCCGCCCGACAGCCGTGACACCGACGTGCGCGCCTGTTCGGGCAGAAACAGGAAGTCCTTCATATAGGCCATGACATGTTTGCGGGTGTTGCCGACGGCGACAACATCCGTACCGCCGCCGGTCAATGCGTCCTTGACGGTCATGTCGGGCGAAAGCGCCGTGCGCTGCTGATCAATCACCAGCATGTCGACATTGGACCCCATCTTGATGGTGCCGCGATCGGGTTCCAACTGTCCCGTCAGCATCTTGACCAAGGTCGTTTTGCCAACACCATTCGGCCCGACCAGACCGAGACGGTCGCCGCGGGCGATGCGGGTCGAGAAGTCCTTCACCAGGGTTCGCTCGTCATAGGACTTGGAGATCTTCTCGACCTTGGCGACCAGCTTGCCGGATGTCTCTCCTTCGGCAACCGTGATGGTGACATCACCGGTCGGTTTGAGCCGCTCGGCGCGTTGCTGGCGCAGTTTACCCAGATCACCGAGGCGTTTCATGTTGCGTTTGCGGCGTCCGGATACGCCGTGTGTCACCCAATGCTCCTCCCGCACAATCTTGCGGTCGAGCTTGTGGGCTTCGAGTTCTTCCTGCTCGAGCAGGGTGTCTCGCCATTCCTCGAAACTGCCAAAGGATTTGTTCAACAGCCGGGTTTGGCCCCGATCCACCCAAAGCGTCGACTTTGACAGATTCTCCAGAAAGCGCCGGTCATGGCTGATCAACACAACCGCGCTGCGCAGGCCTGCGATGTGCTTTTCCAGCCATTCGATGGCCGGCAAATCGAGATGGTTGGTCGGCTCGTCCAATAGCAGAATGTCAGGCTCGGGGGCCAAGGTGCGTGCCAAAGCGGCGCGGCGTGCCTCCCCGCCTGAGAGATTGTCGGTGGACTCCTCGCCAGTCAGCCCCAGTTCTTCCAGGATCAGGTGCGCCCGGTACGGATCATCCGCCTCTTCCAAACCTGCCTGAACATAGTCCAGCACAGTCTTGTGCTGTGAGAAATCCGGCTCCTGGGGAAGATAGCGCACCGTGGTGCCAGGCTGAAAGAAGCGCTCACCGCTGTCGAATTCCAACGCCCCGGCGGCGATTTTCAACAGCGTCGATTTCCCGGATCCGTTGCGACCCACCAGACACAGGCGTTCGCGCGCATGCACTGCCAGATCCGCACCGGTAAACAGCGGTGTGGAACCGAAAGTAAGATGAATATCGGTCAGGGTGAGAAGCGGTGGCGCCATCGGATGTTGCACAACAGGGAAACGATGGCTGGGATATAGAGCCTTTCCCCTCCAAATGAAATCAATTCTATCCGGAGTTGGGCTGCGGCCAGAATTGCTCGTGTCGCAGCTTAGTTCGTTTCCTTGAACGAGCGTCCCATCGAATCAAACAGCGGTTGTAGGGCATAGCTCATGAACACCCGCGGTTCGGACTCGGCATAGACCTCGGTGGCCATGCCCGCCTGAATTTCATGTAGCCCGAGATTCTTGTCCGGATTCGGCTTCATCTGCGCCCGCGCCAGGAAGAAGGTCTCTCCGGTAGTTTCGTCCACCACGGAGTCGGCCGAAACATAGGTGACTTCACCGTCAATTGGATCATAGGTGCGACGGTTGAAGGCCGTGATCACGATACGCGCATTCTGCCCGACACTGACACTGTCGACATCGGCTACACCAACACGGAACTCTGCTTCCAGACCGGCATCGAACGGCACGATTTCGGCCACAACCTCACCGGCCTGAACCACGCCGCCATTGGTGTGGGCGGCCATTTTGACAATTGTGCCGGCTTCCGGTGCCCGCAATTCGGTCAGGTTGACGCTGCTGCGCGCGGCTTCCAGTTGATCGCTGATCTCTTCAAGCTCGGTGATCACATTGGTCAGCTCTTCAGAGCGCTTTTCGCGATCCGATTCCGACAGACGCGCCAGATTGGCTTCGGCTTCCCAAACCCGCTGCTGCGTCGCCTCGACTTCGGCTTCCAGATTGCCGACTTCCGAAATCTGCTCAAGGCGCTTCTTATCGAGATCCCAAAGCCGCGACTTGGCAAGGTAACCGTCTTCCACCAGGGGGCGGGTCTTCTTGATCTCCATTTCGGTGAATTGCAGCAGCTGTCTGGTACCTTCGAGGCGGGTTTCCAGACCATCGCGGGTGTCTTTCAGTGATTCAATTTGGTAGCGCGCTGCGTCTAGTTCCGCATTGAGGCGCTTGCGCCCGGCATCGAACTCGATTTGTTGCTCAGCCAGCACCCGATTGGCGCTGGACTCCTGCGTCGTAGCTGCCCCCGCCCCAGTTGACGCGTCCTGTGCCCCGCGCAGGCCCAGGCCCGACACAGAGGTCGGATTGGTGAATGAACCGCCGTTGGCCTCGGCTTCGAGGCGGGTTTTCAGGGCAGACAGCATTGATACACGGGCAGACAGCCGGGTCAGTTCAGCCTGGCTGCCGGCTGGGTCGAGCACCAGCAGGACCTCGCCTTTGTCGACATAAGCGCCGTCGCGCACCCTAATTTCCTGAACCACACCGCCTGTCGGATGCTGAATCAGCTTGTTCTGGCCCGCCGAAACGACCTTGCCCATGGAAACCACGGCCGAGGCAATCGGGAACAATGTGGCCCAGATGAGAAATACGCCCAGAAAACCAAACACGAAGATCGTGCCCTTGCGGGAAATCTGGCCGATTTCGGTCGGCACCATTTCCTGCCAGCTCGGCGCCGCTGCAGGTTCGGCCTGCGGCCACTCGGTGGGCAAAGCTTCCGCCTTGTTTTGACGCTTTGGGAGATACTTGCTGATCAAATCCGTAATCATAGCTGGGCTCCTCCCGGCATTTGTTCTGTCATTGCGCCATCTGCCGCAATCGGCGGTGCCTCCACCTGAACACGTTGTGGCGGCGACTGCGGCTGCGGCTCCTGGACCGGGGCATTCGGCGCGGGTCGGGTCTGGGCATTGGCCGGCTTGGCTTTGTGATGAGCGGCGCTGGAGAAGTCAGACACCCGTCCGTCGCGAATGGTCATGACATAGTCGGCGACTTGCAAAACCGTGCGGCGCTGGGTGACCACAATGATCGTGCGACCGTCGTTGCGGGCCCGTTTCATCGCATTCATCAGGCTGACCTCGCCCTGCGCATCCAAATGCGCGTTCGGCTCGTCCAGAACCAGGACTTTTGGATCGGAATAGAGCGCGCGTGCGAGCGCAATGCGTTGCTTCTGACCACCGGAAAGAACCAGTTTTCCGGGACCGATCTCGGTGCTGTAACCGTCTGGCAGGCTGGTGATCAGTTCATGCACACCGGCGGCCTGGGCTGCAGCCACAACCTTCTCGGAATCAGGATTGAGCTCCAGTCGAGCGATGTTTTCAGCCAAAGTGGCCGGGAACAGGGTGATCTCCTGGCTGACATAGCCAACGGCTTCACCCCATTGATCTTCGGGATATTGGGAGCGCTGGGCACCATCCAGCATGATCTGACCGCTGTCGGGCGTGATCGCCCCCACCAAGGCCTTGGCAACAGTGGACTTACCAGCGCCAGAAGGTCCAATCACCGCAAGGATCTTGCCCGGAGGCAGGTCGAAGCTGACCTCGTCGAGAACCGGCTTGGCATTTGGAATTTGTGACGGTGAATAGCTTAAGCCCTCCACCGATACATGACCGATTGGCTGCGGCAGTTGCACCAGATCGTGGGGCATTTCAGCATCGGCCAGATAGGCTTTCAGATTGGCATTGGCGGTACGCGCGTGGGTGATGCGATCCCAGCCACCAATGACCTGCTCGACCGGCGCCAGCGCACGGCCGGAAATCATCGAGGCGGCAAAGATGACGCCACCGGAAACATCCCCCTTCAGCACAAGATAAGCGCCACAGGCCATGATCAGGATCTGCAGCATTTTGCGCACGGATTTGGAGATGCCGTAAAATGTCGAGGTCTGCCCTGCTGCGACGTCGCCTTTTTGCAAAGAGGTCGCCATTTTCTGGCCCCAGCGTTCCATCACGGAAGGCAGCAGGCCCATTGCGCGGATATCTTCGGCGCGCATGAACACCGTCTGGGCGAAGGTCAGTGCCTCCATGTCAGACTGTTTCGATTCATCAGTGTCTTTGGCGGTTGAGACCTTGTTGAGCCAGGCGATTCCCACCAGAGCGAAGGTGCCGACCAGGGTCATCACGCCGAGGACCCAGTGCAACAGGAACATCAAAAGGATGAAAAACGGCACAAATGGCAGGTCAAAAAGACCTGTCAGGGCACGGCTGGCGATGAAACCACGGACCGAATTGAAGTCGCGCAGCACCTGACTGGAACCGCGTGCGCCATCAACCGTGCTGCTGGACAGGCGCTTGAACAGGGGCTCGGACAAGGACACGGTATATTGGGCCGCAGCGCGCTGGGCGAGCTTACCCCGCACCGCCTCCGCAATGCCATATAGCACCATTGCCGCCAAGGCGATCAGTGTCAGATAGATCAATGTTTCCATTGAGTTAGATGTGAGAACTCGGTCGTAGACCTGGAGCATGTGCAGCGGTGGCACAATCATCAACAGGTTGGTGGCGACAGAAAAAATCGCGATCCATTTCAACGGCAATCGTTGCACAGCTTTGTCCCCAAAATACCCAATACAAACAGGAATGAAGTGACCCTAGGGCAAAATGCCTAACAAATTCTGCAGGCGCGCAGC
>JABSRX010000145.1 GCA_013214695.1 Rhizobiaceae bacterium | reverse complement strand
CGGGCGTGTGGATCTGGCCATTGATGGCAGAACGCTGACCTATACGCCGGCACTCAACTACTTCGGGCCGGCGGCTTTCGCTTACACGATCAGCGATGGCGCGCTGACCGACACGGCGAATGTTAATTTTGACATTGCAGCCGTAAATGATGCACCGGTTGCCGTCGACGATGGTCCGGTCATTCTGGTCGAAGACGGTTCCGTTTCCTATGATCCCGTCTTGTCGAACGACAGCGATGTGGAAGGCGATACGCTGACCATCCTGTCGATCAACGGCGCCCCGATTACACCGACCGGCAGTGTCACCATCGCCAGCGGCACGATTACCCTTGGGGCCGATGGCCGGACACTGAACTATGTGCCGAACGCCAACTTTAACGGTCTTGCCGTGATTGCCTATGTCGTCAGCGATGGCGCGGCTTCGGCTTCGGCCAATGTCACTTTCGATGTCACGGCAGTCGATGATCCGATCACGCTGCTTTCGACACCGCCGAATGTCTCTTTCAACGATGGCGACAGCCTGAACCTGCCCATGGCGGGTTATTTCGATGATCCAGACGGCGACACGCTGACATTCAGTGCCACTGGCCTGCCGTCTGGCATTTCGATTGATCCGGCTACAGGCCTGATCAGCGGCACTTTGGATCCTTCAGCCTCCCTGTTGGGACCCTTCGCGATCACTGTCTCGCTGAATGACGGCGTCGCATCGACGGTTTCCACCGGCTTCTCGCTCGATGTCACCAATGTCGCTCCGGTTGCCTCACCCGACACAACGGTCGTGGTGTATGAGGGCGACGGCCTGAACATTGATACCTCGGCGCTGTTTGTCGATGCCGACAACGACACCTTGACCTTTGCAGCCGTTGGTCTGCCCGTCTGGGCGAGCTTTGATACCGGATCCGGCCTGATCACCGGAACCATCCCCGACAATGCTGCACTCAGCGGTCCCGTCACCGTGACCATCAATGCCGATGATGGCGACGGTGGACTGGCAACGGTTGATGTCACCATTGATCCGCAAAATGTTGCCCCGGTGGCCACATTCGTGCTGCCTGATCTGCGGCTACAGGAAGAGGATCCCGTTGATATCGACGTCAGCAGCCTGTTTGTCGACGGTGGTCTTGATGGTGATCTGGTGACGCTTTCGGTCACCGGTCTGCCAGCGGGTGTCACCTTTGACAGCCTGACGGGGCGTATCACCGGCGCGATTGCACCGGGAACAAGCTCCGGCACCAGCTTTTCTGTCAGCGTGACCGGTGATGATGGTCAGGGCGGCATTGCGCAGGTGGGTTTCCGCATTCTGCTGGGCAGCCCGGCCATTATTGAAGAAAGCAATGCACTGGCCGGTCTCGATGACCTGATCGAATTCGATGACCTGGCTGATGCGCCTGCCGTCGAGTTTGATCCGCTGACCGCCGCGATTGACGAAATTGCCGGCCTGAACGGCACCGGTGACCTGGATACCGATGATGGCATTTTGCTGTCGGCAGTCAGCCGCATTGATCCGCTGCACGAAGCGACGCTGGCCGGATCCGACGACGGCCTGCCAGAGCAGATTGACGCCATGGACAGAATGGCCACGTCAACAGACTGGCTGCGGGATTCCGGCCGTGAAGGCAATGGTGACTGGAGCGTTGCCGGCACATTTGGCTACATGGCACTGACCGACGATATCGACGACGGCGAAGGCAATGTGGCCGCCGATCCGCGTCTGGAACGGTTCTCGGTTCAGGCGGTCAATCGCCAGGGCGCCTTGTTCATCGAATTGACCAATCAACTGGACCCGGAACGGGACGGCAGGGTGGTCGCCAAGACGTTCACCTTCAACGGGCGCGAAGAATTGCCGGAGTGGATGAAGCTTCTCCGGGAAGGGTTCATCTCCGCCACACCGCCAGCCGATATTGGTGAAATCACGCTTGGCGTGTCGCTGGTTTTGGAAACCGGCAAGGATCTGAGCAAACTTGTTGTGATCGATGTGCAGTCAGGTGCTGTCATTGAACTGGCTGAAGAAGCCGTGATTGTCGATGACAAGCCGGTGTTGAGCGAGCGCGCGAAGCCTGCTGACAAGTCGAAGCAGGAACCTGTCGCCAGCCCGCTTGAAGTGGGCATGAAGGATTTCCGCGGTTCGCTCGAATTGGCCGACCGGCAGGGCTAGCGTTCCAATATTTATGCATGATTAGTGCAGAGCAGTGCAGATAAATGCGATCGTAGATTTGTGCTCATAAGGCGGCAAAAGCCTTATGAAATAAGGCATCTCCTCACCAGGTTTATGGTGAAAATTTGATAAATATTTGTGCCTGTTAAGCCTTCGTTAGGCACAAACAACGATATTGGGCGGGACCGCGTTTTCTGTGCCGAATGGTTAACAGAACTTCTCGGGAAAATGTGTTGCGAGGAATTTATTGTGAAGCGTATCCTGCTCTCCGCCATGATGGCGCTCAGTTTGTCCGCTTGTACTGTCGTGCCTAAGCCGCTGACAACAGGCTCTCTATCCAGTTTTGCAGGTGATAAGCTTGCGCGGGTGACCGCTGATCAGGAACCGATTAGTGGTGAGATCACCCTGTATCAGGCGATGGCGCGGGCGCTTCTCTACAACCTCGATTTTCATGTTGAGTTGTATAACGAAGCCTTGGCCAGCAAGCAGCTGGACACGGCGCGTCTGGATACCTTGCCCGAACTGGTAGCCTCTGCAGGTTATGTTGGCCGCAACAACAATGCCGGCAATGCGTCCTCCAGTGAATTCCCGGACCGCACCAAATTTCAGGAAGATGTCACGCTTTCCTGGAACATTCTGGACCTCGGTCTTTCCAAAATTCGCGCTGAACAGGCAGCGGATGAAGTTCTGGTGGCGCGCGAGAAGCGCCGCAAAATCATCAACCGGGTCATCGAAGATGTGCGCACCGCCTATTGGCGCGCCGTTTCAGCTGACCGTCTGGTTGTCGGTCTGCGCAAGCTGGAAGGCCGGGCGCAGAAAGCTCTGAAGAATTCCGCATCGTTGCAGCGTGATGGTCAGACCTCACCGCTGACGGCGCTGACCTATCAGCGCGAACTGGTTGAAATTCAGCAGCGCATCCAGCGTCTGCAAAAAGACCTGTCATTGGCCAAGATCCAGCTTGCCGCACTGATGAACATCAAGCCCGGTCAGCACTTCACTCTGGCCCAGCCGGCCCGTCGCGCAGAAAGCACCGATCTGAACATGACCGGTGACGAGATGGTATACGCCGCCTTGGAGAACCGTCCGGAGATCCGCGACATCCAATACAAGCTGCGCATCAACGAAAAAGAGACGAAAAAAGCGCTGCTCGAATTGCTGCCGTCCGCCAATCTGTTTGCCAGCGCGAACTGGGACTCAGACAGCTATCTGTACAACACCAATTGGGTGGGTTGGGGCGCCAAGGCGACCTGGAACCTGCTCAACGTGTTCAAATACCCAGCCAAGAAGCGCCTGGTAAAAGCCAAGGATGAGACGCTCGATGCGCGGGCGCTGGCCGTTACCATGGCGATCATGACTCAGGTTCACGTTAGCCGGGTGCGCTATGGTCATTCGAAAAAACTGTACCGCACGGCTGCCAAGCACTTCTCCATTCAAAACGACATCGTCAAGCAGATCCGTTCGAGCTTTGCCGAAGGGCAGGCCAGTGAACAGACACTGATCCGCGAAGAGATGAATACCCTGGCCAGTCAGGTCGCAGCAGACATCGCCTATGCGGACCTGCAGAACGCCTACGCCAATATCTACGCCTCCATGGGCATCGATCCCTACCGGGAAGACCTCAACAGCGAAACATCGGTTGATGGATTGGCTGCCGCGCTGCGCGACATTTGGATCGAACGCGGCGACAATTCCGGCACAGCACGTGCTCGCCGGGCTGTCAAAGATCACGTCGTTACGGGTTCGGTTCGTAAACCCGTCAACAAAAAGAAAGTCGATCCGATTGTCGCTGAAACACACGGTTGGGCGGAGTTGAAACAGAATACATCAGCGTCAACAGATCCTTTTGTCCTGGAAAATGAAAGGCTCACCAATGAGGCCAACGACAAACGTTACGAACCAGAGATCGTACGTTTGGATGACGGCTCCAAAGGCACTTTCTGGAGCAGATTCTCAAAGGCGCTCAAGCGGAACGGCTCAATGAGGGTTGATCTTGACCAGTAAAGCAAAGCCCAACGCCGGCCCCACAAGAAATTTTCACATCGTCGCTGTCATAGGATAGTCAACATGAAAACCATCAAGTCCTTTTCCCTTGTTCTTTTGGCTGGTCTGACAGCCGCCGCTTCTCCCGCTCTGGCAGGTAATGCGTCCAGAGCGGTCGACATCATGACCGCCCGTGATCATCAGGCCCGGTCGCTGGCCGAATACGGTATCGATCGGATGACCACTGGGTCCGTCAAATCGGAGAGCGATTTCGATGCACGCGGCGTTGTCATTCCAAACGCCGAAGTGACACTGGGGGCGGGGATCGCTGCCCGCATCAAGCTGATGCCGTTCAAGGCCGGTGAAGAATTCCGCAAGGGCGAGGCCCTCGTTGTCTTCGACTGTGCCCGTCAGCAGGCAGACCTGCGTGGTGCCGAAGCCAATCTGACAAAGGCCAGCTCGCATCATCGCGGCAAGATCCGGCTGAAATCCCGCGGTGCCGCCGGTTCGCAGGAAGTGCGTGACGCGGAAGCCGATATGGAAGCCGCCAAGGCCACGGTAGACGGTCTCAGCGAAGTCATCCGCCTGTGCAAAATCGAGGCGCCGTTTGACGGGCGTGTGGTCGAGCGCCACGCCCAGACCTTTGAAATTCCAGCCGCCAATGCGCCGATCCTCACTGTGGTCGACGACAGCACTTTGGAGGTTGATCTGATTGTACCCTCCACCTGGCTGCGCTGGGTCGATCGCGGCACACAGTTTGAATTTGACGTCGATGAATTGGGCCGGTCCTACACCGCTCAGGTCGATCGTCTCGGCGCGAAGGTCGACGCCGTCAGCCAGACCATCAAAATCACAGGCACGTTTGTTGAGCGTCCGCCGAATGTCCTCACCGGCATGAGCGGTACGGCGAAATTCACGCCACCGACAAATTAACGCTTGGGTCGAGGCTGGAGATATCTGTCACGGGAGAGCCAGCCAACCCAACCAAACAGGGACGAACTTGATCAGATGACACAATCGCGGGCGCAATTGTCAGACGATCTTGACCAGCGACAGCGGGCTGGGCGGGGTGCAATTGAAACTCAAAGGAGTGGACAGGAGGTGCGCGACGAGCGGCCTCCCATTCGTTCCAATGCAGAGGCGATACGCGGTGGCGCACCCCGAACGCCCGAAGCCCAAGTCGCCAACAAACGCGGCAAGACCAATGGCCCCGGTCCCAACCGGGCACGTGAATCAGACGTTGCCAACGCACTGCTGAACCTGGAGCGCGAGACGCGCAAGGCCGAAACGGAAGCCGAACTCGGCTACCTGATGGTCAATGGATCCCGTGTCGCCATACAATATCGCCAGGCGCTGCTGCTGATGCGTGCCGGTGGCGGCAACAAAAGACGCGTGGTCGCTGTCTCTTCGCTGTCGGCCATTGACCGCAACTCGACATTTATCCGCTGGGTTGAGCGTCTGGCCAAGCAGAAGCTTGCCGGTGAAGCGGGCAACCAAGCGATTTCTTTCGATGTGCGCGCTGAGGCAGCAGCAACGGACCTGGACGCCAGTTCCTATCCCTTCGGCAATATCGCCTTCGTGCCATTGAAACTGCGGGACGGCACGGTGTTCGCTCACTTGATGCTGACCCGCGAAAATGAATGGGACGAGCGCAGCCTGACGGCAGCGGGACGTCTTTGCGAGACCTTCTCGCACGCCTGGGAAGCCCTGAGCGGTCCGAAACGCGTCAAACGCAAGATGCAATCGCGCAATCTGCTTTGGACTACGGCGCTTGCCGCCATGGTTGCAGCCGGATTCTATCCCATCCCACTTTCCGTATTGGCGCCGGCAGAAGTCACACCAAGAGATGCGTTCATCGTTGCATCGCCAGCCGATGGCGCCATTGAAAGCATCGAGGTCGACCCGAATGCCAATGTCGAGGAAGGCCAACTTCTGTTCACCTTTGCCGACACGGATCTGCGCAACCGCGTCAAGCTTGCCGGTCAGGCTGTCAGCGTTGCCGAAGCCCGTTATCAGCAGAGCCTGCGCACATCCTTCTCCGACAGCCGCGCCAAGCGCGAACTGGCAATTGCCCAGAGCGAGTTGCAGTTGAAGGCCAGCGAATACGACTATGCCCAGGAACTGCTCAAGAACACCCGGGTGACCGCTGGTGCATCCGGACTGGTTCTGTTTGCTGACAAGGAAAGCTGGACCGGTCGGCCAGTATCCGTGGGTGAACGCATTATGCGCATCGCCGATCCATCCAAGGTTGAAATCACCATCAACCTGCCGGTCGCCGATGCGATCATCTTGAAGGAAAACGCGCCGGTTGAACTCTATCTCGACAGCAACCCGTTGAAGCCCGTGCAGGCAACCATGACAAGCGCCAGCTTTCATGCCCAGACGGACGGCGAGGGCGTGCTGAGCTACCGCGTGCGCGCGGCATTTGCAGCGCAAGATGCTCAGGACCTTCCCCGCATAGGCCTGCGGGGCACCGCCAAGCTTTTCGGGGATGAAGTCCGCCTTGGCTATTATCTGCTGCGCAAACCCCTTTCGGCAGTTCGGCAATGGACGGGCTACTAAAAGACCCCCAAAAGGAAGATGCCGCGCTTCCGGTTTTGCGTGACGATCTGGAGATCGTGCCAGCCGCAGCGCAGACCAATGGCGCGCCCTCCTGGGTGATCTTCGATCCGGTTTCCAACCGCTATTTTGAGATTGGCCGCGAACTGCTGGAAATGCTGATGCTGTGGCGTGCCGGCAGTGTGGAAAGCCTGATCCGTCGCGTGAAGGCTGAATTCGGCCGGATGGTCACCAAGGACGAGATCGGCGAGGCGACGCATTTTCTGATTTCCAATGCCCTGGTGCGCGACATTCCGGGCAATGACTACAAGACCATGGTGGAAAGGAACGACGCCGACAAAAAGTCGTTCCTGTCGACCGCCATGCATTCCTATCTGTTTTTCCGCATTCCGCTGTTTCGCCCGGACCGCTTTTTGCGTGCCACGTGGTGGATGGTGGCACCTTTGTTCACCCGCATCGCGGTGTGGTTCTTTGTTCTGACCGCCTTGGCCGGTCTCTATCTGGTCTCCAGACAATGGGAGCAGTTTACCGGCACCTTCCAGTTCATGCTGTCCTGGCAGGGGGCGGCGCTCTATGGAGCGAGCCTGGTCGTCGTCAAATCGCTGCACGAACTGGGGCACGCCTATATGAGCGTGCGCTACGGCATCCGTGTGCCGACCATTGGTGTGGCTTTCATGGTCATGATGCCGGTGCTCTATACCGATACCAGCGGTGCCTGGACCCTGCGTTCAAGGCGCCAGCGCCTGATGATCGATGGCGCGGGGATCTTTACCGAACTGGCATTGGCCTCATTGGCCACCATTCTATGGGTGTTCCTGCCGGAAGGCGGATTGCGGCTCTGCGTCTTCGCCATCGCCACCACCTCCTGGGTGACCTCGCTTGCGGTCAACCTGAACCCGCTGATGCGGTTTGACGGCTATTACATCCTCTCCGACACGCTGGGCTTTCAGAACCTGCAAAACCGCAGCTTCGACATGGCCCGCTGGCGCCTGCGCGAACTGCTGTTCGGTTTGGGCGAACAACCGCCGGAAGTGCTGACACCGCGCATGCGCCGTCTGGTCATCCTGCATGCCTGGAGCACCTGGATTTATCGGTTCTTCCTGTTTCTTGGCATTGCGGTGCTGGTCTACGCCTTTTTCATCAAGATCGTGGGCATCATTCTATTCGTGGTCGAAATCCTGTGGTTCATCCTGCTGCCGATTTGGCGGGAGATGAAACACTGGTGGTCCATCAAGGGGCAAATCATGTTCTCAAAACGCTTTTTCCTTTCCGCCACCGTGGCATCGGCTTTGGTCGTGTTGGCGGTCATTCCCTGGTCCACACAGATCACCATTCCGTCCCTGATGACCGCCAAGCAGGAGCGTTCCCTGTTTGCCGCTTTGCCGGCCAAGGTTGAAACGCTGGACATTCGCAACGGCGATATGGTGCGCGAGGGCGATGTGCTGCTCAAGCTGCGGGCACCGGTTCTGGAACAGGACCTGGTGTTGGCGCGCGAGCGCAAGATGCTGCTTGAATCGCGCATCGACCGTTCCGGCTCCGACGACGAGGACCGGGCCTCTTTGATCGTGCTGACCAATGAGCTTGAATCGGTCAAGGAAGAGATTGAGGGCCTGCAGCGGATCACCGAACAACTGGTGATGCGGGCGCCGTTTGACGGCACCATCACGGATCTGGATCCGGAGCTTCATGTCGGCATGTGGATCAACACCAAGATGCCACTAGCCGTTTTGCAGTCGCAGCAGGCGCCGCGCATCAAGGGCTATGTTGGGGAGGAAAACGTTTTCCGCTTCAAGGTTGGCTCGACCGCCAAATTCGTACCGGAAAACCCGGAACTGCCGATCATCGCAGCCCGCGTCTCAAACGTCGCCGAGGCCAGCTCGCAGCAATTGGATGAACCTTATCTGGCGCTGCCTTTCGGTGGCTCGATCCCGGTCGAGGAGGCCCGCAAAGAGGAACTGCGTCCGATGCAGGCGGCCTATGCGGTGGCGCTTGAACCGGCGGCTGATTCTGCCCTTTCCCGTCCCGATATGGCGGTTCGGGGCGTGGCGATTCTGGAAGGTGAACCGCAGAGTTTTTACGAGCGCGCCAAATTGCAGGTGCTGAAGGTTCTGGTGCGCGAACTGGGCGCATAAAAGCCTCGGATAAGTCTCGTTTTCCTTGTAAATGCTGGTATTTTGTCGCACCCCGCCTATATTGTGTGGGCGGTTTTCGTGCAACGCGGGAACTGCTTAAAGTCTGGTCGCTGGAGGCGTGATCCAGAACCCAGGCGCATGATATTTGTTGGTGCGGGGGAATTTCCGTGAAACCGCAGGACGTTCAGGGAAGGAATCACCATGTCCGACATGACCAAGTTTGACCGCGAGATCGAGAAGACCCGCAGCACCGTCGAAGAAATGCGCGAGAAGATCGCCCAGTCCGGTGTTGTGCTGGAGGAAATGGCCAAGGCAGAATCGATTGGTGATGCCGATTTCGACATCGAAAACGCCCGCATTCAAGACGTCTTGCGCCAGCAGAAGGTCATGGAAGGCAATATTGCGGATCTGATCATCGGCTTGGAAGACGCGACCAACGTATTTGGCGCTGAATTTGAATCGATGAAAAGCTTCACCGCCTGGGAGAGCTTTGTCGGGATCTTCTCCAAACAGCGTGCGCAGCGCATGCGCACCGATCGTGTCCGCAACATGTCGCTGGCCGGAAACCTTCAGGAATTGCTGACCAAATCCGACACGATCACCGGCATTTTGAAGGACCAGGAAGCCATCCTGGACGAGCGCTACGAAAATTCCGAATCCAGTCTCCGGGCTGTGATCGAGCGTCGCAAGGGCACGATTTCAACACTGGAAGAAACTCAGAACCGTATCGAGGAACTGAACCCGATGTTGCTGGATCTGGAAAACCAGATCTCTGTGGCGACAGACCAGAAGAAGCGCGCCGACCTGGAAGGCGAGCGCTCCAAACTGGCCACCGAATACAATGCCATGCAGGCCAAAGAGCAGGAATTGCTGGCCGAGAGCCAGACGCTGGAGCGCTACACGTCGATGTTCCAGACATTTGTCGATTCCCTCAACAACCAGAAGGCGGCTCAGGCAACGCTGATCAACAAGCTGACCATCGATACCGAACAGCGCATCGTGCTGTACAAGGCTTTGGAAGACTCGTTGAAAACCGCCGCCCAGCAGGACGTGGCCCACAAGATCAACACTTTGGGCAACCAGGTGGATACGGCTGCGGAAAGCACCATGGCGGGCATCGGCGCTGCGGCGCAGAGCCATATTGGCGACCTGCTGGAAATGCACGAGCAGAACATGGTGTCCACCCAGGACATTCAGCGCCGCAAACAGCTGGCCGATGACGCTTTCGCCCGCCGCTTCCAGGAAGTCATGGACAAGCACAACAAGGCTGACTACGTGGGCCAGAGCTAATCCGACCTGGCCAAAATGGTAACCACCAAGGACAAAAAACCGGCCAAGGATCCGACGGTCGATCGCTATTTCAGAGCCATTGACGCGGCGCTGGAAGGTCTCGAGGCCTATCTGCGCGAGGAGGACTCGCCGCTCTATCATCACGAGATGATGGGCCGGATCCTGACCGGCTATATCGATCGCCTTGGCCACTCCTTCCGGGCCTGGGAAAACCGCATCGCCTTTGCCGAGCGCTTTCGCATCAACCAGGCAGAAAGCGGTTATCCGCTGCACCGCAATGTGATGGATCTGGATAGCGACGCCAAAACGGCTGAAAAGCAATTGGCGGAAATGCCGTCGGAAGACACGCTGCGCCAGGAAATGATCGACTTCATCCTGTTGAAGAAGCGTTTCCCTACGGCCATCCAGAAAATGATGGCCAAGCGGCTCTATCTGCAGGAAGTGCTGCAGGGGGATGTGTTCCAGCCGTTCATTTTGCCGAAAAGCGTCAAGGTTGCGCTGAACGAGAAAACCGGGCGTCCGTTTTACGTGGTGCATTGGGGCGCCTTTGACGGCAGCGCCAATTTGCCGATGGTCTATGTGGCGGTGATCGAGGACTCATCTTCCGATCTCGCCCGTTTGCTGATGAGCGGCAAGGCGCTGAAGAAGGATCTGGATATCCCGTTCCCAATCGATGGCTTGCTGAACCCGGAACTGGCGCACCAGTTTGACGATTTCTGCGAAAAGAACTCGTCCTATGGACTGACACTCGCCACGGTTGCCGACAACATGGATCGCGATTTCGAGCACCTACATCCTGTGCAGTTGCGGCGCATTGTGATGGGGCCGTTTTATTCTGCCGGCGTCACCAGCCATGGCCGGGTGGTCGAAAACATCCTTGAAAAGGTCAGCCGCGTCGAGAATGCATGGATGCTGACCTGGACGGTGCAGGAACTGTTTTCGATTTCCGAAACACCGGCCAAGTGGGGCCTGTGGGGCTCGACACCGGCGCGCCAGACCTATCACATCGAGACCAACGATCTTGAGGCCGTGCAGCAGGGCGTCAGCGCGTATCAGCGCCATGCCCTGATCCCGCATGAGGCCTATCAGGCGATCTATGCCAGCGGCAAGCGCGATGAAATCTTCTCCGGTTACCGAACCCATGTGGTGTCCGGTGGCCAGGTATTAAGGGACTTTTGATCATGGATATTGGCCTGACCACCCTGCGTGAATCCGAAATCGATGAACATCGCGCCACCGCCCAATCGTTGGTGACGAACTTTGTCCAGGTGAAAACCGGCAAGACAGAAAGCAAGACCGAGATTGCCGGCACCCGCCGCCGCTTTGTCTCGACCGTTTCAACGGCCGGCACCAAACACACCCATAAGGTGGAGTTCACCAAATCCATCGGCGCGTTGAACCCGCAGGACATGATGCTGTCCCTGGCTCAGCACGGCCTATTGTTCAAAACCCGGCGCGGCCTCGCCGTCGCCCTGGCTGTTGGTGATAAGTTCGCCGAGACCACCGGTCTGGATGCGCTGACCCGCAAGAACCTGGCCGGCGATCTGTCGGGCGAAGAGATGGAGCGGTTCCGCACGCTGGTCGAATCTTCCGCCTATATCGCGGCATTTTCGGCGGCAGCCTATCTGCTGCAGATGTTGCCCGAGGAGGGCGAGCCCGCCAATGATGTGGACGAGCCGGATTTCCTCTTCGATACCCCTCAGGATGCCCTGAAAGGTCTGGTCGCTGCGCTGGATGCGGCGATCCAGGCGGCGCCAGACGACAAGACGATGACCGCACGGGCCCGCGAAGCGGCGCGTCTGGCGATGGACGAGCTGCTGCAACGGCGGGCGCGCTTCGACGCCCTTGGATCCTTCGAACAGGTGCATCTGCGGCTGGAAAGCGATGGCTTTGAGCTGAACGGCTTTGACGTGGCGCCGGGCGCCAAACGGTCAAAGCTGGTGATGCAGTTCAAGAAGCCGAACGAGATCATCGGCAACCACATCGCCAAATATCAGGCCATCAAACTGTCAAAGATGCTGATGGCCTATGACTTTGAGCGCCAGATGAACCCGTTTGTCGAACTCGGCGGATTTCTCTTCACCTTCATTGGCGACGGTTCTCCCGGCACCGGTAAGACCATCCTGATTCAGATGATCGCCGGGATGATCAACGATTACTGTGAAGTCGCCGGTTATGGCTTCAGCTATGAGAATTTCGGCGTTGACCAGATCTCGTCCTACCAGGGCAAGTCGGGTCAGAACTGCAAGCAATTCGTCAACAATGTGCTCAACCCGAAGACCATCGGATTTGGCACGGTGGATGACATTGATCAGATCGCCGCCAAGCGCTCCGATGACCGCGCCTCGGCCGGTCAGCAGGAAGTGACGGCGGTTCTGATGGAGAGCTTTGCCGGCGCCAAAACCGTGGTGCGCGGCAATTGCTCGTTCGGCATGTTTTCAAACTACCCGGAAAACGTCGATGACGCGCTGCGCCAAAGGGCAGGGGCCCGCTGGCTCGTCGATGGGCCTCAGACCCGCGACGACTATATCGATATCTTCGCCTTACTGGCCGGCAAGAACCACGAGATCCCCCTGGGGGACCACGAGCTGTTCGAGGCGCAGGCGATCAAGCGGGCGGTCAGCGAAGCCTATGCCGATCTCTCCAAGCCTCAGGAAGATGGCATGATTGCCGTGCACGATCGCTTCATGAACGACGTTGGTGAACCGAAATCGCTGGCCGATGTCGGTACCTATCTACATATGATCAAGGTGGCCGAGCCGCGCTTCACCGGCCGCGCCATCAAGAACATCACCGATGCCATCAAAATGCGCGCCATGGACATTGAGCTGCCGGA
>JABSRX010000144.1 GCA_013214695.1 Rhizobiaceae bacterium | reverse complement strand
GATTTATGGGGTGTTTCCAATATTTTTGGGAATTTGGCGTTCACTGCAAATACATTGACCATTCCTATCTTGAATCAAAGCTTCACAGCTGGCGAAAACGTTGTGTTGAGGGTGTCATTTGACGCGACCTCTGATCCAATCGTTCTAGACCTGAACGGCGACGGTGTGGATCTGGCACGGGCCGCGGCTTTTGATTTGAACAGCGACGGTGTTGAAGAAAGCATCGGATGGGCGGGCCCCGAAGACGGTATTCTTGCCTTTGATCTCGACGGCTCTGGCGCCATCGAGGACGGCACCGAGATCTTCTCTGAAGTATTCAACGAACAGGCTTTTGAGGATTCGATCGCCGCACTGCGCGGTTTGGACAGCAATGGCGACGGCGTCATCGATTCAAACGATGTCGATTTCGCCAATCTTGTCGTCTGGCAAGACGGCAATTCCGATGGTGTCTCTCAGGCCGGCGAACTGCAGTCGCTGAGTTCCCACGGCATCGTCTCCATCGATCTAAACGCCGCTGCCACAGACTATGCGCTGAACGGCAACACCGTGTTCGCCGAAGGTGAATTCCTGCAGGCCGACGGCAGCATCGGCGCCTATGCCGGTGTTGATTTCGGCGCACTTAACCAGATCAACGGATCTTCCGACAATGACGTGCTGGTGGGCACCGACGGCAATGACTCGCTGAATGGCGGGGCAGGGGCCGACTTCCTCGACGGTGGTCTCGGTTTTGACCTGTTGTTCGGTGGTGCAGGCACCGATACGTTCCAACTGACCGATACGGGCGAAACGCCGGCGCTTGATCAGATTCTCGACTTCGACGCGGGGGTCGACGTGCTGGATCTGGACGCCCTGTTGGCCGACTATCTGCCAGGCACGTCGGATGATCTGCAGATCGTTGAAAACAGCGGCAATGCGGAAGTCAGCATCAGCGGCAAGATGGTGGCCCAACTCAACGGTGTGACCGCCGGTGCGACCATCGACGTGCTCTATGATTCAAGCCAGGCCGCATTTGAGTTTACGGTTCAGACCGGCGGCGCTACTGTTGCGTAATTCTCATTCTTTCGGACCCGTCCGCATGCTGACCAGACTGTTTTTGCTCGCTTTCTGCCTGATCCTGGCCGCCGGCAGCCCGTCATTCGCCAACAATGAAGCGGTTGGTGCCGCGATGAAGGTGCTGGTGGCGAAACCTTCCGTGCGCACCGGTTCAGACGTGGCTGATGCGAATTTTGAGAGCATCAAAGCGTTTTACAGCACCCGCAGCTTCAAGCCTGTCTGGAGCCGTGACAGCGGCCCCAAAGGCAAGGCGAAGGCGTTGTTGGGCGAATTGCGGTCTTCCGCCGTGCATGGCCTGAGCCCCAGCTTCTACAATGTCGACGAGATATCCGAACTGATGGAAAGCACCGATCCGGCCGATCTGGCGCGGATGGATTTTCTGTTTACCGGTGCGCTGATCGATTTCAGTCATGATCTGTTCAATGGCCGCACAACAAATCTCAAAACCTTGCCGAGCAACAAGGTCGAACCCTGGCGCATGGACCCGGCCGAACTGGTGGAAAAGGCCGCCTATGCCGGCAATCTGCGGGTCATGCTGGGAGAATTGGTGGGCGACGATCGCCGCTATCTGCGCCTGATTTCCAAGCTGTTTGAAACGGTGCAGTTGGCGCAGTCCAAACACTGGCCGAAAAACGTCGATGGCAAGAACATCGCCGATCTGCGCAAACTGCTGGCACTGAGCGGCGATCTGCCTGCCAAACTGATGATATCAACGGCCGGCATGGACAAGCCATTGCGCCAGGCGATTGCCGATTTTCAAAAGCGCCATGGGCTGGAGGCGGATGGCAAAATCGGCCCGGCAACCCTGGCAGAAATGAACCGTCCGCTTGATGAACGTATTGCCAAGATCCAGATCAATATCGAACGCCGTCGCTGGCAAAACCGGCCTGATGAGGGCACGTCGCTCTATTTCAATCTGGTCGACGGCCAGATGAAGCTGACGGTTGAAGGCAAGACAGCCGGTCTCATCCCAGTTGTGATGAACGAGGCAGTTGAGGAATTGCCGACGTTCTACGGCAGCGTCACGGCGATTGAGCGCCAGGGACAGCGTATCGTGTTGTCTTATGCTGCGCCTGCGATGGGAAGCGACACACGCACGATTGAGCTGGACGACCGCAACGGCACCGGGATTGAGCAATTGGCAAAGATTGTCGATCCGGCTGACCGGGGCGCCGTGAAGGGGCTGGCCAATGCGGATGGCAAGGTTGAGCTGTCCACCGGCCGCGAGCTGTTTGTCACCTATTTGACCGCCTGGGCGACGCGCAAAGGCGACCTCAACTACCGCGCGGACATTTACGGCCGCGATGGCCGGGTGTTGAAGGAATTGGGCCTCTAAACGAAGCCCAACCCGTCACATCTGATCACTGCTAGCGCAGCACATGCACATCGCATCTTGAATGGCGCACCACGCGGGCGGCCGTTGATCCGAGGAAATAATCCTCCAATCCAGGCTTATGAGAGGCAATGACGATGCAGTCGCAGTCATTGTCATGGGCATAGTCCATGATAGCGCGGCTGGCATGGCCGGTGATCACCACCGGATTGGCCCCTTTGGCTGCGCCTTCAGACAGCTTTTTGATTTCCGTGCGTGCATGCTCAACCGATTCCTCAAACACTTTGGGAGGAATCATCGTTGCGGCATAGGAGGGTGGCTGTTCAACCACATGCAGAAGGGTCATCTTGGCGTCATCAGACATCAGCTTGCGGGATACGGCGACGGCAGGTTCCACCGAGGCATTGTGGTCGAAAACGACGGGAACAAGGATGTGTTTGTACATGGTGTGATCCTTTCTTTGGAGTCACACCATGGTTTCATGGGTCGTCGATTGCCGGTATGATCTAGGTCAAATTGGCGAATTCTGCTCAAATTTGTGCAAAAACCGGCGCTAATCGCGCAAAGTCAGGCGATCTCCGCGTTTTTCGTAGGAATGCAGCGATTCCAGAAACTGTTGTCCCAGAAGGCTTTGAGCCAGACGGCCGGGCTCGGCAACCATCACGGTCAGATTATTGCGTTCGATGCCACCGAGGTAGAATTGATCGATGGTGGCGCGGGCGGCACGGCCCGTGCCGTTGGCGGTCTGGGTGCGGATGTTGAAATTCAGCAAATCGACATCGATGCCGGCGGCGCGGGCATCGCGGGCACTCATGACAATTGCCGTGGCGCCGGTATCCACCAGGAAGCGGATGCTTTGGCCATTGACCCCGGCCGCGGCTTCAAAATGCCCGTTGTCGGAGCGGATCAGGGTGACCGTATTGCGACCGTCATCACCGGTAGTCGAAATCGGGCTGCCCGGGATGATGCCGCCAGAAAAACGCGAGGCAAAATCCTGCAGGTCAAACCGGAACACGTAGGCCGCCATCAGCATCAGGATGATCAGGATCCAGATGCCGAGCTGTTTCAGTGTTTCATAGAGGCTGGTGCCGCGCCCGAAGACGGCACCGCCGATCAGCAAAGCCCAGACAGCGGCCACGGCGGCGGTGCCAAACTGGTTGGCCTCAAAACCGAGCGCCGTGCCTGTATCGCCGCTGGCGATCAAAATAATCAGGACAAGACCGAGAAAACCGGCAAGAACCCAGAACAAGCGACCCATCAGGACGAGATATCCAGCACGTCACGTCGTTTGCCGTTGCCGCCGCCGCCGCCGCGCATTCGCGACCGGCGGGTCACGCGTCTTGGCCGCCGCTCCAGCTTGGCAACACGCGATGGCAGTTCTTCTTCCATCAGATAGTCCCGCACTTCAGGGGAAAACTGCATCCAGGCGGCAATTTCGTCGCGCGAACGCCCGCAGCCATAGCAATGGCCGGAATTCGGCTCGATGGCGCATACCAGAATGCAGGGCGATTTGATCGGGGCTGAATCAGTCATTTCTCTTACATAGTCCAAACAAGGCCGAGCAAAAGCCCCATTTCCGACAATTGTTGTGTCGCGCCAAGCGTATCGCCCGTATGACCGTCGATATGATGGCGGCTTAGGCGCATCAGCACCAGGATCGCCCCCTGCATCAGCGCCAGCCCCAGCAGCGCGGCGGGCCAACCGGCGCTCCAGAGCAGCATTGCAGCGGCCGGAAGAGCGGCAAGCATGCCGGTCATCATGACGCCCTTCGGCGGAACACCATAGCGGGCCGAAAGCCCGGATTCGTCTTTTGTGGTTTCCGTACTTTCGGTGCTCTGGCTTGGCCGGGCCGACGGCAGCAGCGACCAGGGTTGCAGCATTGCGGCCCGCGACAGACCAGCAATGGCGATCAGCAGCAAAGCCGCATGGAAGGCGCCAAGGCTGGTCACCAACAGCGACAGGGCAGCAATCCGCAGGGCAACGACAACGATCAACCCCAGCACGCCATAGGTGCCAATCGTGCTGTCGCGCATGATTTCCAGCTTGCGCTCTCTTGTATAGCCGCCCCAAAAGCCATCGACCGTGTCCGCAAGGCCGTCTTCGTGCAGAGCGCCGGTGATCAGCATCATGGTTGCGGTGGCAAGCACGGCGGCCAGCGGTGCGGCAAGGCCGGTTTCCGCGGTGCCCCAGAGCACCAATGCGGCCGGCAGCGCGATGATCATGCCGGCGGGGGCAAAGGCCCAGGGCGTGCGGGTAAAGTCGGGCAGGGGGGCCTGTAATGAAAAAGACATTGGCAGTCGCGACAGAAACAGGATGCTCGACTTCAAATCTGCATAAATCTGTTTGACCACGTCGATCTCCCGGCAGCGTCGCAAAATCTGTCACCAAAGTTGGAGAGCTGTTGTACGCAGTTTCAATCGCGTTATAGACAACCTTCAGCCCCACGCAATTGTTTCCTTTTGAGGTTCCATGTCCAACACCGCCATGCCATTTGACGATATCCGCGCCCTTTTCAATGATTTGCCGGGTCCGGATGCCCATGCTGCCCAGATGGTCAACGAACGTGATTCCCAATTGACCAAGCCGCCAGGTGCGCTGGGCAAACTGGAGGACATCGCCGAATGGCTGGCTGCCTGGACCGGCCGCAAGCCGCAGATCACCCGTCCTCTGGTGGCGATCTTTGCCGGCAACCACGGGGTTACCAAGCAAGGTGTTTCGCCGTTTCCAGCGGAAGTCACCGTGCAGATGGTGGCCAATTTCAAGAACGGTGGCGCCGCCATCAACCAGATCTGCATCGCCAATAATCTTGGCTTGAAGGTCTTTGACCTGGCGCTGGAGATCCCCACCAAGGACATCACCGAAGAGCCGGCCATGGATGAGCGCACATGTGCCGCGACAATGGCGTTTGGCATGGAAAGCATTGCCGGTGGAACGGATCTTCTGTGCATCGGTGAAATGGGGATCGGCAATACGACGATTGCCTCGGCCATCTATCTGGCGCTGTTCGGCGGCACGGCCGAGGAATGGGTTGGTCCCGGTACCGGTCACGACCCGAAAGGCGTTGCCCTGAAGGCCGACGTGATCAATCGCGCCGTTGAGCTGCACAAGGATCATCTGGGTGATCCGTTGGAAGTTCTGCGACGCTTGGGTGGCCGGGAAATTGCGGCCATGGCCGGCGCTATTCTGGCGGCACGCGCCCAGCGCATCCCTGTCGTTGTCGACGGCTTTGTTGCAAGCTCTGCCGCGGCTGTGCTCCACGCCATGGACGCGACCAGCCTCGATCACTGCATCTTTGGCCACGTTTCGGCTGAACCTGCCCACCAGAAGGCATTGGCGGCGATGAACAAGACCGCGCTGCTCAATCTGGACATGCGCCTGGGCGAAGGCACCGGCGCGGCTCTGGCAGCCGGGATCATCAAGGCGGCGGCCCTGTGTCACACCGGCATGGCAACCTTCGAGGAAGCCGCGGTCAGCGACAAAGAAGCCTGATCAACTCGATCACGCCCGATTTCAACTATCGACACAGTTCGGTGAAATAGCCGGTCGTTTGAGCGACTTCGGGCGCCGATCCTCCTACGCTTGTTGCCAACGACAACAGCGACAGGAGTGATTTGATGAAACGAGTGCTTTTGATCGGAGCGGTTATTGCTGGACTGTTGAGTGGAGCTTCCACGGCGCAGGAGACGGGGGAGACCGCCCATGTGCCGTTGGAGAACCCGGCTGAGCTTTCCCAAGCACAGGCAAATGCCATATATGATGAACTGAAGGCGCGGTTGGATGCGCTTTATGCGCCGGCCAATCTTGACCTGATCAGGGATTATCAGTCCTGGAAGCGCTACAACTCGGCGCCCTATATTTCGGCGACCCACGGGCAGCGCTACGTCAACAACTTCGTTAATGACATCGGCAAGGATTATGGCAAGCTGAAGAGCGGCGAGGTGTATCCTGCGGGCACCGTGATCGCCAAGGATTCAATCACTGTCACCGACGACGGCAAGCAGTTTCCCGGCGCCATGTTCGTGATGGAGAAGCTGGCTGCTGGCACCAGCCCGGCAACCGCCGACTGGCGCTGTGTGATGGTCATTCCCGATGGCAGTATTTTTGGCGATACGGTCGGCTCGGAGCCCGAACTGGTGGAATATTGCCATGTCTGCCATGAGGCCGTGGCTGACAACGATTATGTCTTCTACATACCAGAGGATTATCGGGTCGACTGACGCAGTCGCTGGTAGCCACTTGCCGCTCGCCGCCGCCGCTATTGCGCGGCCATTGAGGGGGCCTGAACGCGGCGACGCATATGCGGGAAGCGGCTTTGCTTTTGGCCTTCGACAGGAATAACCGGCAGTTCTTCCATGACACGGCTTTTCGGGAAGGTGGCGATCACTTCGGTGCCTTCGCGCAGCTTGCTCTTCAAGTCAAAGCTGCCCTCATGCATGTGGACCAGCGCCTGAACAATCGGCAGGCCAAGGCCGGTGCCCTGTTCAGCGGATTTGATGGCGATTGACCCCTGACCAAAGGAAGACAGCACGATTGGGATTTCTTCCTCGGGAATGCCCGGCCCGGTATCCCTGACCGAAATGTACTGGCCGCCACCTGCAGTCCAACCAACTTTAAGCCAGATGGTGCCGCCGGAAGGGGTGAATTTCAGGGCGTTGGAAAGCAGGTTGAGAATGACCTGACGCACCGCGCGGGCATCGGCCCACAGCTGCGGCAGGTCCGGCTGGATCTGGGTGACCACCGTGACGTTCTTTTCCGCCGCCTTGAGTTTCATCATTTGCTGCGATTCATCGGCGGCATGGGCCAGGTTGGTGGCTTCTTCGTTCAGCTCGTAGCGGCCGGCCTCAACGCGCGACAGGTCGAGGATCTCGTTGATCAGCTTCAGCAAGTGACTGCCGGACCGATGAATGTCACCGAGATATTCCTTGTAATGGGCGTTGTCGATCGGCCCCATCACTTCGTTGGTCATGACTTCGGAGAATCCCAGAATGGCGTTCAGCGGCGTGCGCAGCTCGTGGCTCATGGTGGCCAGGAAGCGTGACTTGGCAAGGTTTGATTCTTCAGCCCGGCGGCGGGCTTCGTCGGAAATACTGCGGGAGTGTTCCAGTTCCATCACCAGCTGATCACGCTCGGCCCGCGCCTTGAGATTGCTGATCGAGCCATTGCGCATGGTTTCGGCAATCACCTGGAAGAAGGCCAGAGTGGTGCAGATGCAGGCTGTGGCGACGATATAGGCAAAGGACATGTCCTTGAGCAGCATGTAGGAAAAGATGATCGCGGACGGCGTGGCATCGAGAAGGGTGCCGAACTTCAGGAAGCGCGACTGCAGCAGTGATTGCCCGCATATCACCAGCATGGCGAAAAGCAGGACGGTTGACACATTGCCGTCTGAATTGTGGGTCGGCAGCATGACGAACAGGGCGGCCCAATGCAGCCCGGTCATGACGCGCAGAATGACGAAATTGCGCTCCCAACCGCTGGCGATCTGTTCTTCCGGATCCGATTGCAGATAAGTGGCGGCCAATCGGTAGCCAACGCCGACCAAACCGACGCCGACAGCAAGCCAAACGCCAAGCACCGCTTTGGCGAGGAAAAACTGTCCGACGACGCAGACCATCACCAGCACCATCAAGGCCAGAGCGAGCGTCGACTTCTGAACCCGTGCGTGTCTGGACAGCAAATCTGCCTCAAATCCGCTGGATCGTTTGGTGCGCCCGCTGAAACGCCCACCCGAGCTTGCACGCAGCGCCTTGACCGCCTGCCGCGACTTGGCGCCGGCGGGAATGACCCGCCGTTCGACGATCGTCTTGTCGTGGGTTTTGGTGGCCTGCTCGGACATGGTACTCATTCGACAGGTGGTTACGCGAAAATCAGCCGGCATTGTCGCTTGCCGGGGGGAAATATTAAGTTAACGTCAACCAATAAACTCGGCCCTATTTGTGGTTTTTTATCATGGCGAGAAGGAGGCGTGCTTCTGCCTTTGGCAAGCTGGCCAGTGTCGGTCTGACCTTCGCCTTGTTTGCAGTCCTGGCGTTTTTGATCGTCGAGCTCGAAAAGAGTGGGAGCCAGAATATCTCAGGAAATCCGTTGGTTATCGATGGTGACAGTCTGGTCATGCAAGATGTGAAGCTGCGGCTCCTCGGCATTGATGCGCCAGAATTGGCGCAAAAATGTACCTCTGATGGGCAGCAATGGCCGTGTGGGCGTCAGGCACGGGCGCAGTTACGGACAAAGATTAATGGCGCCTTGGTCATGTGCACCACATGGGGAGAAGATCGCTACCAGAGACTGCTGGCGACCTGTTCGACCGGTGAACTGGAGCTGAACGCCTGGCTGGTGAGACAGGGGTGGGCGGTCGATTATGGCGGTTATGCCGCCGAAGAGGCCGAGGCGCGGCGCAACCGTGCCGGGATCTGGCGGGGCGATTTTGAAAATCCCGGGGAATGGCGCCGCGTCCACCGTTCGCAAGCTTCCGCTGGTCCCCATGCCATGCCAAGCTGGCTCCAGAAAGTGTGGGTCTGGCTGCGGTTGGAACGCAATGCAGGAGGAGAAATTCAATGAAATTGCTGGATGGCGGACAAGCGCCCAATCCCCGCAGGGTGCGTATCTTTTTGGCTGAAAAAGGCATCGAGGTGCCGCTGGAGCCTGTTGATATGGGCGCGTTGGGGCACAAGGAAGAGGTCGTCACAAAGCACAATCCATTGCAGCGATTGCCGGTCCTGGTGCTCGATGACGGTTCAGCGCTGACCGAAAGCGTTGCGATCTGCCGTTATTTTGAGGAATTGCATCCAGAGCCGCCATTGATGGGGGTCGACCCGCTGGACCGTGCGCGGGTGGAGATGTGGCAGCGCCGTATGGAGATGAACCTGTTGCTGTTTGTCGCCAACACATTCCGCCACGCCCATCCAGCCATGGCGACCTGGGAAGTGCCGCAGATCAAGGAATTCAGTGAGGCCAACCGACCCAGAGCGCAGGAAACCTTGCGTTGGCTGAATGAGGAACTGGCGGATCGGGAATTTATCGCCGGTGATCGCTACACCATTGCCGATATCACGGCGATGATTGCGGTGGATTTCACCAAACCTGCCCGGATTGATATTCCCGAGGGGTTGGACAATCTGATGGACTGGTATGGCCGGGTCAAAGCGCGCCCTTCGGCCAAGGCTTAGTGCTATAAAACAATACTTTAATGAAGTTTATTAAAGTAAAATATTACATTGGGAGAGCGCTTGTCGAGCCAACTGGATCAGCTGACCACGCGGATTGAGGCCTGCACCGTTTGCGTCGACAATCCCATTGGCGAACCGCTGCCGCACACGCCGCGACCGGTGGTTCGGTTGTCGTCGACCGCGCGATTATGCATTGCGGGGCAGGCGCCAGGCTTGCGTGTGCACAAAAGCGGTGCGCCTTTTACCGATCCATCGGGCGACCGGCTGCGCGACTGGATGGGCATTTCCAGCGAAATCTTTTACGATGTCAGCCGCCTGGCCATCGTGCCGATGGGCTTTTGCTTTCCCGGCTATGACGCCAAGAAAAGCGATCTTCCACCGCGCAAGGAATGCGTTCAGACCTGGCATGACCAAATCTTTGCGGAAATGACCCAGCTGGAGCTCATCCTGGTCATTGGCCAATATGCCCAGGCCTATCACATGGGTGATGAGCGGCGGCGCACGTTGACCGAAACGGTGGCCAACTGGCGCGCCACGTTCAACGAGGCGCGCACGCCGAAGATTTTGCCCTTGCCGCATCCCTCATGGCGCAATACCGGCTGGTTGAAGAAAAACCCGTGGTTTGAGGCCGATGTGCTGCCGCTCTTGAAGGCCGAGGTCGCTCGTCTTACCTGAGCAAAAACTTTGCGCAATTTTGCCATTTTTGGAATGTGAATAGTGTTTTGCTATTCCCATCCCGTCGTTTCTGGAATAGAAATCTGCTAAGCACCAAGAAGGCCAAGTCCCATGGATCGTATCGATAAACGCATTCTCACCCTGTTACAGCAAGATGCGACCATTCCGGTGGCTGAAATCGGCAAGAAGGTGGGCCTGTCGACAACGCCGTGCTGGCGCCGCATTCAAAAGCTTGAGGAAGATGGCGTGATCACCAAGCGGGTGGCGGTGCTGGACCCGGCATCGGTGAATGCCAAGGTGACGGTGTTCGTGTCGATCCGCACCAACAGCCACAACGCGGAATGGCTGAAGCGGTTCTCGGAAGTGACAAGCGAATTTCCCGAGGTCGTCGAGCTCTACCGGATGAGCGGCGAGATCGACTATCTGCTGCGGGTGGTGGTGCCCGACATTGCTGCCTATGACCGGTTTTATCAGCGGTTGATCAACAAGATCGACATCACCGATGTCAGTTCGTCTTTTGCCATGGAGCAGATGAAGTACACGACGCAGTTGCCGCTCGACTATTTGCTCGAGAACAACGACTAGACCTACTTCAAAGCCTCGACCACGGCGTTGGCCAGTTTGGCGGGCTTGTACAGCAGTTTTGACGGCGTCAGGCCCAATCGGACGATGACCAGGCCTTCTTCCGGCAGAATGCCAATCGACTGGGCGTCGTGTCCGGCCATCCAGAAAGCCTTGTGGTTGAATTCCGGATTGTCGCCGGGCCGTCCCGATCCGGGCGGTGTCAGCCAGACGTGACCCCGGCCGTAGCGGCCATTCCAGTGGGCCGGATGGGTTTCGGTCATCCAGTCAACATAGCCTTCAGGCAGCAATTGTTGACCGCGCCAAACGCCTTTCTGCAGCAGGAATTGCCCCATTCGGGCCCAGTCACGCGGTGAGGCATACATGTAGGAACCGCCGGTCAGCGTGCCGCGGGCATCGGGTTCAATGACCGCGGTCGACATGCCCAATGGTGCAAACAGTTGGTTATGCGCCAGCAGCAAGCCTTGTTCGACGCTCGGCTGTTGGTCCTGCAGATAGCGCGCGATGATCACGCTGGTGCCGGAGGAGTAGTTGTAGTGCGTGCCAATCTCACCACCGGATGGCTCGTTGAGCGGCGGATTGGTGGCGAGAGACGCCATATCGGGCGACAGGAACAACATGCGCGTCACGTCGCTGACGGCGCCATAGCCCTCGTTCCACTGTAGGTCACTGGCCATACCGAGCAGATCCTGCAGGGTAATCTTGCTGCGGTTGTCATTGGCCCAATGGGCAAACAGATTATCGCCCTGCAGATCAATCTGGTTTTGTTGGATCAGCCGTCCGACCAGAGCGCCGGTGACAGTCTTCGCCATCGACCAGCCGAGCATCGGTGTTTGGGGGCCGAAACCGGGAGCATAGCGCTCGCCGACAATTTTGCCGTCCTTGACCACAACAATCGCCCGCATGCCGGGGCCGGCAAGAGCATCGTCAGCCAGTACGGCTTCCAGCTTGGAATTTTTGGCCGTGGCAATGCGGCTGCCCAGGGGCCAGTCGCGTTGGGCGTCCGGTTCGGCAATGGTGGATGGCTCCGGCACTTCTGTCACCGCGGCCAGATCACGGTCCGGCACTGGGGTGCAGCCAAACCCTTTTCGATATACAGCCATGCCTTGGCCGATCACGCCAAACAGCCCGGTTCGGACAATGCCTGTGGCGCTGTCCACTTCAGCCTGCATCAGCCTGAGCAGAGGGTGGCCCGGCGCCTGGACATCAACTTCCAAAACCCGTTCAGGATCGCGGTTGGCGAGAAAATAGTTGGAACAGATGATCTTGGCCGAATAGTTGCTGCCAACCCGAAACAGGTCCGGTGGCGAGACGAACACCCAGCCGACGGCGACGACACAGAGCAGTACGAGGAGATAGGCGGCGTATTTCAGAAGTTTCATGAGTGGCTTTCGGGATGGACCTGGTCAGGGTTAGCAGTTTTCGGCTTCAATGAGCTGGCCGATGCCAGAATACAATCGGGAAATGATTTCGGCTTCAGTGACGCATAGGCGCGCCTTGGGAGAGATGTCGACGGTGCCATCGGCGCCCACCGGCGTGTGCTCGCCGCCCAGTCCGCGCACTGCAAGACCGAGCGGTGCGGCAATCGCCTTGATCTTGTCGATGGACCCATCCGGACCTACGAGCCTGGGCAGTTTCAGGTGGATCGATGCGCGCATGCCGGTGCCGAGATTGGTGGGGCAGGTGGTGACAGCGCCGTATTGCGCCGAGTGGGCGAAGGTTCGACCCGTGATCTGCTGGATCCGGTCCAGCGCCAGCTTCAACTGGTCGAGCACATCCCTGAGGCGTGTGGTGTGTTTCATCACCATGATGCGCAGGTGATCTTCCTCGCCGACCCAGACGATGAATTCATGATCCTGCGACAGGTAGCAACCGCGGCCGTAAGGCCAGTCGCCAGCAATCCCGGCGGCCGTCAGATAGCCGTCCTGGCTCATGTCTTTGAACATCAGGTGACGGGACACCAGGTCCTGATAAGCGTCTGCGCTGATTTCACTGTCATGGCCCGGTGTCAGCGACACGTAAGTGCCGGCCCAGACCGGATCCGATGCCAGCGCTCGAAAGACATCCTGCATCCGCGCTTCCAAGGCCTGGCGATCGGCCTTTGTCATCGCCGAGGTCAATGGCAGGTCGTCGAAATTGCGCCCGACCCGAATCCGCAACGAATGAGGCCCCAGGGCAAAGTCTGCCAGATCAAGCGGGTCGTCGGTGGCGGCGGCCCC
>JABSRX010000143.1 GCA_013214695.1 Rhizobiaceae bacterium | reverse complement strand
TGGATCGGAAATTTCGTTCCCTTGCCCTCCCATAGAACAAGCGTCATAGTCAACATACTCGTGAGTATGTTTGCTCTTCTTTTTGTAACCTGAGGTCTTCCCCATGCGCGAAGCAGTCATCGTCTCAACCGCCCGCACCCCGATTGGCAAAGCTTATCGCGGCGCCTTCAACAACACGCCTTCCCCGACACTGGGTGGCCATGCCATGCAGCACGCCGTGGCTCGAGCAGGCATCGATCCGGCCGAAGTGGACGACGTGATCATGGGCGCGGCTCTGCAACAGGGTGTCCAGGGCGGCAACATTGGCCGCTTGTCGGCGCTCAAGGCCGGTCTGCCAGTGACCGTATCCGGCATGTCGCTCGACCGCCAATGTGCCTCGGGCATGATGGCCATCGCGACGGCCGCCAAGCAGGTGGTCAGCGACAATATGCCCATCTGCGTCGGCGGTGGCGTGGAGAGTATTTCGATGGTCCAGACACCGGACATGCGGGTTGGTGTCGACAAGTCCCTGGTCGCCATGCATCCGCATGTTCACATGTCAATGCTGGAAACGGCTGAAGTGGTCGCCGACCGTTACGGCATTTCCCGCGAAACCATGGATGAATATGGATTTCAATCGCAAATGCGCACCGCTGCGGCCCAGCAAGCCGGTGCCTTTGACGATGAGATCGTCCCCCTGCCCTCCACCATGATCATGGTCAACAAGGAAACGAAAGAGCAATCAGAGCACGACGTCACCTTGGACAAGGACGAAGGCAACCGGCCTTCAACAACACTGGAGGGTCTGCAGGGCCTGAACCCGGTGCTCGGCCCTGACAAGACAATCACGGCGGGCAACGCTTCCCAGCTCTCCGATGGCGCCTCGGCGTCGGTCGTGATGGAGGCCAAGGAAGCCGAAAAGAGAGGCCTCAACCCGCTCGGTGCCTATCGCGGCATGGCGGTTGCCGGACTGGAGCCCGACGAAATGGGCATTGGCCCGATTTACGCGGTGCCAAAACTGTTGGAGCGCAACAACCTAAAAATGGACGATATCGGCCTTTGGGAACTGAACGAGGCATTTGCCGTACAGGTTCTGCATTGCCGCGACACATTGGGCATTCCGGACGAAATTCTCAACGTCAATGGCGGTGCGATTTCGGTTGGTCATCCCTATGGCATGAGCGGTGCGCGCATGGTTGGGCACGCGCTAATTGAAGGCAAACGCCGCGGCGTCAAATATGTCGTCTGTACCATGTGCGTCGGTGGTGGCATGGGAGCTGCAGGTCTGTTTGAGGTCCTGTAACGTCCCATGGACAACCTGTTGCTCAACAAGGTGGATCGGGTCGCCACGATCACAATCAATCGGCCCGACGCACGCAATGCGATGAGCCGCGAGATGTGGCCTGCGCTACTGAAACTGCTCGAAGACGTGCAGGCCGATATTGACGTGGCCTGCGTTGTGGTGACTGGCACCGATCCGGCGTTTTGCGCCGGCGGTGACGTCAAGGCAATGACCGAGCGCGCCGAGGGCAGCAACCCGATGAGCGCCGAGGAAGAAACCACGCTTTTGCGCGGCTACATGGAATGTGCGCGTCTGCTGCACGAAATGCCCAAACCGACCATCGCCGCGATCAATGGCGCCTGCGCGGGGGCAGGCTTTGCGCTGGCGCTATCGTGCGATCTGCGCATTGCCGATTCGCAGGCCAAGTTCACCACCGCCTTTGCCCGCGTTGCCGGTTCCGGTGATTTTGGCGGGTCCTGGTTCCTCTCTAAGATCGTCGGCACAGCCAAGGCGCGGGAGCTGTACTACTTTGCCGAGACGTTTACCGGCGCCGAAGCTGCGGCGATGGGCATCGTCAATGTGGCGGTAGACCGGGAGCATTTCACCACAACTGTTGAAAGCTGGTCAGAGCGTCTGGCCAACGGTCCGACGGTGGCGCTGGCGCTGATGAAAGAAAACTTCAATCTGGCCGAACAGGGCAGCCTGTCACAGGCACTCGATCAGGAGGCGCGCAACATGGCGACGGCCTTCCGCAGCGAAGACCATGTTGAGGCCGCGCGGGCGTTTGTCGAAAAACGCCGCCCCGTATTCAAAGGAAAATAACATGACAAAATCCGTTACCACCGAAATGCGCGGCGACGTTGCCGTCATCTGGATCGACAATCCCCCCGTCAACGCCCTGTCCTATCACGTTCGACAAGGCATTGTGGCTGAACTCGCCGCGGCTCAATCGACCGCAAAGGCCGCCGTACTGGCCGGGCGCGGTGGGACATTCATCGCCGGCGCCGACATTCGTGAATTTGGCAAGCCGCTGATAGATCCGATCCTGCCGGATGTATTGGACCATGTTGAAGCCAGCGGCATTCCGGTCGTCGCTGTGGTTGAAGGCAACACGCTCGGCGGTGGTCTGGAAACCGCGCTCGCCTGTCACTATCGGGTGGCTGCCCCCAAGGCAAAGCTCGGCCTGCCCGAGGTCAATCTTGGTCTTCTGCCCGGCGCCGGTGGCACCCAGCGCGCGCCGCGCCTGTTGCCGAATGTCGCCGACGCCATCACGCTTGCGGCGTCAGGACGTCCCATTTCCGCAGCCAAAGCCATGGATATCGGGTTGGTCGATCAGGTGGCCGACGATGCGCTGGACGCCGCGGTAAAGCTGGCCGAGGAAGTGGCAGGCAAGAACTTTGAAGATCGTCGTCTTTCCAAGGTTTCTCTGGCCATGACACCCGACATAGAAGCCGTATTCGAGGCCAGTCTCACCGAAGTGACCAAAAAGGCGAAAGGTGCCCACGCGCCAGTCCGGGCGCTGCAATCCATCCGCAATGCCTTTGAAATGCCCTTCCGGGAAGGCATGGATCAGGAACGCGCGACGTTTAAGGAACTGGTGGTATCCGATCAATCCAACGCCCTGCGTCACATCTTTTTTGCCGAACGCCAATCGGCCAAACCACCCAGCGATGTTTCCGGCACTCCGCGCAAAGTTGCCAAAGTCGGCATTTTGGGAGCCGGCACAATGGGTGGCGGCATCGCAATGACCTATGCAGAGGCAGGCTTTCCTGTCACCATGCTGGAAATGAGCGACGCGGCCCTCGACAAGGGGTTGGCGACCATGGAGGCCAACTGGTCCCGCGGCATCAAGTCCGGCCGCATCACCGAGCAAGGCGTGGCCGAACGCATGGCCCGGCTGACCCGGACAACCGATTATGCCGATCTTGCCGATTGCGATCTGATCATCGAAGCGGTGTTTGAAACCATGGAAGTGAAACGCGAGGTGTTCAAGAAACTGGATCAGGTTGCCAAGCCCGGCGCCGTATTGGCCACCAATACCTCCTATCTCGACATCAATGAGATCGCAGCTGAGACATCGCGGCCGCAAGATGTGCTGGGCATGCACTATTTCTCTCCGGCCAACATCATGCCGCTGCTCGAGATTGTGCGGGCTGACAAGACCGCCGATGACGTGTTGCTGACGGCCCTCGACATGGCCAAGAAAACCCGCAAAACCCCGGCCATTGCCCGCGTCGGCCATGGCTTCATTGGCAACCGGATGCTGACGCCTTATCTGCGCCAGGCCAACCTGTTGATCCTGGAAGGCGCATCCCCTGAACAGGTCGACAAGGCATTGACGGATTTCGGCTGGGCCATGGGGCCAATTTCGGTCAGCGATCTTGCCGGGCTCGACATCGGCTACAAGTCCCGCAAAGACCAAGATCTGAGCGAGCACGAACAGCGCATTTACACGGTGGCCGACCGTCTCGTGGAGGCAGGCCATTTGGGACAGAAATCCGGTTCCGGCTTCTACAACTACGACAAGGCGACAAGGGCCCGCTCTGAAAACCCAGAAGCCACCAAAATCATCGAGGAAGTGCGTGCCGAACTGGGCATCAACACCCGCGCAATCAGCGATGAGGAAATTGTCGAGCGCACCATGTTTGCCCTGGCCAATGAAGGGGCCCACGTGTTGGCGGAAGGCGTCGCTCAACGGGCCAGCGACATCGACGTGGTTTACAACCACGGATACGGCTATCCGCGCTGGCGTGGCGGACCAATGTTCTATGCGTCGACAGTCGGGCTGAAAGACGTTGCTGCAAGGGTCATGGAATGGAGCGAAGGCAGTTCCGGTGTGCACTGGACCCCGTCCGATCTGCTGATGAGCCTGGCCGACGAAGGCAAGGATTTTGGCGATTACGACAAGGAAAACACGTGAGCAATCTGTTTGATCTGAGCGGCAAGACGGCGATCATCACCGGCTCGTCGCGGGGCATCGGCAAGGCGATCGCCGAGCAAATGGCGGCGCATGGCGCCAAGGTTGTGATTTCGTCGCGCAAGCTGGCCGCTTGTGAAGCCGTGGCCGACGCGATCAACAAACAGCACGGCGAAGGAACCGCCATGGCCGTGGCCGCCAACATTTCCAGCAAGGATGAGTTGCAAAACCTGGTGGATCAGACGACCGCAGCTTTCGGCGATATTCACATTCTGGTCTGCAATGCGGCGTCAAACCCCTATTATGGACCGATGGCTGACATCGACGACGACCGGTTTCAAAAGATCCTGACCAACAATGTCGTGGCCAACAATTGGCTGATCTCGATGGTGTCGCCGCAGATGATCGCCCGTCAGGACGGCGCCGTCATCATCGTCTCCTCAATCGGCGGCCTGAAAGGGTCGCCCATCATCGGCGCCTATTGCATTTCAAAGGCGGCAGATTTCCAACTGGCCCGCAATCTGTGCGTCGAATATGGCCGTCACAATGTACGGGTGAATTGCATTGCACCGGGCCTGATCAAAACCGATTTCGCCCGCGCGCTTTGGGAAAATCCCGACAATCTCAAAGCGGCCCTATCCCGCACACCGATGCAGCGGATTGGAGAACCAGACGAGATTGCCGGGGCAGCAGTGTTTTTGGCTTCGGCCGCCGGGGCCTATATGAATGGCCAACAAATCACCATCGATGGGGGCGCAACGATAACTTAACCCTGATGGCAGCGCCGTATTCCCAACCCCTGACATTTGATCACAGTGGCGTTAGGGGGGCTGGCGGGGGCAATGGATTTAATCCTATGTGAACCGAGCCGTGCTTGGCTTAACAATAGGATTCACACATGAGCAACGTCACCATGTCTGCAGAACAGGCTTCCCGCAGCAACGGGCATATGAAATGGATCATCCTCGCTGCACTCATCGCCATCTTTGCAGCGGCCTATATCTATCTGCCGATCAGTGAATGGCTGACCGCCTTCCAGGATTGGGTGCAAGGTTTCGGCGCTCTCGGCTGGGCGATCTTCATCGCGGTCTACGCCATCACCAGTTTCGTACTGATCCCCGGTTCAATCCTGACGCTCGGCGCCGGCGTCGCCTATGGTCTGTGGGCTTTCCCACTGGTGGTTGCTGGTGCCGTGCTGGCCTCGGCCATGTCATTCCTCGCCGCCCGCTATGTTTTCCACGACCGTGTTCAGGAAAAGGTCGCGCAATATCCGCGCTTCAAGGCGGTCAATGAAGCCATTCGCGACGAGGGTTGGAAGGTCGTGCTTCTGCTGCGTCTTTCACCGGCTCTGCCGTTCTCTCTGCAAAATTGGTTCCTTGGCCTGATGCCGGTTGGCTTCTGGCCAGCACAGATTGCTACTCTGTTTGGCATCATGCCCGGCACACTGCTGTATATCTGGGTCGCCAGCCTGGGCGGCGAAGCGGCCGCTGGCGGCGCTGCTGATGCCAGTCTGCTGCGCTATGCCGTGCTTGGCATCGGCCTGTTGGCAACGTTGGTGGTGACCATTGTGGTCACCCGCAAAGCGCAGCAGAAGCTGAAGGAATTCGCGGTCGATTGATCGACCGCCACCCGTCCGGTTCAACTGGTAGCTACTTGCCTTTCCACACAGGATCGCGTTTTTCGGCAAAGGCGTTGAAGCCTTCCATCATGTCCTCGCTGCCATAAAGCGTATCCACCGTGCGCAACTGACGCTGAGTGATCCGGTTCATCGCATCCTGGAACTTTGAATCCTCCGCGTCGCGCACCACTTCCTTGATCGCGGCGTATACGAGTGGCGGACCACTTTCGAGCAGCTTGGCCAATTCCCAGGCCTGGTCCATTAATTCAGCGGCCGGATAAATGTGATTGACGAATCCCCATTTGTGGGCCTCTTCCGCATCAAGCCAGCGCCCGGTCAGCAACAATTCCATCGCGATGTGGTAAGGAATGCGCTTGGGCAGTTTGACAGAAGCTGCATCGGCCACTGTCCCGGAACGAATTTCCGGCAGGGCAAAGGTCGCATGATCAGCGGCCAGAATGATGTCGCAGGACAGTGCGATTTCCAATCCGCCACCGCAGCAGATGCCGTTGACCGCGCAAATGACCGGCTTGTTCATGTCCCGCATTTCCTGCAGTCCACCAAAGCCGCCAACGCCATAATCGCCGTCGACGGCATCGCCCTCACTGCCGTCAACATTGGAGGCGGCCTTCAAGTCCCATCCCGGGCAAAAGAACTTTTCCGAGGCGGCGGTCAAAATGGCCACGCGCATATCCGGATCGTCGCGAAACTCCTGAAACACGTCGCCCATGATGCGGCTCGTCGCCAGGTCAATCGCATTGGCCTTCGGGCGGTCGATGGTCACTTCCAAAATGCCCCCGACCTTGCGGGTTTTGATGGGTTCATCAGTCATCGTTTTTCCTCTTCACGATCAGAGCGTCGACGGCAGCACTGCCAAATTGGGTTGCAAACAACGGGTTCACGTCGAGTTCTTCCAGATCATCGGCGTTGTCCGCTGCATAATTGGCGATGCACAGGATATTGGCAATCAGTGCATCGATATCGGCGGCATCGGAACTGCGGTAACCATCGAGCAGTCGGCCGATTTTCAAGCCAGCCAGGGCATCGCGCACATCCGCTTCGGTGACCGGCAGCAACAGACTGGCCGTGTCCTCCAAAAGTTCGGTCAAAATACCGCCGGCGCCGAGCGTCAATACCAGGCCGCAGACCGGGTCCCTTGTGACCCCAACCAAGAGCTCGGCCAGCGGCTTATCTGCCAATTCTTCGACCAGAAACCTGTCGCCGAGACGCGCCAAGCGCTGCATTGCCAGCACTGCGTCGGCCGTTGAATTCAACCCCAACTCAACCGCCTGCATCTCAGTCTTATGCGCAATGCCAAGCACTTTGATCGCCAGCGGGAAGTCCAGTTCGGCAAAGGCCCGCTCGAGATCAGCCATGTCCTCAACCACAACGCTCTTGGGAACCACCAATCCTGCAGCCGCCAATTCCGCTTTGGACTGCGCCTCATCCAGCATCAAGGTTTGTTTTGCTTCAGGGCGCGGACCCAGCAGGTCCGGTGCCGCGGGGCGCTCCCAGGCCGCGGCAATCTTGGCGGCGGCTTCTGCGGCGATGATCGCATTGTCCAGTCCGCACAGCGGTGCAATTCCGTTTTCAATCAGCCGTTGCGCATAGTTCTCAGGCATGGCTTCGGCCAGGCTGGTAACATTCGCCGCCCGGGCGCCAGTTGCCTTCACCGCTTTAACAAAACATTGCAGCGCATTGGCCCAGTCAGCGTCATCACAGCGATCACCACGGGGATAATCATTGACCAGGACCGCCAGGTCGAAGTCGGCGGACAGCGCCCGGGTGAACATCTCTTCCATTGCCGGCCAGTCACCCCAGATAAAGGTGTTGTAGTCGAGCGGATTGGCGATGGTAACGATGTCACCAAGCACGTCTTTCAACTGTGCAGTCTGGTCCGCGGTAAAGGAGCGGTAGGTGACCTTTCGTCCATTGGCCACCGCTGCATCGGCCATCAGGGACGCTTCGCCACCCGAACAGGACATGGAAAGAATCTCATTGCCGCGCACCACGCCGCCAACATGCAGAAGTTTCAGCGTTTCCAGAAACGCCTCCAACGTGTCGACACGGGCGATGCCAAGCCGGTCAAACAGCGCATCATGGGCTGCATCCGATCCGGCCAGCGACGCCGTATGGGTCATCGCTGCGGCCTGTGCCTGCTCCGAACGTCCCACTTTGAGAATGATCACCGGCTTGCGCAAATCGCGTGCGCGTTGGGCCATGCGCTCAAAGGCTGCGACATCGTCCAGGCCTTCGACATAGAGGCCAACGGCCGTGACGCGCTCGTCTTCCAGCCAGCCCAGGCCGAGCTTGGAAAGCCCCTGCTGCGCTTGGTTCCCAACGGTCATCACTGCCGCGATGGGCAGCCCGCGTTTCTGCATCGTCAGGTTGATCGCAATGTTGGAGGACTGGGCAATGATCGCCACCCCGGAACCGTCGCAGCGGGTCGCCCCGTGCTGGTCGGGCCACAGGGCCACGCCTTCCAGAGCATTGATCAGTCCATAGCAATTGGGGCCAAGTATCGGCATGTGGCCAGCGGCTTCGACGAGTTGATGCTGCAAATTGGCCGAGCCGTCCTTTTCGCCTTCCGCCTCGGCAAAGCCAGCCGCATAACAGACTGCACCCCCTGCCCCCAACTCTGCCAATTGGCGCACCATGTCGATGCTGCGTTCGCGGTTGACGGCGATATAGGCCGCATCAGGCGCCGCGGGTAATTCATCCAGCGATCGCAGGCACGGGCGGCCATGCATAGCCTCTCGCTTGGGATGAACTGGCCAGATATCGCCGTCAAACCCAAACTTGTCGCATTGCTCGATGACGCGCTCGGCTTCCTTTCCGCCGATCACCACAATGCTGCGCGGATTCAGCAGCCTGTTCAGTTCTCCCCCCACCTCTGTCAGCCACCCAATGGCCGCAACAGGGCTCGACTGATGATATGGCGTTGGATCTCGGACGTGCCCTCCCAGATCCGCTCAATGCGGGCATCGCGCCAGATGCGCTCCAGCGGCAATTCATCCATCAGGCCCATGCCGCCATGAATCTGGATCGCCTCATCGGCCACCATGGCCAGCACTTCTGAAGCCTTCAGCTTGGCCATCGCCATATCGCTGTCTGTGCATTGGCCGGCATCAAATTTTGAACCGGCTTCCCAGGTCAGCAATTCGGCCGCTTTCAGTTCTGTTGCCATGTCGGCGAGTTTGAAACTGATGCCCTGGAACTTGCCGATCCGTTGGCCAAACTGCTTGCGGTCAACCGAGAATTGGACCGCATGCTGAAACGCCCGGTCTGCCCGTCCCAAACAGGTCGCGGCGACCTGGAGGCGGGTGGCGCCAAGCCAGTCATTGGCAACATCGAAGCCTTTGCCAACTTCCCCCAGAATGTTCTCAGCAGGCACCCGGCAATTGTCGAACTCCAAAATGGCGTTGGTATAGCCGCGATGGGAAACGTTGTTATAGCCATCACGCACGGCATAACCCGGCGTGTCCTTGTCGACAAAGAACGCCGTGATCTGCGCCTTCTCACCCCGTGGCGTCTGCTCAACGCCGGTTTTCATGAAGCAGATGGCAAAACCGGCAATGTCTGCATGGCTGATGAAATGTTTGGTACCGTTGAGGATCCAATCATCACCGTCCTGCTTAGCAGTAGCTTTCATACCGCGCAGATCGGATCCCGCACCGGGCTCCGTCATTGCCAGACAGTCCCAGGTTTCCCCCTTCAAGCAGGGCTCCAGATATTTCTGGCGCTGTTCCGGCGTGCCGGCACACAAAATGTTGGAGGGGCGGGCAACGCATGTCCAATGCAAGGCATAGTTGGTGCGTCCCAACTCCTTTTCGTAGAGCAGCCAGGTCAGCGTATCGAGACCACCGCCACCAAACTCTTCTGGAATATTGGCGGCATAAAGCCCGGCATCCATAGCCTTTTTCTGCAATTCGCGCACCAGATCCGGATCCAGAACGCCGCTGCGTTCGATGTCCATTTCGTGCGGATAGAGTTCGTTTTCGACAAAGGCGCGTGTCGTCTCGACAATCAGCCTTTGCTCTTCAGACAGATCAAAGTTCATTTTGTCCTCCGTTGCGGGTCACGCATCATTGGCCGCACGGGCCCGCAGATCGGCTTCGTAGTCTTTCAGCAGCTTGCCCGCGCCCCAGCCTTTGCCACCGTGGCCCTTGGCCAAGACCTGCATGATCCCGACCAGGTTTTCGTCGCGAATGCGTTCCAGTTCGCGAATGCCAAGGTGGCCGGACTGAGCGTCGGACTGATCGGCGATCTTGTCGATCAGCGCATCGTCCAGCTCCGGTACATCCATCAGTTTTGTCCACGGCAGGCTCATCGTCGGACCGAACTGCTCGATGAAGTGGCGCATGCCGGCTTCACCACCGGCAATGCGGTAGGTTTCAAACAAGCCCATCTGAGCCCAGCGCATGCCGAAGGAATAACGCATGATGTCGTCGAGTTCTTCGGTTGTCGTGACATCGTCCTTGATCAGCCAAAGAGCTTCACGCCAGACGGCTTCCAGCAGACGGTCACCGACGAAGGCATCGATCTCCTTGCGAATGGTGACCGGCTTCATGCCAATCTGCTGATAGGCACTATGGGCCCTTTCGATTGTCTCTTCAGACGTATTGCGTCCACCGACAATCTCGACCAAGGGCAGAAGATAGACCGGATTGTAGGGATGGGCGACGAACATGCGTTCCGGCGCCATCATTTTGGCTTGAATGTCACTGGGCAGAAGCCCTGAGGTCGAAGATCCGATCAGCGCATTCTGGGGAGCCGCCGCGTCGATCTGCATATGGACCTTCTGCTTCAGTTCCAACCGTTCCGGAACCGACTCCTGAATGAGATCTGCACCTTCCACCGCTTCTTCGACGCTGGACACGAAGGTCAGCTCGCCGCGCTTGGGAAACGGGGCATCGGTCAGCATGCCGTAGGCCCGCTCGGCATTGGCCATCACTTCGCCGACAATCCGCTCTGCCTCGGGATGGGGATCGAAAATCTTGCAATCAAAACCGTTGAAGACAAAGCGCGCTGCCCAGGCTCCACCGATCACGCCGCCACCAACGGCGGCGGTCGACTTGATGCCTGCCATCAGACAGGCGCCCGCTTGGTCAGGCCGAGTCTTTCGCGCACCGCTTCCGGACCAACCACCTTGGCGCCGAGGTTTTCGATGATCGTCACCGCCCGCTCGACAAGCTGCTCATTGGTCGCCAGCACGCCACGATCGAGCATCAGATTGTCTTCCAAGCCAACACGGACATTGCCACCCGCCAACACAGCAGCAGCCACATAGGGCATCTGGTTGCGACCCAGGCTGAAGGCGCTCCAGTTCCAGTCGGCCGGCACATTGTTGACCATTGCCATGAAGGTGTTGAGGTCATCGGGAGCACCCCACGGCACGCCCATGCAGAGCTGCACCAGCGCATTGGCCTCCAGCACACCTTCAGACACCAATTGCTTGGCGAACCACAAATGGCCGGTATCAAAGGCTTCGATTTCCGGTTTGACGCCGAGCTCGGTCATCATCGCGCCCATGGCCCGCAAGGCGCCCGGCGTGTTGGTGGCCACATAATCGGCCTCGGCAAAGTTCATGGTGCCGCAATCCAGGGTGCAGATTTCCGGCCGGCATTCAGCGACATGCGCTACGCGTTCGGTTGCACCGACAAGATCGGTTCCTTCCGCTGGCGGCAAAGGTTGTTCAACACCACCAAACACCAGGTCGCCGCCCATGCCAGCCGTCAGGTTAAGCACAACGTCGGTGTCGGAATCGCGAATCCGTTCCGTGACCTCGCGGTAAAGCTTCAGATCCCGCGCCGGTTTGCCCGTTTCGGGGTCCCGAACGTGGCAATGGACAATAGCAGCCCCGGCCTTTGCCGCGGCGATGGCACTGTTGGCGATTTGCTCCGGCGAGCGTGGCACGTGAGGGCTGCGGTCCTGTGTCGAGCCCGATCCCGTGACAGCGCAGGTGATAAATACTTCGCGATTCATTGTAAGTGGCATGTCGTCCTCCCAATTTGGCCGATACTCTGGCAGGTCGGCCTTTCAGCGGTTGACTTATTTCGTAATTTTCGTGACATAAATCGTATGCCCGCATCCCTGCCACCCCCTTTTCAGGTCACAGTTCTTGCCGTCAGTGGCTCGACCATGATGACCATGGCGTCGGTCATCGACCCCCTGCGCGCGGCCAATCGCTTAGCGCCCAATCCACCGTTTGAATGGCAGTTGGTCTCGACCAATGGTGCAGACATTGAGTTTACCGGTGGTCTGGTGTTTCCGGTCTCCGGCAGTTTCAGCGGTGGAAGGCCGGCGACCGGCAATATGCTGATCGTCGTCGCCAGCTTTGACCACCAGAAATACGTGACACCGGAACTGCTGGCGCGACTGGGGCAAGCGCTGCGCAATTTCGACATTGTGTGCGGGGTGGAGGCCGGCACATGGCTTCTGGCCCGAGCCGGATTGGTCGACGGCAAAGAAGTCACGACCCATTGGGAAGATTTGGAGAATCTCCAGCACGCCTATCCTGATGCCGATGTCAGCGATGCCCGGTTCGTCATTGATGGCCGCATCTGGACCTGTGGTGGTGCCTCCCCGGCCTTCGACATGATGTTGCATTTGATCGAGACACAGCAGTCGCCTCAAGCGGCGCTCGAAGTTGCCAGCGTCTTCGTCTATGACCGTCTCCACAGCGCCCAGGACAAGCAGCCCACCACATCGCTCGGCATTCTTGAACACAACGAGCCAACACTCGCCGCAGCCATTCGCATGATGGAGAACAATCTGGACGCGCCGGTGACCACCGCCGCCATCGCACGACGCCTGGGCATTTCAGTCAAAACTCTCGAAACCCGTTTTCGCCGCGCCCTGAAGGTTACACCGGGCCACTATTATCTCGGCCTGCGGCTCCAACTTGCGCGAAAATTGGTCACCGACACCCGGCTCGGCATGCAGGAAATCGCCATTCGCACCGGCTTTGGCAGCCAGTCAGCCTTTTCCCGGGCGTTTCGAACGATGTTTGACCAAAGCCCCCTAGAAGTTAGGCATGGCGGGGCGCAGATCGCCCCTTCTTAGCGTTGCTTCGAGCTGATCCACCGCTGCCGCCAACCGCTGATCGATGACCTCCAAATAGCGGCTCCAGTCGCTGTATTCAGCCACCGGATGGGCGCCGTCTGAAATACCGCGCAGACCAATCAACGGCACATTGAAGGCCTGGCATGCCCGCATCACGGCCCAGGTTTCCATGTCCACCATGTCCTGTTCGATGGTGGCATAGGCATCCCCAGAAACGACATTCGCACCGGTGCTGATCGAGGCTGATTCGATGTCGGCAATGTCGTTGCCAAGATGGATCACAGCCGGCAGATCCGAAAACGGCGTCACGCCCTTGGGA
>JABSRX010000142.1 GCA_013214695.1 Rhizobiaceae bacterium | reverse complement strand
CAGGCGTCCCTGCATGTCGACAAGCGCGCCTCCGGAATTGCCTGGGTTGATCGACGCATCGGTTTGAACAAAGAAGCCAAAGTCGTTGACGCCGTTCTGGCTGCGCGCAAGCGCGGAGACAATGCCGCTGGTCACCGTCTGGCCCACTCCAAACGGGTTGCCGATGGCCAATACCAGATCCCCCACCTCCAGCTCTTCGGAATCGCCCAGCACAACGGCTGGCAGATCGACATCCGCTTCGATGATCAACACCGCCAGATCCGACTTCTTGTCGATCAGCGAAATCTGAGCGGCATATTCGCGCCCGTCCGACAGGGCAACCTTCACCTCGTCGGCATTTTCAATAACGTGGTGGTTGGTGATGACGATGCCATCGCTGCCGATGATCACGCCGGAACCCAGCGATTGCGAAATACGCTGGCGTGGGCGTCCACCGAAATCACGACCGAAAAAGCGTTCAAAGAACGGGTCTCCGGCAAATGGTGACCGCCGCTGCTGGACCTGCCGCGCCGCGTATACATTGACCACGGAAGGGGCGATCTGTTTGACGAGAGGGGCATAGGAAAAGCGGATTTGCTCGCGGCTTTCCGGCACCTGACGCAAACTGTCCGTACCGCGCAACTGCGCCTGGGTTTCGGCCTGCGCGGTGCTCAAGGCAGCCATGCCTGCCCAGACCATCATCGCCGCCCCAAAAACTGCGTATCTGCTACCCATATGACCTCCGTTTCGTCCCCAATAAGCCCAGACGCGTGTGCTGATTCCTATATAGGATCAAATTTCAGTCCGTGGCGATTTTCCTGACCATTGCCCCAAACAAAAACGGCGACCCGAAGGCCGCCGTCATCAATTATTGTCACGTTAAGCTGTGAAACTGTTACGCAGCTGCGTCTGCAGTTTCGCCAGCTTCTTCGGCTTCCATGCGCTCGCGGTCAGCTTTGCCCTTTGCGTCTTCGTCGCGGTCGACCAGCTCGATAACAGCCATTGGCGCATTGTCGCCATAGCGGAAACCGGCTTTCAGAACGCGGGTGTAACCGCCTGGACGGTCCTTGTAGCGCTCAGCCAGGGTCGAGAACAGTTTCTGGACGGTTTCGTTGCTCTGCAGCTGCGATGCGGCCTGACGGCGTGCGTGCAGGTCACCGCGCTTGCCCAGAGTGATCAGCTTGTCGACAACAGCGCGCAGCTCTTTGGCTTTTGGCAGTGTGGTGACGATCTGTTCGTGGGTCAGCAGCGACACGGACATGTTCTTGAACATGGCCTTACGGTGGCTCTGTGTGCGGTTGAGCTTACGCCCTTGTTTACGGTGTCTCATATGCCTTCTCCTGTAGGATGACCCCGGCCTAGGACTTAAGCCCGGGGTTTATGGTTTTAGTATTGGTCTTCGTAGCGTTTCGCCAGATCTTCGATGTTCTCTGGTGGCCAGGCTGGAATTTCCATGCCCAGATGCAGACCCATCGTGGCGAGTACTTCTTTGATCTCGTTAAGCGACTTGCGGCCAAAGTTTGGTGTGCGCAGCATTTCGCCTTCGGTCTTCTGGATCAGATCGCCGATGTAAACGATGTTGTCGTTCTTCAGGCAGTTTGCCGAACGGACAGACAGCTCGAGCTCGTCGACCTTCTTCAGCAGTGCTGGGTTGAAAGCCAGCTCTGTGACCTGCTCCTGAACAACCTCTTTCTGAGGCTCTTCGAAGTTGACGAACACGCTCAGTTGGTCCTGCAGAATGCGGGCTGCGAAAGCAACCGCATCGTCTGCACCAACCGAACCGTCGGTCTCAACGGTCAAAGTCAGCTTGTCATAGTCGAGAACCTGACCTTCGCGGGTGTTTTCTGTCTTGTAGGAAACCTTGCGAACCGGGGAATACAGGCTGTCGACCGGGATCAGGCCGATTGGCGCATCTTCTGGGCGGTTGCGCTCAGCAGCGACATAGCCCTTGCCGGTGTCGACAGTGAATTCCATGCGGATTTCAGCGTCTTCGTCCAGCGTGCACAGAACCAGTTCTGGGTTCAGGATCTCGATGTCGCCAACAGTCTGAATGTCACCAGCGGTTACCTGACCGGCACCTTCTTTACGCACGACCATGCGCTTGGGCCCATCGCCTTCCATACGGATAGCGAGCTCTTTGATGTTCAAGATGATGTCCGTGACGTCTTCACGCACACCTGGGATCGATGAAAACTCGTGCAGAACACCGTCGATCTGTACCGCTGTGACGGCCGCACCTTGCAGGCTGGACAGCAGAACGCGCCGCAATGCGTTACCGAGCGTCAAACCAAAACCACGCTCGAGCGGCTCAGCAACCAAGGTTCCCTTGGTGCCGGACACATCAACGTCAAGTTTCGTTGGTTTGATCAGTTCCTGCCAGTTTTTGTGGATCATGGAAAAATCCTTCCGAATGAATTGTCGCCATCCAATCGCAACAACAAACGTCTAAGCCCCGCAGGATGGTAGTCGGGGCCGGATATGGCTTTATACGCGGCGCTGTTTGCGCGCGCGGCAGCCATTGTGGGGCACGGACGTCACATCGCGGATTGATGTGATGACGAAACCGATCGACTGCAGTGCACGCAGTGCCGATTCACGTCCGGACCCTGGTCCACGAACCTCAACTTCGAGAGTTTTCATACCATGTTCCTGAGCCTTTTTGCCGGCATCTTCAGCGGCAACCTGTGCGGCAAAGGGAGTGGACTTACGCGATCCTTTAAAGCCCTGTGCACCAGCAGAAGACCAGGAAATCGCATTGCCCTGGGCGTCCGTGATGGTGATCATGGTGTTGTTGAAAGTTGAGTTTACGTGAGCAACGCCAGAAGCGATGTTCTTGCGCTCGCGCCGTCTGACGCGGGTGGCATCTTTTGCCATATTCTGTTCCTTATTGATTTCCGACGCTGCCGTTAAACGAAATATGTTCCCGGCAGCTAAACCCAATCAAAGCCTTGCAAATGAAGGCTTTGAAATTACTTTTTCTTGCCAGCAATCGCTTTGGCTGGACCCTTGCGGGTGCGGGCATTGGTATGTGTGCGCTGACCGCGTACCGGCAGGCTGCGGCGATGACGCAGACCGCGATAGCAGCCCAGGTCCATCAGACGCTTGATGTTCATGCCGACTTCGCGACGCAGGTCGCCTTCAACCATGTAGTCACGGTCGATGATCTCACGGATCTGAAGGACTTCAGCGTCCGACAGCTCGTTGACGCGGCGTTCCAGAGGAATGTTTGCCTTTTCAACGATCTCGGAGGCATTTTTCTTGCCAATGCCGTGAATGTACTGAAGCGCAATAATGGTGCGCTTGTTAGTTGGAATGTTTACGCCAGCGATACGAGCCACGCTGATCTCCTTGCCTCATGCTCTGCTGGAAAACACCAGATCGAGCGGTTGTCATTCTTTGTTTCGTTCAACACTGGCACTACACCAGAAAGCGATCGTTCCGCGCATCCACACCGATGCCCGAATCCGACCGCAAAATTGTCGCGAATTGTTGGGCGTTAGTAGTCCCAAAGCTCGCTGACGTCAACAGGGGATTCTTGATTCAATTCAAGCAGCTGAATCGATCACAAATTCCCCAGAACCTCTTCAATTTCGGACGCCACATCGTCAATCGCAGCCATGCCGTCAACCACCTGCAACTTGCCCTTGGCATAGTAATAGCCAATCAGTGGCGACGTATCTTTGTAGTAGACCTGCAGACGGGTTCGCATGGCCTCGGCATTGTCGTCGGGACGGCGCTTGAATTCGGTGGATCCACACTTGTCGCAGACCCCCTCTTCCGCTGGCTTGTTCAACGTGTCGTGGTAGCCTGTGCCGCAATTGGCGCAGGTATAGCGTCCAGCAACACGCTCAACCATGGCGTCGTCGTCAACCCGCAGTTCAACAACTGCATCCAGATTGGTGCCCTTTTCAGCCAGCATGGCTTCAACGGCGTCGGCCTGGGCCAAGGTGCGCGGATAGCCATCCAGGATAAAGCCTTTGGCACAATCGTCTTCTTCGATGCGCTCGGCAACAATGGCGTTGACCACATCGTCGGAAACCAGGTTGCCGGCGTCCATGATCGCCTTGGCGCGTTTGCCGGTTTCGGTACCGGCGGCCACGGCAGCGCGCAGCATATCGCCTGTCGACAGCTGAGGAATGCCGAGGTCTTCGACCAGTTTATGGGCCTGCGTGCCTTTACCCGCTCCCGGAGGGCCCAAAAGGATCAGTTTCATTTCTTGCGTCTCCCGCGCTTCGTGCCACCGCGTGTACCACCGCGGCCATTGCCTTTTTGCGCACCCTTCGAGCCACGCAGTTTAGATTTCTGGATCAGACCTTCATATTGCTGGGCAAACAGATGGCTCTGGACCTGTTGCACGGTATCCATGGTCACGCTGACAACGATCAGCAGCGATGTACCACCGAGGAACACCGAGATACCGAGACCTGTCAGGAACATTTCCGGCAACAGACAGACAAAGACCAGATAGAGCGAACCCAGCACTGTGACACGGGTCAGAACATAGTCGATATATTCTGCTGTCCGCTCACCGGGACGGATTCCGGGAATAAATCCGCCATGCTGTTTCAAGTTGTCGGCCGTCTCCTTCGGATTGAACACGATCGCCGTGTAGAAGAAGGAGAAGAACATGATCATCGCGCCATAGAACAGCAAGTAGCCTGGCTGTCCTCGGCCAAGGAAGGCGGAGATCGTTGCCACCCAATCAGACTGTTCGCCTGGAGGTGAGAAACCGGTGATCGTCGCTGGCAACAGCAACAGGGAAGAAGCGAAGATCGGCGGGATAACACCGGCTGTGTTCAGCTTCAGAGGCAGGTGCGAAGAATCGCCCTGGAACATCTGGTTGCCGATCTGGCGCTTGGGATACTGGATCAAAAGACGACGCTGGGCGCGTTCGATGAACACGATGAAGGCGATCAAGGCGACGATCGAGACCAGAACGGTCAGCATGGTCAGCGTCGAGATCGAGCCGGTGCTGCCGGCATCCAGCAGCTGGGCCAAGGCGCCAGGCAGCGCCGCGACAATGCCTGCGAAGATGATCAGCGAAATACCATTGCCGACGCCGCGTGCGGTGATCTGTTCACCCAGCCACATCAGGAACATGGTACCACCGACCAGCGTCACAACGGTGGTCAGGATGAAGAACCAGCCTGGGTTCAGCACCATGCCTTCGGATCCGTTGAGACCAACAGCAATGCCGTAAGCCTGCGCCGTGCCGAGCAAAACCGTGCCGTAACGGGTGTATTGGTTGATGACCTTACGCCCCTGCTCGCCCTCTTTCTTCAACTGTTCGAAGCGCGGCACAACAGACGTCATCAGGTTCATGATGATCGAGGCGGAGATGTAAGGCATGATGCCGAGCGCGAAAATCGCCAATCGCTCGACCGCACCACCGGAGAACATGTTGACCAGGCCCAAAACACCCTGGCTCTGCTGCTCAAAGGCAGCGGCCAGCTGATCCGGGTTGATACCAGGAACCGGCACGTAGGTGCCAAACCGGTAGACAATCAGCGCCACCAGTGTGAACCAGATGCGCTTTTTCAGATCAGTAGCCTTCGAAAATGTCGAATAGCTTAGATTGGCGGCTAATTGTTCGGCGGCAGATGCCATATCCGTCTCCCATCAAACCGTCGGCCCCGTGCCGATCGGCTGAAAATCAATTCGCTGACCGTCATAGGCCAGTCAGCTTCAATTCGCAAAGGCAATTGGGGAAACGACTTTGAAAAACCGGCCCGCTGTTAATCGCTTTCGCAACAATATGGGCATTGGTCCAGAAAGTACCAGAACCAAAGTGAAAAAAGGCCCCCGAGAGCGGGAGCCTTTTTCAATGTCTTAGGCGTCGGCCGATTCGGCTTCAGCTTTAGCGGCGCCCAGCAGCTTGATCGAGCCGCCGGCCTTTTCAATCGCAGCCACAGCGCTTTTCGAGGCGCCAGCAACTTCCAGATTGAACTTGGTCTTGGCTTCGCTGCCACCGAGGATGCGCACACCGTCGCGCTCGCGACGAATAACACCGGCCTCTTTCAATGCAGCCGCGTCGACGACTTTCTTGGCGTCCAGGCGCTTTGCTTCAACTGCCTGCTCAAGGCGGGCAATCGAGACTTCGTTGAAGTCGCTGGCAAATTTTGCATTGGAGAAACCGCGCTTCGGCAAGCGACGGTAGATTGGCATCTGACCGCCTTCAAAACCGTTGATGGAAACACCGGAACGGGATTTCTGGCCTTTAACACCACGACCGCCGGTCTTGCCCATGCCAGAACCAATGCCACGGCCCACGCGCTTGCGGGATGGGGAAGAGCCCTGGTTGTCGGAAATACCATTAAGTTTCATAACATTAACTCCGAAATCAGGCTTCGTCGACGACGCGCACGAGGTGAGAAACCTTGCGGATCATGCCGCGTACGGAAGGGGTATCTTCCAGGGTACGGCGGCGATTCATTTTGTTCAGGCCCAGACCGATCAACGTCTGCTGCTGGTCCTTTGGACGACGCAGCGGCGAACCGATTTGCTGGACGGTAACTGTCTTTTTGTCAGCCATGTTCCGTTCCTTTACGCCTCATCCCCAACCAGGTCGCGACGGCGTTCCTGCAGGGTTGCATATTTGATGCCACGCTGAGCGGCGATGTCCTTGGGGTGCATCTGACGCTTCAGAGCGTCGAATGTTGCACGCACCATGTTGTACGGGTTGGAAGAACCGAGTGATTTGGCAACCACGTCGGACATTCCAACGGTCTCGAATACAGCACGCATTGGACCACCGGCAATGATACCAGTNCCTGGAGGCGCTGCACGCAGCACAACCTTACCGGCGCCATGACGGCCTTTGATATCATGATGCAGTGTACGGCCATCGCGCAACGGCACGAAAATGAGATCGCGCTTGGCAGCTTCCGATGCCTTACGGATGGCTTCCGGTACCTCACGGGCCTTACCGTGACCAAAGCCAACACGGCCTTTCTGGTCACCAACCACAACGAGAGCAGCGAAGCCGAAGCGACGACCACCCTTCACAACTTTTGCAACGCGGTTGATGTGAACCAGCTTGTCGACGAAACCGTCGTCTTCCTGCTCTTCACGGCGGTTGTTGCGTCCGCCTCTTTCGGGTCTCTGTGCCATATCCTGTTCCTTGTTCTTTTCCGGTAGCACAAACATTTATCGTCCATACAATTTCCCGTTGTGGGATTGATATCGACGACGGTGATGGGGCTTTTGCCCTCTTGGTTTTGCTCAGGGGCCGCAGGCCCCCGCTCAAATTAGAAGCTCAGACCACCTTCGCGGGCGGCGTCGGCTACTGCCTTGACGCGACCGTGGAAGAGGAATGGACCGCGGTCAAAGACAACTTCTTTGACGCCAGCTTTAACAGCACGCTCGGCAACCAGTTTGCCAACGGCTACTGCCGCATCGACGTTGCCGCCATTGCCTTTGACGTCTTTGTCCAGAGACGAAGCGGAAGCCAGTGTGTGGCCGTTCACGTCGTCGATAACCTGGGCGTAGATGTTGGCGTTGGAACGGTGCACGCTCAAACGGGGGCGACCGCCAGCAACCTTTTTCAGACTGCGGCGTACGCGGGCAGCACGACGCTGCTTGGTAGAAAGTTTGTTTGCCATGATGTCTTACTTCTTCTTGCCTTCTTTGCGGAAGATAACTTCGTCCGCGTATTTGACGCCCTTGCCTTTGTAGGGCTCAGGTGGACGGTATGCGCGAATTTCAGCTGCAACCTGACCAACAACCTGCTTGTCATGACCTGAGATGACGATTTCGGTTGGCTTGGTGCAGGCAATGGTGACGCCTGGAGGTGGGCTGTACACGACTTCGTGGCTGAAGCCCAGCGAAAGCTGAACGTTCTGGCCCTGCATCGCAGCACGGTAACCAACACCGTTGATTTCCAGAGTCTTCGAATAGCCGTCTTTCACACCAATGAAGATGTTTTCGATCATTGTGCGGGACATGCCCCAGAAAGACCGAGCGGTCTTGGAGTTGTCCTTCGGGTCAACGGTGACAACACCGTCTTCCATTTTGACCAGCACGTGTTCGTTGACCACGAAGGTCAATTCACCCTTCGGGCCCTTTGCGGTGACGGTTTGGCCGTCCAGCGATGCGGTGACACCTTCAGGAATGGTGACCGGCTTTTTACCAATGCGTGACATTGTCTTCTCGCCTGTTTTTCTTGCTCTACAAAAGAGCGATTAATCTCAAGTCGTCTGTTTGATGTCGCTGCCAGATTAGAAAATCTGGCAGAGGACTTCACCGCCGACGTTCTGTTCACGTGCATCGTGATCCGCCATCACACCCTTTGGTGTCGACAGGATCGAGATGCCCAGACCGTTTGCAACGCGGGGCAGACTTTTGACCGACGAGTAAACGCGGCGGCCAGGTTTGGAAATACGGGTGATCTCACGGATGACCGGAGCGTCGTCGTAGTATTTCAGCTCGATTTCGAGATCGGCTTTGCCGTTGCCATGATCCGTGCGTGTGTAGCCGCGGATATAGCCTTCAGCCTGCAGAACATCCAGGACGCTAACGCGCAGTTTGGAAGCAGGAGAAGAGACTTTGCCTTTGCCGCGCATCAAGCCGTTGCGAATACGGGTCAGCATATCACCGATAGGGTCGTTCATAGACATGATCGTATCCTTTCTTACCAGCTGGATTTAACGAGACCGGGAATCAGGCCCTTGGAGCCCAATTCACGCAGTGCGATACGGGACACGCCCAACTTGCGGTAGTTACCGCGTGGACGACCGGAAACCGAACAACGGTTGCGCAGACGGTTCTTGGCGCCGTTGCGTGGCATCTCAGCCAACGCCAACTGGGCCTTAAAACGCTCTTCGATCGGCAAGTCGCGGTTCTTGATGATAGCTTTGAGCTCACCACGCTTCTTGGCGAATTTGTTTACAAGACGCTTTTTCTTCTTGTTCTTCTCAATGGCAGAAACTTTAGCCATGTTTTTGTCCTTCTATTCGTTTGCCGTTACGACCGGGCACCATGCCAGACCGCGCCTTGGAGGAGACTTAGGCAGCTTCCTCTCGTGGTGCGGGGAACGGGAAGTTGAAAGCACGCAGCAATTCGCGGGCTTCATCATCCGTTTCAGCCGTCGTACAGACGATGACGTCCATGCCCCAGATCTGGTCTACTTTGTCGTAGTTGATCTCTGGGAACACGATGTGTTCTTTCACGCCCATGGCGAAGTTGCCACGACCGTCAAAGCTTTTTGGGTTCAGACCGCGGAAGTCACGAACGCGCGGCAGCGCGATCGTCACCAGACGATCCATGAATTCATACATCTGGTTGCCACGCAGTGTTACCTTGGCGCCCAGCGGCATTTCTTCACGCACCTTGAAACCAGCAATCGATTTCTTGGCGCGGGTGACCATGGCCTTCTGGCCAGCGATCAAAGTCAGATCTTCGGCAGCAACCGATGCTTTCTTGGAATCAGCGGTTGATTCACCGATGCCCATGTTGAGGACAATCTTGTCCACTTTTGGCATCTGCATTGGGTTTTTATAACCGAACTTCTCCTGCATCACTTTGCGGACGGAGTCGTTGTAGTGTTTTTTGAGCCGTGGCTCATTTGCGGAATTAGCCATCGATCAATTCTCCGGAACGCTTGGCAAAACGTACTTTTTTGCCGTCGTCATTTGTCTTGATCCCAACTTTCGTTGGCTTACCGTCTTTTGGATCGGCCAGAGCAACGTTGGAAATGTGAATTGCAGCTTCCTTGGCGATGATACCGCCTTCGCTGGTCTGCGACTGTTTGGTGTGACGCTTGACCATGTTGATGCCCTGCACCAGCACGCGGTCAGACTTGTTGACCATTTCAAGAACGGTGCCGGTGCGGCCCTTGTCCTTGCCGGTCAATACAACAACGTTGTCGCCTTTTTTGATTCTGTTCATGGTTGCGCCCTCCTACAGCACTTCGGGTGCAAGTGAGATGATTTTCATGTGACGCTTGGCGCGCAGTTCGCGTGGAACCGGGCCAAAGATACGGGTGCCGGTTGGCTCGCCCTTACCGTCGACGATCACAGCAGCGTTGGTGTCAAAGCGAATGACACTGCCGTCTGGACGCTGAATGTCTTTTGCAGTGCGAACGACGACAGCTTTTACAACGTCGCCCTTTTTGACGCGGCCGCGCGGGATAGCTTCTTTGACGGAAGCAACAATGATGTCACCTACGCCGGCATATCTGCGCTTGGAACCGCCGAGCACTTTGATGCACATGACACGGCGCGCACCGGAATTATCGGCAACGTCCAGGTTAGTTTGCATCTGAATCATGGCTATTCTCTTCTGTTATTTTGGGGCCCTGCCCCATTGCCATTTGGGGATGTTGCCATCCCCAGTTCTCAAAATCGGAAAGCCTGGACCTTAGGAGTCCAGAACAACCCAACTCTTGTCTTTTGAAATCGGTTTGCTTTCCTGGATCGAGACCAGGTCACCAACCTTCTTCGTATTATTTTCGTCATGCGCCTTGTAGTTCTTGGTGCGGCGAACAACTTTCTTAAACAGCGGGTGGTTAAAGCGGCGTTCCACTTTAACAACGACTGTCTTGTCGTTTTTGTCGGATACGACTTTGCCTTGCAAAATTCGTTTTGGCATTTTCTTCTTCCTTTAGCCCTGGCTTAAGAAGCGGCGGCTTCAGCCTGCTTGACGCGGGCAATGGTTTGAATGCGGGCAATGTCGCGACGGATCTGACGCAGACGTGCCGTGTTTTCCAGCTGCCCGGTGGCACGCTGAAAGCGCAGATTGAACTGCTCTTTTTTCAACTTGACCAGTTCGTCTTTCATCTGGTCTTCGCTCAGTGCGCGAATATCTGAGGGCTTCATTGCCTCAACCTTTCCTTTTCCAGCAACCCGGGGGGTGCGGGTTAGTCCTGAATGCGTTGAACGAACTTGCTGCGAACGGAAAGCTTCATGGCGCCGAGGCGCAGAGCTTCACGAGCAACGGGTTCACTTACGCCGTCAATTTCAAACATGATCCGACCAGGGGCGACGCGAGCTGCCCAATATTCTGGCGAGCCCTTACCCTTACCCATACGAACTTCGGTGGGTTTAGAGGAGATCGGCAGATCTGGGAAGATGCGGATCCAAACACGACCGGCACGCTTCATGTGACGGGTGATGGCACGACGGGCTGCCTCGATCTGACGGGCGTTGACCCGATCTGGCTCGAGAGCTTTCAGCGCATACTGACCGAAGGCCAGCGATGTGCCGCCCTTGGCGTTGCCGTGGATCCGGCCCTTATGAGCCTTGCGGAATTTTGTGCGTTTTGGCTGCAACATTGTTCTTGTCCTTTACCAGTTGCGCATCAATTAGTTGCGCGGTGGGCGACGGTTTCCACCACCACCACTTTCCTGGGATTCAATCGAGCGGCGCTCGGAAGCCATTGGGTCGTGCTCAAGGATTTCGCCCTTGAAGATCCAGACCTTCACACCGCAGATGCCGTAGGCTGTATCGGCTTCGGCAACGCCGTAGTCGATGTCAGCGCGCAGCGTGTGCAACGGCACGCGACCTTCGCGGTACCATTCCATACGCGCGATTTCAGCACCGCCAAGACGGCCACCGCAGTTGATGCGGATACCACCAGCACCCAGACGGATCGCCGACTGAACCGCACGCTTCATGGCGCGACGGAAAGCAACACGACGTTCCAGCTGCTGAGCAATCGACTGGGCAACGATGGTTGCGTCGACTTCTGGCTTGCGGATTTCCAGTATGTTGAGTGTGACTTCACCCTCAGTCATTGTCTGGATCTTGCGCTTCAGCTTCTCGATGTCAGCGCCTTTCTTACCGATGATCAGACCGGGACGACCGGAATGAATGGTAACGCGGCACTTCTTGTGCGGACGCTCGATGACCACTTTGGAGATGGAAGCAGCTTTCAGCTCTTTCATCACGTATTCGCGGATCTTCAGGTCCTGATCGAGCAGATCCGCATAGTCAGCCTTGGTGGCGAACCAGCGGGAATCCCAAGTCCGGTTGATGCCCAGACGCAGCCCGATGGGGTTAATCTTCTGACCCATTACGCGGCCTCCTGCTCTTCGACTTCACGCACGATGATGGTCAGGTGCGCAAATGGTTTCTGGATACGGCTGGCTCGACCGCGACCACGTGCCATGAAACGCTTCATGACAATGGACTGACCGACATGGGCCTCAGCAACAATCAGGCTGTCGACGTCCAGATCGTGGTTGTTCTCAGCGTTGGCGATGGCTGACTGCAGGCACTTGCGAACAGTTTCAGCGATACGCTTGTTGGAGAATTCCAGATCGGACAGCGCGCGTGCTGCCTTCTTGCCACGGATCAACTGAGCCACCAGGTTCAGTTTCTGTGGCGATACCCGGATCATTTTGTGAACCGCTTTCGCCTCGTTATCGGCGAGCTGACGCTCAAGCTTGGGCTTACCCATGACTTATTTCCTCTTCGCCTTCTTGTCGGCGCCGTGACCGTAATAGGTACGGGTCGGTGCATATTCACCAAGTTTCTGACCAACCATGTCTTCCGAAATGCTGACCGGAATGTGCTTCTGGCCGTTGTAAACGCCAAAAGTCAGACCGATAAACTGCGGCATGATGGTGGAGCGGCGGCTCCACGTCTTGATCACTTCGTTACGACCACCTTCGCGAACCTTGTCTGCTTTCTTAAGCAGATAACCGTCGACAAATGGTCCTTTCCATACTGAACGTGACACTGTCTTGTTCCTTATTTCTTACGCTGGTGGCGCGAGCGCATGATTAATTTATCCGTGGTCTTGTTAGACCGCGTGCGCTTGCCTTTGGTGGGCTTGCCCCAAGGTGTAACCGGATGACGACCACCGGATGTGCGGCCTTCACCACCACCGTGTGGGTGGTCGATCGGGTTCATCGCAACACCGCGAACCTTCGGACGGTTGCCGTACCAGCGATTGCGACCGGCTTTACCCATGTTGGTGTTGGAGTTGTCCGGGTTGGACACCGCACCAACAGTTGCCATGCAGTTGCCGTGGATCAAACGCTGCTCACCGGAGTTGAGGCGAACGATTGCGTAAACGCCATCGCGACCAACCAGCTGTGCGTAGGT
>JABSRX010000141.1 GCA_013214695.1 Rhizobiaceae bacterium | reverse complement strand
ATGATGGCGAGCTTTGCCTCCAAGAGCTGGACCGGTCTGGTGGTCAAGAACTCCTATGTGGCCAGCCAGAAATTCAACGATGAACTGGCGTTGGCCGAAGCCCAGAAGGCGCGCGGATGGCGCTCCACGGTGACCTATGAAGAAGGCAAGTTGGCCTTCGCCCTGTTCGACAAAGCAGGGCAGCCGATCGCCGCAGACAAGATTATGCTGTCGATCGGGCGGCCGGCATTTGAGCAGTTAGACCAGGTGATCGAGATGCAATCTGCGCCGTCGTCCGGTGCTGCCACGCCGCTGGCGTCGCAGTCGCCGCTGCAGTTGGATAATGGTTCCTGGGCGTTGAAAATTGAAGCCTTGGTTGGCGAGGCAACTTATCGCCGCGATCTGCGACTGTTTGTCAGCGGCAGCAAGGGGGTGGTCGAATGAGTTGTTGTCAGACCCTGCAGTCAACCGAACCGCAAGATAGCGGCCAGCAAAGCACCGCCCAGCGCCTTGACGAAGAGCGCGTAAGAGCGGCCTCGCGGCTGGTTGAGGGGCAGTTGTATCAGACCGATTTCACCGTTCCCGACATGCATTGTGCAGCCTGTATAGGCACCATCGAGCGCGGGTTGAATTCAATGGATCAGGTGGTGTCGGTGCGCGCCAATTTGACAACCCGCACCGTCGCGGTGGTCTGGGATGCGGAACGCGGCCCGGGCTCGGCGATCATCAACTTCCTGGCGCGGCTGGGATTTGACGCCAATCTCCAGTTTCTGGGCGAAAACGATTCCGCAGCAACAGACGACAAAGGGCGCCTGTTGCTGCGCTCGCTCGCGGTGGCCGGCTTTGCCGCGGCCAACATCATGCTGCTGTCGGTTTCCGTCTGGTCCGGTGCGGATCTGGAAACTGCCAAACTGTTTCATCTGATTTCCGGCCTGATTGCCGTGCCTGCGGTGGTTTATGCCGGTCAGCCGTTTTTCACGTCGGCCCTCAAGGCACTGAGTGCGCGCCGGTTGAACATGGATGTACCGATCTCACTGGCCGTTCTGCTGGCGCTGGCGATGAGCGTCTTTGAAAGTTTCACCAACGGTGCCGAAGCCTATTTCGATGCCGCCGTGACCTTGCTCTTCTTCCTGCTGATCGGTCGCTATCTCGACCACCTAATGCGCCAGAAGGCGCGCGGGGCCGTCGATCAACTGGCCCAACTGACCGCCAAGGGCGGGGTGTGTGTTGACGATCCGAAGTCCCCGACCTTCGTCGCGCTGGAGGACATCAGCGAGGGCATGCGTCTGCGGGTGCATCCTGGCGAACGGCTGCCGGTTGATGGGCGCATCGTACAAGGGCAGACCGATGTCGACCGTTCGCTCGTCACCGGCGAGGCGGCGAGTGTGGTCTGTCGGGAAGGCGATCTGCTCGAAGCCGGCGTTCTCAATCAAACAGGATCGATCGATATTATCGCGACCAGCGATTGCCGAAATTCCTTCCTCGCTGAAGTCACCAAGATGATGGATGCGGCCGAGCGAGGCAGGGGGCTTTATGTCGGCATCGCCGACCGCATGGCACGCCTCTACGCGCCGGCCGTCCACCTGCTGGCATTGGCCACCTTTATCGGCTGGATGATTTACAGCGGCGGCGATTGGCACAGCTCGATCTATACGTCGATTGCGGTGCTGATCATCACCTGCCCCTGCGCGTTGGGACTGGCGGTTCCCGTGGTTCATGTCATTGGCGCCCATCAACTGATGCGCCGCGGCATCATGATCCGCGATGGCTCGGCTTTTGAACGTCTGGCCGAAGTCGATCACGTGGTGTTCGACAAGACCGGTACGTTGACCAGCGGCCAACCCGCCGTGGTGCAAGCGCCCCATCTGGACATGGAGGCCATTGGTTGCGTTGTGGCTTTGTCCAATCGATCCAGCCATCCGGCGGCCAAGGCCATTGCACAGGCATTCGACGGCGGCGAGGGGGCAACGCTTTGCGACATCAAGGAAGTGCCTGGCATGGGCATTCAGGCGCACAGCAAAGTCGGCATGGTGCGCCTCGGGCGTCCCAACTGGGTAGCTGAAATTGCTGGTGCAACGCCCCTGTCGATGGACCATTCAGGGGTTGCCTTTGCCCAACAGGATGGTGCCCTGGCGTTCTTTGAACTGGAGGACCGGCTGCGCCCGGACGCGGCCGGTACAATTGCGGCGCTTCAGCAGGCTGGCCTGAAAGTTGAAATCCTGTCCGGTGACCACGCCAAGACCGTCGCCGCCGTTGCAGGTGAACTGGGCGTCGCTAGTTTCCGCGACCGCATGACCCCGGCGGACAAAATCCAGTATATCGAGAAGCAGCAATCCAAGGGCGGCAGAGTGCTGATGGTCGGTGACGGCATCAACGACGCGCCGGCATTGGCTGCGGCTCACGCCTCAATGGCGCCGGCTAGCGCATCCGATGTGGGGCGGCTGGCATCGGACATTGTCTTCACCCGACCGCATCTGAAGGCGGTTTTGATTGCCCGGGAATTGGCTTTGCGCACCGGTCGTCACATCCGTCAGAATTTTGCCCTGGCGCTGTTGTATAATTGCCTGGCGATTCCCCTGGCGGTGACCGGACAGATCACGCCGCTGCTCGCCGCCATTGCCATGTCGACATCGTCGATTGTGGTGATTGCCAACAGCATGCGGTTGAATCTCTACCGTGAGCCACAGTTTGAGCAGAACGCGGAAAGTGTCGCTGGAACAGCGGAAGATGCCGATGCGCCTGATAGGCACACAAAAGAATTGGAGGCCGCAGCATGAGCCATTTGCTTGTTCTCATACCGATCGCCCTGGGCCTGGGCGCGCTTGGTCTCGCCGCCTTCTTCTGGAGCCTGCGGGCCGGTCAGTACGATGATCTGGAAGGCGCATCGGTGCGGATATTGGACGGCGAAAGCGAAGAAACGCCGTCCTAAGCGAATCTCCTACAGGAGACCCCACTTTTCGTAATCCGAGACCAGAAGATGGGTCGGTTCACAGTCTTCCTCGATCTCGCTGAAACGGCCGATCGGGTCAGCGAAGATATTGTCGGTCAGATCGTCATTGACGGTGGACACTTCGCCGATCAGCACATCACCGCCCTTGCCCCAGAACTTGTGCCAATTGCCAGGCTCCAGCGTCACGCTGGCGCCGGGGGCGAGCTCGAGAATGTGGCCAGGATCGAATGTCTGGGCAATGCCGTCGCAGACAACGGGAACCGGTACGCTGCGGTTAAGATTGCCGTCGGCGTCGCTTTCGAACATCTCAATCGCCAGCGTCGCGCCGCCCCGATTAATGATGTCTTCGGTTTTGACGATGTGACGGTGGGTCGGTGAAATCTGATCCTCGCGGGAGATCATGATTTTCTCGGCATAGCACATGCCGCGCCCCTGCTGCAGATCTTCCAACTGACCGTTGCGGGTGGTGAACAGGAACAGGCCCATGTCATCAAACTTGCCGGCCCCGTAATCGGTGATGTCCCAGCCCAGACGGGACTCCAGAATGTTGGAAATCTCAGCCTTGCGGGCGACCATTTCGGCCGGCGTCATATAGGCAAAAGGCGGGAGGTGGAAACCGTGGGAACGAATGAAGGCGTCGGCTTCTGCAATGATTTCGTTGACGGTGGAGCGTTTCATGGAACTGGTCCTACTGGCGGTTTGACGGGTAAAGTACGCGCTCGGGCGACACGGTTTGACTTACCCAGAACCAGGCGGCTGAGCAAGGGCGCAAGCGGCTTTCCCCACGCGTCTGCGCCGCAATGGATCAGGATTTGGCAGTGCCGTCGCTGACCCAGCCATCGGCATTGGTGTGCATCCAGACGATGGAATCCTGTTTCAAAAAGTCGATCGAGTGCACCACCGTAGCGTTTTCGTCGAGCAGGCAGATATTGTAGGTCGGCGTTAGATCACCATAACCCATGCGGTCGATGCCGCTGAAATCCGGTACGCAGGGATGGCTGGTGGAGCGGGGTGCGGAAAACGGAATGCCGCAGACGCTGCCTGACAAGACATAATGACAATGGCCAAAAAAGATGTGGCGGATGTCGTCTCGGTAAGTTGTCAGAATATCGCGGAATGCGTCGCCATCCATCAGCCCGATATCATCCGCATTGGGAATGCCGACGACCACAGGGTTGTGGTGCATGACCAGATAGACCGGCAGGCCATCTTGCCGGGCCTGTTCCAATTCGCTGCGCAGCCACGCCTGACGCTTCTCGCCAAAGTGGCCCGCATGGGTGCCGGCCTCTGCGGTGTCGAGCAGCAAAAAACGGCCCAGCGCCGTGTCTTGGCGGTACTGCACATAGCCGTCTGGGTCCGTCTGCACCTGGGGAAAGGCGGCGCGGAAGTTTTCCCGGTAGTCGTGATTGCCCATCATCAAGAGCGGCTTGTGGTTCCAACTGGCCAGCATCTCAGCCAGCTTGGCGTAGCTGTCAGGCTGGCCATGGTGAGTGAGATCGCCGGAGATGATCACCAGGTCGGCATCGTCATTGTGGGTGCTGACATGGTCCATGCAGGCCTGAAAATTAGCGATGGGGTCATAGCCCAGTATCGGCTGCGGATGGATGTGGATGTCAGAAATGTGCACCAGTTTCATGTCGACTGTCCCAAGCAAGTGTCCTCCCCACGAGCTTAGGGGCGTTATTGGACAGTTCGGTGTCAGACAGACGCCCCTCAACCACCCAAAAGCGCCACATTGCCCCCGGCTGCCGTCGTGTCGATACAGGCATGGCGCTCAAACACCAGCCATTGCTCAAACGCCTTTTCCGAAATCAGCGGCACGATGGCCCCCGAACGGGCAGCCAGGACCTCGCGCAGCGAACGGTTTGCCTCCGCCCAGCAGACAATTGCGTCAAGATGTTCAAGCGATCCGAGCGCTTCAGGGCTGACGATCCCGTCCAGTCCCGACTTGCAGCCTGGCGCTACAGCGATGGCATTGCAACCAAGCGCTCGGGCGCGCTCGGCTTGCAGTTCGGCGTCAGCGGCGCTCGGCCCGAGGCACAGGACCCGCTTGCGGGGCACAACGAAATAGCGGTTTGATTCGCCGGTCGGGCCGGGCAGTTCGACGGCCATTTCGGCGGCATCGAAACGATCGATCTTGCGCGCCTGTTTGGTAAATGCTTCTTCGATCTTGGCTGCCGATATCGGCTTGCCGTCCTGTGAAGGATTGCCAATGCGTTCCTGTCGGGTGAATCGCGCCAGATAGCGCGGGCCGCCGGCCTTTGGGCCGGTGCCGCTGAGACCTTCACCGCCAAAAGGTTGGCAGCCCACAACGGCGCCGATCTGGTTGCGGTTGACGTAGATATTGCCGGCCGCAACACGGTCGATCACCAGTTGCACGCGCTCATCGATGCGGCTGTGCAGGCCAAAGGTCAGGCCAAAGCCCTTGGCGTTGACCCGGTCGATCACTTTATCAAACGCATCGTTCTTGAACGTCGCCACATGCAGCACCGGCCCGAAAATCTCTTCTCCAAGATCCTCAATCCCCGCAACTGAAATCACCGATGGCGCAACAAAGTAGCCGCTCTCCGGCACGCTGATTTGCTTCAGCAGTCGTTCATCATTTTTGGCGGCGTTGACATAGGCGGTGATCTTGCTTTGCGCCGTCGCGTCGATCAGCGGGCCAATATCGGTATCGAAGAATTTCGGATCGCCCACCACCAGTTCGTCCATGGCACCATAGAGCATTTTTAAGAACGGCTCGGCGATGTCTTCCTGCAGATAGAGCACTCGCAGGGCGCTGCAGCGTTGACCGGCGGATTGGAAAGCGGATGCCACGATGTCGGTGATCGCCTGTTCCGGCAAAGCCGTGCTGTCGACAATCATCGCGTTCAGACCGCCGGTTTCGGCGATCAGCGGGGCGTGGGGTGCCAGATGGGCTGCCATAGTGCGGTTGATCAGTTGTGCAGTCTGGGTCGAACCGGTGAAACAGACCCCGTCGACGACGGCATTTGAGGTCAGCGCATGCCCCACTTCCGCGCCGGTGCCGGGCAGCAGGATCAGCACGTCTTTCGGTACTCCTGCCTGATGCAGCAGGGAAACCGCGAACTCGGCGATCAGCGACGTCGATTCAGCCGGTTTGGCGAGCACGCCATTGCCGGTTGCCAGTGCAGCAGCGATCTGTCCGGAGAAAATTGCCAGGGGAAAGTTCCACGGCGAGATGCAGGTGAATATGCCGGCCGGTTCGCCAGAGCGGGTTTCGACTTCGGCGGCATAGTAGCGCAAGAAATCCACCGCTTCGCGCAATTCGCCAACGCAGTCCAGCAAGGTTTTGCCAGCTTCGCGCATCAGCAACGAAAACAAGGGGGCCGCATTGGCTTCATAGAGATCGGCGGCTTCGCGCAGCACTTCGGCCCGGTCACCCGGTGATGCTGCCTGCCAGGTGCTTACCCGACCAATGGCGGCTTCGACGTCTTCGCGGCTGGTGAAGGCCACGGTGCCGACCCGTTCGCCATTGGCCGGATTGTAAACCGTCTGCACAGCGCCGTTCAGGGCGTCGAAGCTCCAAGTCCGCGCCTCCAGCGCAACCAGTTCGGTCTGCAGGCGGGCCAGTGTCTCCGGGTCCTCCAGATCGAACCCGCGCGAGTTGCGCCGTTGCGGGGCAAACAGGTCTGCCGGTTGGCGGATATTGGGGTTTTGCGGGGCTGCTAGATAGGCTTCGACCAGGCCGAACGGATCAACGGCGACCTCTTCGGGCGGCACATCTTCATCGACAATCTGATTGACGAAGGAGGAGTTGGCGCCGTTTTCCAGCAGGCGGCGCACCAGATAGGCCAACAGCTCGCGGTGGGCGCCGACGGGGGCGTAGATGCGGCAGCGGGTACCTTCCTTCTTGAGCACCGCGTCATGCAGCGCTTCCCCCATGCCGTGCAGGCGCTGAAATTCAAACTTCGACGTGTCGTCCGCCAGTTCGAGAATGGCGGAAACGGTGTGCGCATTGTGTGTGGCAAATTGCGGGTAGATGCGGTCGGTCATGCCGAGCAGCTTTTTGGCGCAGCAGATGAAGCTGACATCGGTGGAGGGTTTTTGCGTAAAGACTGGATAGCCTTCCAACCCTTCGACCTGGGCGTGCTTGATCTCGGTATCCCAATAGGCGCCTTTGACCAGCCGGACCATGATCTTGCGGTCCAGCCGCTTGGCCAGATCGTAGAGCCAGTCGAGAACATAGGGCGCTCTCTGACCATAGGCCTGAACGACGACTCCGAATCCGTCCCAGCCGCGCAGCACCGGGTCCTTCAAAATGGCTTCGATGATGTCGAGTGACAGGTCGAGGCGACCGGCTTCTTCGGCATCAATATTGAGGCCGATATCGGCCGATTTCGCGAGGATCGCCAGCGAGCGGGCCCGTGGCACCAGCTCATCCATCACCCGCTGCTTTTTCAGCGTTTCATAGCGTGGATGCAGGGCCGACAGTTTGATCGATATGCCGGGGTTTTGCCGGATGTCGAGTGAATTCGACGCTCGCGCCAGATGGGAGATCGCGTCGCTATAGGCGATGTGATAGCGCTTGGCGTCGGCTTCCGTGTGGGCGGCTTCGCCCAGCATGTCATAGGAATAGGTGAAACCCTCCTGTTCCTTGTCTTCGGCCCGGTCCATGGCGGATTCGATGGTCTCGCCGAGCACGAACTGTCCTCCCAGCTCCTTCATCACCCGCGTCACGGCCTGGCGGATCACCGGCTCGCCGAGGCGTTTGATCGCACCATGCAGCAGCGACGCCATCGAGTTGTCACCGCTATCGTCGTCAAGCACCTTGCCGGTGATGAACAGGGCCCAGGTGGTGGCATTGACCAGGGAGGAATGGGATTTGCCCAAATGCTGGCCCCAGGCGCTGGGGGCGATCTTGTCGTCAATCAGGGCATCGATGGTCGAGCCGTCTGGCACCCGCAACAGCGCCTCGGCCAGACACATCAGGGCAACGCCTTCGTCGCTCGACAGGCCGTATTCCGACAGGAACAGCTCCATCATGCCCGGATCGCTGGAATCGCGGATGTGGCGCACAATGTCGACGGCCCGTTCGGTGATCCGTTTGCGCACCGAGGCATCGAGATCGGCCGACTGCAGCAAAGCCTGCAGGGCATCGCTTTCTGGCATCAGATGGGCGTTTCGAATGGTTTTGCGGAAGTCTTGCATGGGGAACCTCATATTGACCCCCATTATGGCAAATGCGAAGAGGGGAAACTTCCGCAATTTGGCCACATAGCAGGAGAAAGAACCAAAGTGATTCAAAAAATCGGGAAAGATACATCAGATCTGGATGGTTTCGACCAAAAGATCCTGCAGCTGGTGAGTCGCGATGCCCGTATGACGGTGGCCGAATTGTCGGAACAGGTGGGCCTTTCCAAGACGCCTTGCCACACCCGCCTGCGTCGGCTGGAAAACGAAGGCTATATTCTCGGCTATCGAGCGCTGATCGATCCGGTCAAGCTGGGCATCGATCACATCGCCTTTGTCGAGGTGAAGCTGTCCGACACGCGCGCCGCGGCACTGGAGGAGTTCAATGCGGAAGTTCGCAAGCTGCCGCAGGTCGAACAGTGCCACATGATCGCCGGCGGGTTCGACTACCTGTTGAAGGTGCGTACACGAGACATCACCGCCTATCGCAAGCTGCTTGGCGAAGTGTTGAGCGTGTTGCCCCACGTTGCGCAGACAGCGACTTATGTTGCGATGGAAGCGGTGAAGGACACAACGTTGCTGGAGTAAGGGCGTCAGCCGCCCGTGTCTTCGCTCAAGCGGGCAAACTCGTAGAGCGCGATGGTGGTTGCCACGGCGGCGTTCAGTGATTCAAGTCCGGTGGCGCCGCCGGGTATGCGCACCAGGTCGGAACAATATTGGCGGGTTTTGGCCCGCAGCCCTTCACCTTCGGCACCAACAACAAAAGCGGTCTTCTGGTTCAGACCATGCTGGGCCAGGGTTCTTTCGCCACGCTCATCGAGCCCCAGCACGTTGAAGCCGAGCTCTTTCAGCGTTTCCAGACAGCGTGACAGGTTGGTCATCTGATACATGTCGATCATCTCGGCGCCCCCCACAGCAAAGCGTACGACTTCGGGCGTCGGCGTCGCCGCGCGGTTCTTCAGATAGAGCAGGGCGTCGGCATGAAAGAAAGCGGCACTGCGGATGATCGTGGCGAGGTTTTGTGGATTGGACACCTGGTCCAGCACCAATACGCATTTGGCGTCGGCCAACTGGTGCAACTCGCTTTCCAGATAGATCGTGCGCTCTTTGACCAGAGCCATGACGCCCTGGTGCTTGTCGGCATCGGTAAAACGTCCGGCACGGATGAAGTCGGGCCACTCCATGTGGATGACGTCGATCCCCGCCTGATGGGCCAATTCGATCAGGTCCTGATGATATTCCTCACGGCCGGCAATCGCCAGACGCTCCACATCTTTGGGGCGTTTCAGCAGCACCGCCTTGATCGAGTGTTTGCCATAGAGAATTTCAGCGCCGGAATCGCTGGCCATGACCTGGCGGACAGCCGCGTTAGAGGCCGCCTCCCGATGGGGCTTGTGATGTGCAGCGGCGGCGGCTCCACCACGGCCGCGTGCCTCTTCTCGGCCGCGGCGGGGCTGAGCGTTGCACTTTTTGTATGAATCGCGCGAATTGCGTGTTTTTTTGGCCATCGGCGAAGTTTCTCACCCTGTGTCTGCTTACAAGCGCCGCTCAATATTGATTGCGCCGCAAACTTGCTATAGCCAACTTTCAGCAATGAAAGATACCTGTGTGGGCAAGTTTCCTGGTCGACCCTGAAGGGGGCAAGAGAAACCGGTCAACCGGATCTGAAGATGAATAAATGGCTTTTGCGGTGATCTGCGAAAGCAACCTATGAAGAGGTAAGTGCGGTGAAAATTAACGGCAACCAGGTTCGCAAGGGCACTCTGCTGCTGATCGAGGGTGGTCTTTGGCGGGTCACCAAGACGGAAGCGACCAAAACCGGCAAGTCCGGGGCCTACAACCAGGTTGAGATGAAGAACATCACAACCGGTACCAAAAAGAACACCCGCTTTCGCGCTTCTGAGACGGTCGAACGGGCCCGCGTGGAAGAACGCAAGATGACCTATCTCTATGAGAGCGATAACGGCATCGTGCTGATGGACCCCAATACGTTTGATCAGATCGATGTGTCCTCCGACGTGATCGGCGAGGACGTTGTGTTCCTCGATGACGGTATGGAAGTTGGCGTTGAATTCCACGAGGAGGACCCGCTCAACATCGTGCTGCCACCCCAGGTGACGCTCACGATCGTTGAAACCGAGCCGGCCCTGAAAGGCCAGACCGTCAGTTCTTCGTTCAAGCCTGCGGTTGCCTCCAACGGTTTGCGCGTGATGGTGCCACAGTTCATCAATGTCGATGATGAAATCGTGGTCGAAACCGAAGAGCGCACCTACGTGAAGCGGGCTGAAAAGTAAGCTGGCTACATCCCCGGCTCATCAACCCGTTTCAACTTTCTGCTATTCAACTCACAAAGCCTGCAGGTCCCCTTGCAAGCCGATGCCGTTTGCGGTGATCCTCTCATGGGACAATGAGAGGAATCACGCCGCATGAAAAAAGTCAGCATCGCCAAACTCGATGAACTGCAAAACAAGAAACCAGCCCATGCGCTGGTCGGGGAAGTCGATCTGGTGATTGTGCCCATTGATGGGGAGATCACTGTCTTCTACGGGCGCTGCCTACACCGTGGTGCGCTGATGTCCGATGGCTTCATTCGCGGCAAGAACCTGATTTGCGGATTGCATTACTGGGACTACCGGGTGGATTCAGGAGTCTCTGAATATGCCAATGACGAGGCGCTGCCGAAGTTCAATTCCTGGGTCGAAGACGGCGAAGTGCTGGTCGATGAAGACGAGATCGCCGAATGGGCCCTGGCCAATCCCCAGCCGTTCAACCGCGATGCCTATCTCGGTGCCTATGCCGACACCTCTCACGGCACGGCGGAGGAACCCCTCAACGGCCTGATCCAGCAATATGCGCGGGACGGGCTGAAACGTACCGGCCACCACGGCAAGGTTGAATCCATGGGTGTGCCGCGCGATGAGCTGCCAAGCTGGGATGATATTCAGATCCTGACCGCGCAGCTGCACAAGCCGCCGCTGCTCGATGACGACCAGGTGGGCACCGATGTGATCATTGGTCCGAATGCCCAGAAGCCGCTGAAGCTGGACATCCCGCTGTTCGTCTCCGACATGAGCTTCGGAGCCCTGTCAGCGCCAGCGAAAATTGCTCTGGCCCGCGGCGCGGAACTGGCGGGCACCGGCATCTGTTCCGGTGAAGGCGGCATGTTGCCGGAAGAGCAGGAAGAAAACTCCCACTATTTCTATGAACTGGCGTCGGCCCGTTTCGGCTTCAAATGGGAGCTGCTGGACAAGGTTCAGGCCTTTCACTTCAAGGGCGGCCAAGGTGCCAAAACCGGCACCGGCGGGCATCTGCCAGGGGCGAAGGTCAAGGGCAAGATTGCCGAGGTGCGTGGCCTGGAACCGGGCCAGTCGGCGATTTCGCCGTCGCGCTTTCCCGATTGGACGGAAGTCTCCCAGATCAAAGAATTCGCCAATGAAGTGCGCGATCGCAGCGGCGGCATCCCGATTGGCTACAAACTGTCGGCCCAGCACATTGAAAAGGACATCGATGCGGCGCTGGAAGTCGGTGTCGACTATATCATCCTCGATGGCCGTGGTGGGGGCACCGGGGCGGCGCCGATCCTGTTCCGCGACAACATCTCAGTGCCGACGATCCCAGCGCTGGCGCGGGCCCGCAAACATCTCGACGATGCCGGACGCTCCGATGTGACGCTGGTGATCACCGGCGGTCTGCGCAAACCGGCGGACTTCATCAAAGCCATGGCGCTGGGTGCCGACGCGATCGCCGTATCGAATTCGGCCATGCAGGCCATCGGCTGCATCGCCATGCGCGCCTGTCACACCAATAATTGTCCCGTCGGCATTGCCAGTCAGAAACCGCATCTGGTGAGTCGTCTGGTGGTTGAGAAATCGGCCGAACAGTTGAAGAACTTCTTTGAGGCGTCGACCGAACTGATGCAGGTGATGGCCCGCGCCTGTGGCCACACGCATCTGTCGCAATTCAACAGCAATGACCTGACCACCTGGAAAAAGGACATGGCAGAATTGTCCGGCGTGGCTTATGGTGGACTGGGTTGATCGGCGCCGTCCGACGTCACGCAGGGTAGAGGCACATCTTGTCCGTTGCTGAATTTCTTCTTTTGCTCGTGCAGTTCTGGGGTGCGGCTGGGGCCGTGGTCTGCGTGCTGTTTCTGTTCATCGGCATCGACCGTGTCGATCCGGCCGCCCACGATGCCTATGCGTTTCGTCCGCTGCTGATCCCCGGCATTCTCGTCATCTGGCCGCTGGTGCTGTGGCGTTGGTGGAGCCTAGAAAAACTGGCCCGCGACGGCTGCCCGGCAGCGCCGGATCAGGGCAAGGCGGGAGACGACGCATGAAACAGAGCCTTCGCAAAGCCCATGGGTCGATCTGGAAAGGCATGATCATCGTCATTCCGTTGATCATCATTGCCGCAATCTTTGTCCGCCAGGACGCGTCTCAACTGGAACAGCCGGTTCAGATCGCGCCGCCTGCCAATACCGGGAGCGGATCATGAGCGTCGCCTATCGCCCGGTTCTGTGGAACAAGAACAAGTATTTCTACGACGCTCTCCTGATCGTCGCGACCATTGCCTATCTGTGGATCTTCCTGAAATGGGCACCGGCCTTTCACGATGCCGCGCGGCCCGTCGAAACGCCGATCCTGCGCATGCGGGCCTTTGGTTCCTGCGCTTTCCTGATGTTGACGCTGATCCTGTGCATTGGCCCGCTGGCGCGGATGGATCGCCGCTTCCTGCCGTTGCTGTACAACCGCCGCCATTTCGGCGTGCTGACCTGCATTGTCGCCTTCATCCATGCCAGCTATGTGATCAACTGGTATTACGTCTTTTCGCCCACCGACAAATATCTCAACCTGCTCAACAGCAATGTCAGTTTTGGTCAGTTGCTCGGTTTCCCGTTTGAGATTTTCGGCATCTTTTCGCTGATCATTTTGATCGTCCTGGCCACCACCAGCCATGATTTCTGGCTCAGCTTTCTGACGCCGCGGATCTGGAAGACCCTGCATATGGGCATCTACTTTGCCTATGCATCGCTGGTTGCCCATGTGGCGTTTGGCTATTTCCAGAGCACGACAAACGACTTCTTCGGCTTCGTCTTTATGGGGGGCGCGGTGCTGGTCTGTGTGCTGCATGTGATGGCCGGGCGCAAGGAAGTGCAACAGGATGGTGAGGGGGCCAGTGCTGCCGGGTTCGTGCCGGTCTGTCCGGTCAGCGACTTGCAGGAAAAGCGCGGCCGCGTTGTTGTTCTGCCGGATGGTGAGCGGGCTGCCGTGTTCAAATATGATGGCAAGATTTCAGCGCTGTCCAACCTGTGTGC
>JABSRX010000140.1:8163-13419 GCA_013214695.1 Rhizobiaceae bacterium | reverse complement strand
CATCGTCCCGATGGACCAGAGGCCGACCATGCACTAACAATCAAATTGGACCACTCAGGTGGGGCTGATCAAAGCCACTCCCACAGGTCAGCGAAGAATTTGTGAAACTGCTTGATATCGAAGTTGGCAAGCTGATCGATGCCGGCAACCGTCTGGCTGTTCCGGCGGAGACACGGCAGGGGCCACTCAACCCAACCCCCACAACAGCCTCCGTCTCGCTTTAACCCTAAAACATACTTGTCCGGTCAATCTGAGACAGGGAAACAGCGAACTGCTATTCATTTGCCATCCCGATCTTGATCAAGATCAGCTCTGGAAGGCACGAGAATATGAACAAACTTGGCCCGCTTTTGATTGCCGCAGCAAGCGCCTTCGGCCTTCAAACCGCTGCAGCGCAACAGCCTTCCTTGACCACCGAAACCTATGGCAGCTGGACCTATCGCTGTACCAATCCTGCAGCCCAGCAAAACGCCGACGACACAACCCAGACGAATGTCAAAAAGGCCTGCGAGACCATTCAGGTTCTGCGCGACGGCAAAGGCTATGTCATCGCGCAGATTGCGTTTGGAAAAGACGCCGCTGACTCCAAGAAACTGGTTGGCGTTTTCCAGGTGCCGCAAGGAACTTTGCTGAGCGAGCCAGTGAAATTTGGTGCGGAAGGAGACGCCAATCCCCTGGCAGCGCCATACTTCACCTGCCTGCAATCGATCTGTCTCGCGCGGGTTAATTTCGCCAGCGATGGGCTGAAAAAACTGTATGGCAAGGAGAAAGGCGCGCTTGAGTTTGCTGACCGCTCCGGCCGCAAGATCAATGTCCTGTTGTCTTTGCAAGGTTTTGCCGCAGCCATTGGCCGGCTGACCGAGAAGCAATGATCTTGCCGATCAAGGGAACATTGGTGAAATCTCTCCCGGCCGCTCTTGTTGCGCTGTCGCTGACGGCCCCGGCGGCCATGGGGCAGAATGTGCCCAGTCAACTGCTGACCGACCTTGCCACTCAAGACAGCCAAGGCGAACAGCTGGTCTATGAACAAAGCCGCGACTGGTTCATCAAATGCGCGTCCAGCGACAGCGGTAAAAAACGCCGTTGTGAATTGGAAAGCCCGCTTTCAAACGACGATACCGCCCTGGCCAAGGCTTTCTCAGCCCAGATCATTCTGACCGGCGCCAAAACGCCTCCGTTGGTCATTGTGCGCACGCCTCTGGATTTGCATTTGAGCAAAGGTGTCGAACTCCGGGTTGGCAAGAGTTTGGTCGGCAAACTGACCTATCGCTCGTGTCACGGTTCCGGTTGTGTCGTGCCCTTTTCCATGGTCGGCCAGGTCAATAGCCGCTTTCTGCGCGGCAGCAAGGCAAGCTTCACGTTCTTCGACCTGAAGGGCAAAGCACAGCGGCTTGAGCTTTCCCTGCTCGGCATCTCCAAAGCACTCAGAACAGCCCGAGACTTCTTCTAAAAGACGGGCAGATCGCTCATCACCGACTGCCCGGGACAATCAGCGATATTTTCCCGCGGTGATGAACTCGCCGAACGCTTCGCACCAAACAAGCACCGTGTTGTATTGGTTGATATCAACGCCTTTTGGAACGTCCAGGATGAAGCCCTGAAACGTTTTCACATCGCCAACGCGCAGCGCGGATGATTTGATCTTCTCAAAACCGGCTTCATCTTCAACAAACTCGGTCGTCAGATAGAGCTTGTAGTCGGGGCCGGGCGCCAATTTTCCGGTATGCACAATCTTGCTGTCGGAAACGCTGATTGTGCCTTCGCCCCAATGCAGGAAATCGTTGCCTTTCAGGTCGCGGGATAATTCAACCGAGTACTGCGCCTTGCCAGATTCCTCTGCCAACATCGCCGCTGGCGGACCTTTGGGTTCCGTTAGAATCGGCAGGAAATAGACGCCAAGCGCGAATCCCACCAACAACATGGCAATGTGCGTTCCGGAAAAGAAGATGAATCTGAACATATTTGTCCCCGTATTTTGCCTTGCACCACTGATTTAGCGGGATTTTTGCCCCAAATTACCGCGAAACAGTGGCGACTGGCGCCGAATTCTACTTTTGCACTGGATAGTGCGAAATCTTGCACTATGCCACCCCAATACCGCCTGATTAGCTCAGGTCAAGCCGGTGAACTCCTCCCATTTGTCCGGCACAACCCGATGCGGCACCTTTCTCAAGCTGAAGGCAAGCAAATGGGACTACCCGCCTGATACCGCCGGGGTGTCAGGCGGGGATTTTCTCCAAGATCATCCAGTTCAATTGGGCAAGTTCACCCGCGTTTCGCCCACCACGTAGCCATTGCGGTTGGTCAGTGTCGGTTGGGACATTTGCGCCAGGGCGTCCGCCAACGGATCATCACTGGGCAAAAGCCTTGCAACGACGGCAGCCATCATCGCTTCGGAAGCACGGGTGCCGCCATCGTCGCATTTCAGCGCAATGCCGAGGCCAAGTTCGGGAATGGTGCCGCAGAACACGCCTTCCGCCCCTGTCTTGCCAAACAGACGCCCTTTCCCCAGTTCCATCAGGCGGGTGCAAAAGCGGTCGGTGCCGGCGACATAGAAGGGTTCGGCCATGCAGGCATTGACCAACCGTCGCGCCGCCTTGGCGCGTTCGGGACCCAATCCATCGCCGCTGCCCATTTTGGCAAAGCCATGGGCCATCGCCGTCAGCGGCGTAGCATAGGTGGGGATGGAGCATCCATCCATGCCGCACTGATCCTCTTGGTGCAGCGCACCCGTCACATCTTCCAATGCCTCTTTGACAGCTTTCATGACAGCGTGTTCGGGGCGAATATAGCCTTTTGGGTCGACGTCCAGGTGAGCGGCGGTGCAGATAAAGCCGGCGTGTTTCCCAGAACAATTGTTGCAAATGGCACCAGGATCCTGGGTGAAGGTGCGCGCCTGATGGATCAGAACCTTTTCCTGCGTCGCCCAGTGGGGTCCGCATTCGAGATCCGCCTCGTCGCGTCCGGCGCTTTTCAACATTGATGCAGCCCGTTCAATATGGCGGTCCTCGCCGGAATGGGAGGAGCATGCCAGAGCCAATTCGGCGTCGCCCCATTGGAACGCATCGGCTGCACCGCTTTCGATCAGGGGCAGGGCCTGCACGGCCTTGATGGCAGACCGGGAAAACACCGGCTGCGCCGTATCGCCGATATCCATCACCGATTTGCCGCTGCTGTCGACCACGCTGATTGCACCACGATGGCGCGATTCCACGACTTTGCCTCGGGTTAATTCCACCAATACGGGATTGCCCATCTCTTCGTCCCCTTACACCTCGGTTTGAGGTGCCTACTTCAACGGTAACACAATGGAGTAGCCTTGCTGTGCTGAATCCGCACCGACATTGACCAACCACCTGCTAGCTATGAGATCAGCCTATGCGCTTGTCAACGCCTGCCTTTTTGCGGCTCTACAGAGCGACAAAGCCGTCCCGCACGTGTTGCGTAAAGGCCTTCGATGCTGGGTTGATTTCCTTCGGCTGAACCAGGTTGATCTGGTAGCTCGGCAGGTCTGGCAAGCCCATCTTGTTGCTCAGCACTTCAAATTGTGGGGTGACCATGCTCACCGGCATGGGGGCAATTGCGAGATCAGCCAGAATGGCAGCCTGTTGGCCCAATGCTGTCTCACTGACATAGGCGATGCGGTATTCGACACCGCTTTCGATCAGCCGCTGCAGCGCGGATTCACGCCAACAGCAGCCCTGTTCCGCCAAAGCAACAGGAACGATGGGAGACTTGTGGGCCTTGCCACCTTTCAATCCAACCCAGACCAATTGCTCAACATAAACGACCTCGCCAACACCATCGTTGATCCCGTCGGGCACGCTGGTTACCAGGGCGAGATCCAAAGTACCCTGATCCATGCGTTTCAGCAGGTTGCTGCTGGTGGCCAGAACAACCTCGACTTCCACCATCTGATGGGTGTCGGCGAAGCGTTTCAATATCTGGGGCACATATTGCGTGCCGAAGTCGTCCGGCGCGCCAAACCGCACCTTGCCCTCAAGGGCCGGCACTTGGAAACGGGCAACCGCCGCTTCGTTCAACCTCAACATGTCGTGGGCATAGCCCAGCAGCATTTCGCCGTCCGCGGTGAGCCGGACGTTTCGCCCATCACGGACAAATAACTGGCGTCCCAACTGCTCTTCCAGCTTTTTCATCTGCATGGAGATCGCCGAGGGCGTGCGATTGACGCGCCGCGCCGCCGCCGAAAAACTGCCAAATTCAGAAATGACCGCAAACGAGCGCATCAGATCCGTTTCAAGCATCAGGTTGGCGCTGGGCATCACATCAATCTTTCAATTTTTCTGATAGATGATGACAATACTATTCGTTGGGCTGAAAGGATGTCAAACCCGATATTGAGGGCACGAAAGGAGCCCCCCATGTCGATTACCCATTCTCAACCCGTATCAACCCTCAATTGGTCCCGTTGGACAAGCTGGATCTCCGACAGGTTCGGACAGTTCCAGAACTGGCGTCGGTTGCGCCGTCAACAGCGCATCGATCGCCAGGCCTTCCAGCAGCTACTGTATCTCGACGATCATTTGCTTCGGGATACCGGTTATCACCGCGCCGACCTGGAAGATGCCAACAATCTGCCGCTCGACGTCAATGCTGCACAGGCGGTGAAACTGATGAAAAGCGAGCGGCGTCTGCGCACCCGCAATTGAGCCTCCTGGACCGAGGCGGCGGCTTGTCCCGGCACCGCCTCAGACCTATCCTCAGGGCATGGACTCTCAAGCCCGTGTAACAACCTCTTATCAGGCCCAGTATGCTGATCCGATCGCTTTTGAGGCCGGTGACTTGCTGACGCTGACCGGGCGATCCGACAATTGGAACGGTCACACCTGGCTCTGGGCCGTGGCTGCCAAGGACGGCCGCGAAGGCTGGATACCGGACACCCTGGTGGACGCATCATTGAAAACAGAACAGCCAGCCAGCGTCGCCTACAACGCTCTGGAGCTCACCTGTAGGGAAGGCGAGGAACTGACAATCCTCGACTCAACACACGGCTGGCATTTGTGCCAGAACCAAGACGGCCGGGCCGGATGGGTGCCCGGAGAAAATCTGGAATTGATACATCAGCACTAGGTCTTTGTGCGTTTCCGTGCGAGCGTTGCGGCGTTTGAACCACCTACGCAGATCTGGGACACCCTGCCATGTCGATCGACTATTTGATCACCTCCATCATCGTCATCTTATTGCCCGGCACTGGGGTGATCTACACCCTGGCCATTGGCTTGGGGCAGGGCTTTC
>JABSRX010000140.1:0-8153 GCA_013214695.1 Rhizobiaceae bacterium | reverse complement strand
CCATCAGCACTAGGCCTTCGGATGTTTCCGTGCGAGCGTTGCGGCGTTTGAATCATCAACGCACTCCTGGGACGCCCTACGACCATGTCCATCGACTATTTGATTACCTCCATCATCGTCATTTTGTTGCCCGGTACCGGCGTGATCTACACCCTAGCCATTGGGTTGGGGCAGGGCTTTCGTGCCAGCATCGCCGCCGCTTTTGGCTGCACGCTTGGCATATTGCCAGCAGCGCTGGCCAGCATTGTCGGTCTCGCCGCCATTTTGCACACCAGCGCCTTGGCCTTTCAGGTGCTCAAATATCTGGGCATCGCTTATCTGCTGTATATGGCCTGGAGCATCCTGCGGGATAACGGCACGCTGCAGGTGGATGAAAACCGAACCAAAACATCGACATTGCGTACCATTGCCAATGGCATGTTCCTCAACGTCCTGAACCCGAAACTCTCGCTGTTCTTCATGGCCTTTTTGCCGCAATTCCTGCCGACCAACGCCGCCAGCACGACGGCTTCACTGGTGCTTCTGGCAGCCATCTTCATGGCGCTGACTTTCGTGGTGTTTGTTGGCTATGGCGCCTGCGCTTCCATGGCGCGCCGATATGTTATTTCGCGCCCCAATGTCATGACCTGGTGCAAGCGCACATTTGCCGCATCATTTGGTCTGCTCAGCGTCAAACTGGCTTTGACGGAACGCTGACACACAGGCCAATCAGAACAACAAAAAGCCCGGCGAATTGCTTCGCCGGGCTTTTGGAATGAGCGGCAAGTGGGGCTACACCGCTTATTCGTGTCTGTTGCTTATTCTGAGTCGACAATGTCCTCGATGTAGTTCCACTCGTTGGAACCAGCGAACCAGATACCTTCGATATCCATCAGCATGTCGGTGTCGCCGTTGGCTTTGGTGACCAGATAGCCGCCGTCCTTGGCAACAATCGAATAGTCTTCACGGCTACCTGCGTAGTCGATCTGGTCATATTCGCTGCCGCCGCCGTCGAGCATATCGTTGCCCATGGAACCACGGAACACGTCCATTCCAGCACCGGCGTCCAGCATGTCGTCGCCGTCTGTACCGAGCAGATAGTCGTCTGTACCAGCTTCAGGGGCCGGTGTGTTGGCGATCAGCTGATCGATGGTGAACCATTCCTGAGAGCCCTTGAACCAGACGCCACCGATATCGGTCAGCGTGTCTGTGCCGTCAGGCTTTTTGACCGTTACGGAGCCATCGGCGTTGGCGTAGAAGGCATAGTCAACCGGTCCACCGTCATAGTCGATCTGGTTGTAACCATTGTCGCCACCTTTGATAACGTCGTTGCCAGCGGAACCGTTGACCACATCCAGGCCGAGACCGAGATCGATGAGATCATCGCCTGCGGTGCCGAAGAGATAGTCGTTGCCATCTGTGCCTTCCATGGCCACTTCAGTGGGTTCTTCGGTCACTGGTGTTTCGTCAACCGGAGTCTCTTCAACAGGCGCTTCTTCGACCGGAGTCTCTTCAACAGGTTCTTCCGGACGCTCAACGGCCAGATCACCCATGCCCATCCATTCAGCAGAGCCGTTGAACCAGATCGCGTCGATGTAAGTCAGCGTATCTGTGCCGTTTGGCTTGATCACGGTGATGGAACCATCGTCGTTCTTGTAGAAGACGTAGTCGGCTGGAGCGCCTGCATAGTCGACCTGGTTGTAGGCCTCAGCGCTGCCCATGATCATGTCGTTGCCAGCTGAACCCATGAAGACGGCAGAACCTTCCATCATCATCATTTCGTCGTCACCATCGGTGCCCTGCATGTGGCTGACTTCGTCGTGGCTGTGAGCCGACGACTGGAAAGGATTTTCCAGGTCGAAGTCGGTCTTGTCGGTGTTGCCGTACAGAACATCGCGCGCGGCCTGGTCCAGATACAGCTTGGCGTTGTTGTTGGTGTTGGTCACCATCTGGTTGCCGATCTGCTTGGCGATCGTTGCATCGGCGTTTTCGCCAAGATCCACCTTGAACGAGCCCATGTTGTGGCCGGTGTGCGAACCGTTGTTGTTGTTGGAAATCAGAGTGATTTCCCAGATGCCGTCGCCGAGATCTTCAACTTCGGTTTTGTTCTTGTCGAGCGTGTGGGTGTAACCCAGTTCGATCTTCACGCCGGAGCTCAAAACGCCTTCAATGGCGCCAAAGGGCAGGGGCGAGTGCAACAGGTGGTTGATGCTTGCCTCACGCTCGGCCTTGGTCAGACCGTCAAAGTTGACACCAGTCATGATCATCAGGTTGGCCTGGGTGGCTTCTGTCAGCTGTTCCCAGTCGTTGAGGTTGGTGATCTGCTGAGCAATCGCCGATTCCAGCTTGTCGTAACCGCCAAGGCGCTGTGCTGCCTGGTCGAGTGTACGGGTGCCAACGATCTGCTGGATGGCCTGTTCAACAACCGGCTTCAGGCCAGTGATTGTTGAGCGCGCGATGATGTAGTCGTCGCTGATGAAGGCATAGCCGCCGGTCGCTTCCTGATTTTCGATGAGGGTTTCAGAATACATCATCTGAACGTGCTCAACGAAGCTGTGGCCCTTGCCAGGTGTTTCAGAATGCTCGTGGTCGTTGTGGCCGAAGTCGACTTTCTCAACTTTGCCGTACAGAACATCGCGCGCCGCTGCATCGAGATACAATTTGGCGTTGTTGTTGGTGTTGGTCACCATCTGGTTACCAATCTGCTTGGCGATGGTGGCGTCGGCGTTTTCGCCCAGGTCGACCTTGAAGGAACCCAGGTTGTGGCCGGTATGCGAACCGTTGTTGTTGTTGGAGATCATGTAGATCTTCCAGATACCGTCGCCGAGATCTTCAACTTCAGTCTTGTTCTTGTCCAATGTGTGGGTGAAGCCCATGTCGATTTTGACGCTTGTGGACAGAACTTCCTTGATGTCGCCGAATGGCAGCGGGGAGTGCTGCAGGTGGTTGATGGTCATCTCACGCTCAGCATTGGTCATGGCATCGAAGTTGATACCAGTCATGATCATGATTTCGTTCTGGGTTTCCGTCTGCAGCTGCTGCCAGTCGTTGAGGTTGGTCAGCTGCTGAGCAATGGCTGATTCCAGCTTGTCGTTGCCACCCAGGCGCTGGGCTGCTTCTTCGACGGTGCGATTGCCTACGATCTGACGGATCGCCTGATCGATTACCGGACGCAGGCCTGTGATCGGGCTGCGTGCAATAATGGTGTTCTCACCCAGGAAGGCATAGCCGCCGTACTGTTCCTGGCCTTCTGCCAGAATGTCGTTGCCCAGCATGTAGTCTGCATGAGCGACAAAGTCGTGGGTCATGCCAGCAGTGTAGTCGTACTGACCGCTGTGGTTGTGATGACCGCCGTCACCGCCGTGGTTGTGGTTGGAATGATCACCCATGTGCTGATGGTTGGTGTTCATTTTGAGCTCCTCGTGCCGCTTTTGGACAGTGTGTCCGTTTTAGTGTTCCATTTTGGGACAGTTTTCGCTTCACCGCTTCGTTTGCGATCTGTCTGCCAACACAGTCGCAATCCGCGTACCAAGTTTCCGGTAGGGAAGAGGAGCCCAAAGATGAATTCGGCAAACAGGGCGGAATCCCTGGCGACGAGGGCCCTATATATAAGTGACTGCCAATTTTTGCGGGTTTGGCACGCCGATTGCTCCGATGACGCTAGGTGAGGACCTTGTCACCGATTGTGTCCTGTTTGGGGGCACAAAGGCCTGGTCTTCATGATGCGCGGAATATTGGAGGCACACATGCGGAACGCAACTTTTGGCAAACGGCGGTTATCCGTCGAGCAACAGCAACCAGAAGATCAATCAACCAACAGCCATGCGAAATGGTCCGATATTATCGGCCTGATCATTCTGTCGGTTCTGGTCTTCTTGTTTTTCGACAACCATTATCTGAAAGGGCAGGCGACCCGCACATTCATCGACGTCATCTGCCGTGTGATTGAAGTCCCCGCCGGTTTCGCCAATGACTGGGTGCTGCGTTCGTCGATCGCGCTGCCGATTGTCCAGGCGCTTGAATCACCATTCGGCATGCTCAGCCTGCCATCTGGCAAGTCCTTTATCGTGGCGGCCCACCAGGCGAGCCTGGTTATCGGTCTCGGTGCGGCGCTGTTTCTCGATATCTATCTGGCCCAATTCCTCAAGCATCGGGTCATCACCCAGCACACTTTGGACTTGGTACGCTTTGGATCGCAACTGGTGACCTGGGGGCTGGCAGCGATCTGGGCGACTGGTGGTGCGATCCTTCTCTACTATTATCTGTGGGCGCCGGAACTGCTTCAGAACCCGAAGATCTGGGCCAAACTGATCATTGTTTTGGGCCTGACCATCAACGGACTGTTCATCCATCGCTATGCCTTCAACGGCCTGCGCAATTGCCTGGGGCGGCGGGTGCTGGACCAGGGCCTGCTCAAAGTGGCGCTGACATTTCTACCGCTGGCAGCGATTTCGGTTGTCAGCTGGGGATTCGCTTTCCTGTTGGGCGCCTTCAAGGAGCTGAACAACACTTATGATGCGGCAAGCCTGTTGAGCTTCTACTTTACAGTCCTGGCGATGGTCTACACAGCCTTGTTGATCGGATGCGCGCTGATGCGGTTGCGCACCCGGATCACCGGCCGGCAAAACCTGGTCGCCAACGTTTCCACACAATAGGTGCATGTGAAAAAAGGAAGNTTGACACAACTGTCACACTTCAGTTGCGAGCCNCCTCTATTTCCTGAATACATGCAAGTGAATTTGCAGGGCGCACGGTGAGTGAACAGCACTCGCCATGCGTCGCGCTGTCAAATTCCAAAGTGCCTGTTAAAAGGAAATCAAATGACTGTTTATGCCCTGAACGGCCTTGGCCGCATCGGCAAACTGGCCCTGAAACCACTGCTGGAGCGGGGCATCAAAATCGCCTTCATCAACGACGCAGTCGGGTCTCCCGAATTGCACGCCCATTTGTTGGAGTTTGACTCAGTGCATGGGCGCTGGGATGCGGCGTTCGACTTTGACGCCACCAGCATCACGATTGACGGGGTGAAGATCCCCACACTGCAGGAATCCAAACTGGAAGACCTGCCGCTCGAGGGCGTTGATGTAATGATCGACTGCACCGGGGTCTTCAAAACGCAGGCCAAGCTTCAACCCTATTTTGATGCGGGCATCAAAAAGGTCGTGGTGTCTGCACCGGTGAAAGATGGCGATGTGGCGAATATCGTCTACGGGGTCAATCACGACATTTACGATGCCAGCAAACACAGCATCGTCACCGCCGCCAGTTGCACCACCAATTGCCTCGCACCGGTGGTCAAGGTCATCCATGAAGGTCTGGGCATCAAACACGGGTCCATTACAACCATTCATGACGTCACCAATACCCAGACCATCGTCGATCGTCCTGCCAAGGACATGCGCCGGGCTCGTTCTGCGCTTAATTCATTGATTCCGACCACCACCGGTTCGGCCACCGCGATCACGCTGATCTACCCGGAACTGACAGGGAAACTGAACGGTCATGCGGTGCGCGTGCCGGTTCTCAACGCATCACTGACCGACTGCGTCTTCGAAGTGGAGCGCGCAACGACGGTGGACGAAGTCAACGCCCTGTTCGAAACCGCAGCAGAAGGTGAGTTGAAGGGCATTCTCGGCTACGAAACACGGCCCTTGGTTTCAAACGACTATACCAATGATTCCAGGTCATCGATCGTCGATGCCCCATCAACGATGGTGGTCAATGGCACGCAGGTGAAAGTCTACGCCTGGTACGACAATGAATGGGGATATGCCCATCGGCTGGTCGACGTGGCGCAGATGGTTGGAGCCAGCCTGTGACGAAAGCTGAACGCCCAGAGGGCCTCGCGGCCTATATTGCGGTCACGGCCGCCTACTGGGCCTTTATGCTGACGGATGGTGCGCTGCGCATGTTGGTGCTTTTGCATTTCAACACGCTGGGCTTTTCGCCGGTTCAACTGGCCTATCTTTTCGTGCTGTATGAAATTGCCGGGGTGATCACCAATCTCTCGGCCGGCTGGATTGCAGCCCGTTTCGGTCTGACCAGCACGCTTTATGCTGGCCTGGCTTTGCAAGTGGCGGCTCTTGTGGCGCTGTCCAACCTGGACCCCACCTGGTCTGTCTTCGCATCGGTCGTCTTTGTCATGGCTGTTCAAGGGGCTTCGGGCGTCGCCAAAGATCTCGCCAAGATGAGCTCGAAAAGCGCCGTCAAACTGCTGGCACCGAAAGGTGAGGGGGCATTGTTCCGCTGGGTCGCCATCCTCACCGGGTCGAAGAATGCCGTCAAAGGTCTGGGATTTTTGATTGGCGCCTCAGCCCTTGGCCTGTTCGGCTTTGTGCCTTCGGTGCTCGGCATGGCGCTGATCCTGGCCGTCATTCTCATCACCGTGTTCTTGCGCATGCCATCGGGCCTGCCGGCCGGACGTAAGGATGCGAAGTTCAAAGAAGTGATTTCCAAGAACCGCAATATCAACTGGCTCAGTGGAGCCCGGGTATTTCTGTTTGGGGCCCGCGATGTTTGGTTTGTTGTTGGCATCCCGATCTATTTCTACTCCGTGCTGTCGGATGGATCCGCCGAGAGCAACCGCAACGCCTTCTTCCTGATCGGCATATTCATGGCCGCCTGGATCATCTTCTATGGCGTGGTTCAAGCCAATGCGCCAAGACTGTTGCGCGCCAAGCAGCGCAGTGAGGCGGACATTGTGAGCAGCGCGCGTTTCTGGGTTGGCACGCTGTTCTTTGTGCCGGCTTTGTTAGCCGCCATTGTCTTCCAGTGGGGAAATCCAACTCCGTGGCTTACCGGGTTGATCGTGGTCGGTCTGCTGATTTTTGGTGCCCTATTTGCGATAAATTCCTCGCTGCACTCCTATCTCATATTGGCCTTCACCGATTCAAAGCGCGTAACCATGGATGTCGGCTTTTACTATATGGCCAACGCGGCGGGTCGGTTGATTGGCACTGTCCTGTCCGGCCTGAGCTATCAGGTGGGTGGGCTCGCGCTCTGCCTGGCTTGCGCCGCGGCGATGATCGGTCTGAGCTGGTTGAACATCTCAAACCTGCGCAGTTCAGAGCCCGTTACAAGCCGGGCCAGCTAAACCAGGTCAACTAAGCCAAAGCAGGCCTGATGCGAAGTGATGCATTAATCGCACATTCATCTCCTCATGTTTAGTATTCACGAAGATTTGCAGTTGATCCCTGCCTCATTATAAATGAATGTTGCGCCGGGAGTACTGAGTATTGCGAACATAGGAAGATATGATGAACACGCGTAGGGGATTGAAGGGAACAATTGCAGGTGTAGCTTGCGCATTTATGGCAGGGCTTTTCACCATGCCACAGCAGGCAGAAGCAGCTCGCGTCCTGGTTAAAGTTGATATTTCCGAGCAACGTATGACCGTCTACAAAAACGGTATCCCACGTTACAGATGGAAAGTCTCAACCGCCCGTCGCGGCAAGGTGACACCGCGTGGTACCTGGCGTGCCAAATGGCTGTCGCGGCACCACAAATCAAGCCGCTATAGAAATGCGCCCATGCCGTATTCGATTTTCTACAGCGGCAACTTCGCTGTACATGGCACAAATCACATCAGCAAACTGGGCCGTCCGGCATCAGCCGGTTGTGTGCGTCTGCATCCCGACAACGCAGCGGTTCTGTTCCGGATGGTCAAGAACAGCGGCCTGCGCAATACAATCGTGAAAGTCGTCAACTAGCGGCGAAGAGCGGCGACCAGCTGCGCATTTGAATTCAACAATTGAGCCGTCGGCGCGTTAAACGGGCTGGCGGCTTTTTTGCATTTGCGCGGGCAGGGGGGCTCCGAACTACTTTTCTGACACTGGAGGTCCGTCGTAGGTCCATCTGTATCCAGGCGGTGTCGGTCCCTTGATCCGGCCACCTTGCTGCATTTGCTCCCAAGCATGGGCCAGCACACCCACCGATCGTGTTGCTCCATCGATGTTCATTGGCACCGGTTTGCCGGCCCGCTCGTTGAGGACAGCCTGCACGCTTCTGCCAATGGCGGCGAATTCACCGCCACAAGCACCGCGGGCCACAGCTTCGTCGACCAAGGCCAGAAGGCGAGGGGCTCTGGGGTCCTCCGGCTTATGGAAGCGATGCCCAAATCCTGGGGCGTAGCGCGTACGTTCGCGGGCCCATTTGTCGAGCATGGATGTCGTGGC
>JABSRX010000139.1 GCA_013214695.1 Rhizobiaceae bacterium | reverse complement strand
GTTTGAGGTTGGAAAGCGGATCATTGAGGGTGCCATTTTCAACCGTCAGCAAACCTGTTGGTTGCGGGGACGCCACGGAGCCCGTCACGTTGACATTGAATCGAGCCGTCCCACTCACCCGCGCGCCCCGGCTGGCGAGGGCTGACTGCGCCAGTGCCAGCGGTGCCGTACCTTCGGCGCGTAGATCGAGGCCAGAACCGGTAAGCGGAATGCGTCCTGATGCAGTGAGGTTGATGCTTTGACGATTGCTGGCTCTGAGCGAGTTGAGCTGCACGACCTGGTTTTGAAAGGAGCCTGAAAGCGCCAGTTGCAGAGCAGAAATGCCAGCGCTGGCCAGTTGGGAAGTGCTGATGCTGCTGCCCTTCAGATCGTAGTTGACTGCTGGCTTAGAGGCCGAGCCACTGACTTCAACACGCCCCGAAACCGTGCCGCTCGCTTTGGCGCCGCTCTGCACTGCGTTGATGATGTTGAGCGGCATCGATTGCAGATCGATCGCCATGTTCATGGTGCGTCCATAGCTGCCGGCTACGTCGACTGTGCCCCGGCCGATGGCCAGGGACGTCGGCGAAATCCGGGTTTGTTGCGCGGCGACTGAGATGCGGGTCGGCTTGCGCAAGCGCAGGTCGGCGAGGATGGATTTTGCGCTTAAGGCATCGACCCCAATCACTGTGGCCTCGGATTGCCTGACGATTGTGCCATTGGCTGCAAGACGCGTGTTGAACTGAGCAATCGTGGCCTGCAATTCATAGGTGCTGGTATCGCCAGATGTGCCGATCTTTGCCGATATGCTCGGCAACTCCAATGCGTCCGTCTTGATCCCTTTGCCGTTCACCGTCGCACCAACGCGGGGGCGGTCAAACAGGTCAACGGCACTGCCCACAACATCGAGCGATTGGGCAGAGAAAAAGTCTGATCTCAACTTTCTGGCGGTAAGGTTGGCGCTGACCGTTTGAACACCGCTGGTATCGAGAAGGTCCACTTTGCCGTTAAGCTGCCCAGAGGCGTCTTGGAGCGCCAATGCCGCGATGTCGCTGATGTCGTTGCTGGCTATAACCGCGCTGCCGATGATGGGATTCTCTCCCTGGCGGGCCAGGCTTGCATTGATGCGGGTCGCGCCGATTTCAGCGATCAAATCCTCAACCGCAAAACTCATTGCATCGTTGTTGGAGGGCAGGTTGATGGCGACTCTGCCGTCAAGAATGACAGGGCGTTCATCCAACCGTCCGGAACCGGACAGCGTTCCCGTCAACAGACGCTCGTTGATTTGGCCTTTATACTGTGCCGCCAGGCGGCGCACAGCTCGATTTTGCAGGACACCGCTTTCCACGCCAATCTGGACCTGCAGATTGTGGGCCTTGCCGCCTCCCTTGGCGCTGAGGCTGACTGCGAGAGGACCGCTTGCCTGTTGCGAAATGTCATTGAGGTTGTGGATTTTGGCCTGCACTTCAAGATCACTGAAGTTGCTGGCGTAGCGCCCGTCAATCGAGGCCTGAAATTGGCGATTGCCCACGCGGAACGCTTCAAACGCGATCCCATTTTGGTTGCGAGCGGCTTTACCGGCCAAAATCACATCGCTCTGAAGCAGATTGTCGACTGTTGGCACTCCCAATTGAAGTTGAGAAGCGGACCCTTCGATCGCAAGGTCGAAGCCGCCAATGAGGAAATCGGTCGTGCCATTCAGGCGCAGGTTGGCCTGACCCGCCAGCTTACGTTCAGCCAAACCAGAAAAGGCAGTAAGATCCAATAGGTTCAAGCGGGTGTTGCCGGTATAGGTTGTCGCCTTCAACTGACCCGCCGTGGAAAAATTCAAGGCTTTGGCGATCAGTTCGAACTGCTGCAATTGTAGAGGTTGTCCAGATTGCCACGTTCCTTGGCTTTGGAATGTCGCACTGTCGCCAAAAGCGGTGCTGGCTTTCGGGTCTGCAAAGACCACGCCCTGCAATTGCCCGCGCGAGGCAAAGCTGATCTGCCGTGCTGTTGGATCGGTTGGGTTTGCAACGACGCCAGATGCTACAAGGCTGGCATTTTCGATGGCCATGTCGGCGCGCTCGATGCCCAGTGCCGCAAGGCTGGCCGTCCAGCCGCCCTGGCGTTCGGCATCGTAATCAATATTCAACTGGAGGGTCGACAACAGAGTTTCGCCGCTGCCGGTTTCATCGCTTGCAAGTGGCAGCCGCACTTTTTGCGCCTGCAATGGCAGAACCGAAAGGTCCACCTGCAGGGCGGATAAGAATCCATCTGCCAAGAGTTTGGCGCGGCCATCAAGATCGAGATTTCCGGTTTTGATGGCAAAGGAACTGATGTCGATGATGCCGTCTTTCTGAAGGATGGCAGTAGTCCCTATTTGGCTGTCGGACCCGAAAAAGGCTCTGTGTTGCTCCGGCAAAATCCTCGCAAGTGGCCCCGACAAGCGTGCATCAAGCTGCTGACCGGTGGCGACCTCGGCCAAGGTCAGGTTACCGCTCAAAATGGTTTCCTCGCGGACATCAAAAGCAAGCTGCATGGCGAATTCGGCGATTGGTCCGTCGCCATCTGCCCGAAGTGAAACAGGAGGTCGATCTTCGATTCCAAGCAGATTGACGAACAACCCGTTCTCCGGTTCCTGCAGGTCGGCGAGCAGTTTGAGCCACTGGCGCCCCTCATCGTAGTTAGCGATGACGGCAAGAGACCCGCCCGGACCATCCTGTCGTTGGATGCTTAGATCGACGTCCAGCAGTTCCTCGTCCAGGGCCATTTTGCCTTGAACGCCGACACGTGACGCCAGACCAAAAATGGTTTCATCAATTGATACGGTCCCAATGGCGATTTTTTCCAGTAAGACCGATACCGGTAATTGCGGAAGAGAAAACGGCTCGGCCTCGGCGGTTGGCGCGCTGTCGTCAGGAGCGGGTAGGCGGGCGATGTCGATGCTGTCCGCCGTCAGGCTCTCGACATCCAGTTTACCGACGAGAAGCGACGTGCGCGACCAGATCAGTCTGGGTTGGGTGATCGTCAGCCAGATGCCGTTGCGGTCCGCGATTGTGATCGATTGCAGCGAGACATCGGAGGATAGGGTGCCTTCAATGCCGTTGAGGCTGATCTTGAAATTGTCCGAGGAGATCTGCTCTTCGACATATTTAATGAAGGCCGATTTTTCGTCGTCTTCCTGCGCCAGCAATGGCGCGACAGCGAACGCCGCCAGGGCGAAAAGCGCGACCATTATGAGGCGCAGACTTCGGCCCATCAGAACGCCTGACCGAGGCCTGCATAAATGGCGAAATCTGAATCGCCGGAGGTTTTGTTCGTCGGAATGGCCACATCAAGCCGAATGGGGCCAAGACCGGTATAGTAGCGCAGCCCCAATCCCACGCCGACGCTCAGTTCCTCTTCAAAATTCACCCAGGAATTGCTGCCCACCGTTCCCGCGTCGACAAAGGCCACAATGCCAAAATTGCCCATGATTTTCTGACGCACCTCAATCGAAGTCTCGAACAGGGATTTGCCGCCCCCTTCTTTGCCATTGGCATCGATGATGCCGATGCCTTTGTAGTCAAAGCCACGGACCGAATTGCCACCACCGGCATGGAACAGGAAACTCGGTGCGGATTCTGATACACCTTCGCCAAACACAGCCCCCACCTTGACCCGAGCGGCAACAACTGTGCGGGCTTCGGAGTCGATTGCGTGATAGGTGCGTGCCTCGGTTTCAAAACGGGCGCCGGGATTGTTGAAATCCCACTCGTAGAAGGGTTTGGTGTTGAACCTTGCGTAGATGCCGCTGGTCGGGTCGAGCTTGTTGTCTCGACCATCGTAGAGCGCATCGCCCTCGAGGCCCGTTGTGGTGAAGTTGCGCTTCCCGAATTTGTCGCGGAATTCGCTGACCTCCACGAAACCGCCACCGGCAAGGGTGACTTCATCAGACAGGAAGTGTGTCAGTTTTGCAGACCCACCAAATCCGTCTTCTTCGTAGGATTCGTTTTTCTCATGCTTCGCATAGGCGTGGCTGGTGAAGTCGGTGTCCGGCGACAGAACGCCTGGCTTGGTGAAGGTTGCCCCCAGCGAGTAGTCGTGGTCGTCAATTTCGTCTGACGCTCCAATGCCGCTGAACTTGGCGTCGAGTCTGAGCCGTTCCGCCTTGCCGAACAGATTGCGGTGCAGCCAATAGGCCTCAACACCCGCACCGTCCGAGCTCGACAGGGAGGTGCCGACACCGAACCGGCGCAATGCGCGTTCCTTGACGACCAGTTCCAAGGGCAGGGTGCCCGAGCGTGTGACCTCGTCGGCCTCGTTGACTTTTCGCGTTGCCAGAACGCCCAACCTGTCCAACCGACGATAGGCTTTTTTGATGTCGTCAGGGTCATATTCCTGACCGGGCTCGAGACCGGTCATGTAAGCCAGAAATCCCGGATCCATATTGTTGGCACCGCTGACGACCAGTTCGCCATAGGCGGCCTTTGGTCCGCTCTGAAGCTCCAGAGTGACATTCAGTTGATTGTTTGGGTGGTTGGCAACGACCTGTTTGCTGAGCAGGGCGGCTTTTGGATAGCCCTGCTGACGCCAGGCATCCACGGACAGTTCGGTGGCTTGTTTCACAACATCGGCGCGGGCCAGTTCGCCGGTGGCAAAACCTATTTCACTGGGCGCTTCCACCTTGTCTTTCGGGTCAAACGTCTCGGGCGCCTGGTTGATGATCAACGTGCGGCCCAACAGATAGGGTGCTCCTGGGTTGACGGTCACCAGCAGGTCGGAACGCTGCGGCAGCTCCGCTCCGGTTTCCAGCTCCGAGACCTCGGTTCCGTTCAATTTTATCGAGATTTCACCCGCATACCGACCGGAATTGTAGAGCGCCGCCAAAATGCGGCGATAATCGCTTTTTGCCCTGGAAATGACGCCGGCTGCACCAGCTACCGGTTTGTCCCTTCCGCGCCACAATTCCGATGCCGCCAAGATGGCTTTCTCCACGTCGTCCGGCGTCGCGGGATCCAGAAGGAAATCCACATCATAAGCATGGGGGTCGATGAATTCGGTGCCTTCGGCCTCATCGCAGGGCTTCACAATGCAGAAGCCGAGCAGTTCGAAGGCCTGAGCTTGAGGAGACCATGCCGACACGAGTGGCAGCGCCAACAGGCCAATAGCCATGGCCTTGCTCCGCAATCTCGACACTCTACTTAACACGCGTCTACCCATTCCCTGGCTGAGTTACAAATTACCGGTCTGGACGACGTCCAATTCAGCCCCAGAAGCTGCAGTATAGCGAACTATGGTTAAATTGCCTATTGCTGAGGGAATAGTCGCGAACATCGTTAACAGCTTCCAAATGCTGGTCGCATTCCAAATGTGGTGGTTTTAAGCTTCTGAATTGATGTAGATATTTTGCTCATCTTTTCAGTCTACATCGACTGGCTCGTCCTCAATAGGAATAGCGGGTTTGCTTATACGGGCAGATGGCCCGTTAACGGTTTGAAAAACCGTGTTGCGAATTGGGAAGACCCACATCCCAATTGCCTGCAAATGCTGTCAGAAATGTGGTTCTTCTCCAGTTGACAATCGGTCTCAGGGGAGGGCAATTAGTTAGCATGTTAAGTTTTTCTTTTCTCCTTGTACCCTGACATGGTGAACCCTGCAAAAGCGCTGGTGTTGGATTTTGGGGGCGTGGTGACGCGTACCCTGTTTGAAACCCATGAACTGACGGAGCAGGCGCTTGGATTGCCCTCGGACAGTCTGATGTGGCGCGGGCCTTTTGATCCGGATAATGATGCGCTTTGGCAGTCCATGCAGGCGGATGAGATTAGCGAACGCGACTATTGGCATGCCCGAACTCAGGAAGTTGCGGCTCTTGTTGGCGCGGATTGGTCGCAAATGTCTGATTTCGTCAAAGCGGCGCGCGGTGCTGACCCTGAACCGGTCATGCGCCCGCAAGCCCTGGCGGCAATTGACGCGGTACGACAGGCAGGCGGCAAGTTGGCGATCCTGTCGAATGAACTTGATTTATTCTATGGCGCGGAGTTTCGCGACAAGCTGCCGTTTCTGAAGCACTTTGACGTGATCATCGACGCGACCTACACGCAAATCTTGAAGCCAGATCCGCGCGCCTATTTGATGGCCTGCGAGGGGTTGAATCTGAACCCCGGTGAGTGTGTTTTTGTCGACGATCAGATGCGCAATATTCGAGGTGGTGAAGAAGTTGGCATGCAGTGTGTTCATTTTGATGTTCTGCGCCCCGATTCAAGCTATGATCAGGCGTTGCAACTGATGGGGATCACCGGAAATTAACGGGAGGATGTGGTCATGAAGGACTCCAATTATCTGAAGGAAATGAACGCCAGACATGTCTGGCATCCGATGACGCATCCGGCGGACAGCCTGATGAACCCACCAACAATCGTCACCGGAGCCAGTGGCGTGCGGATCACCGATGTTGACGGTCATGAGGTGATCGATGCGGTCGGCGGTCTCTGGAACGTCAATCTCGGTTTTTCATGCGAGCCCGTCAAACAAGCCATTGCGGCCCAGTTGGACGCTCTTCCCTATTATTCGATCTTCCGGGGCACATCGAACAACGCTGTGATCGAGTTGTCCGATATCCTGCAGAAGTTCTTTGCCCCGGACGGACTGACCCGTGCCTTCTTCACCTCGGGCGGATCTGACAGCGTCGAAACCTCCCTGCGCCTGGCCCGCCAGTACCACAAAGTGCGGGGCGAACCTGGGAGGACCAAATTTCTCAGTCTGAAGAAGGGCTATCATGGTACGCATTTTGGCGGCGCAAGCGTCAACGGCAATGCCAATTTCCGCAATGCCTATGAACCTTTGATGCCGGGCTGCTACCACATTCCGGCACCCTATACCTATCGCAATCCGTTCAACGAAACGGACCCGGCCAGGCTCGCACAATTGTGTCTTTCGGCACTTGAAGACGAGATTGCCTTTCAGGGCGCCAACACGATTGCTGCGTTTATCATGGAACCTGTTCTGGGCGCCGGTGGCGTTATTCCACCGCATGAGAGCTTCATGCCCGGAGTTCGCGAAATCTGCAGCAAGCACGGGATTTTGCTGATCGCCGATGAGGTGATCACCGCCTTTGGCCGCACCGGCTCGTGGACCGGCTCGCGCCATTGGGGCGTTCAACCCGACATGTGTGCAACCGCCAAGGCGATCACCAACGGCTATTTCCCGTTCGGCGCTGTGATGATTGCCGAGCACATGGCTGAGACGTTTGAAAAAGACGAGAGCGGCATGGCTGCCATTGGTCATGGCTATACCTATTCCGGCCATCCGGTCGGTGCGGCGGCTGCGATTGCTTGCATGGCCGAGACCGAGCGGCTGAAGGTGAACGAAAACGCCGCAGCCCGCGGCACCCAGCTTTTTGAGGGCGCGCAAGGTCTACTGGCGAAGCACGAAATTGTCGGCGATGTACGTGGCGGTGTGGGCATGATGACGGCGCTTGAATTGGTTTCCAATCGTGAGACCAAAGCACCGGTCGACAAAGCAATTGCCGGCATGGTTCAGGATCTGGCCTACAAAGCCGGGGTTATGGTCCGTGTCTCTGGTCCAAACCTCATCCTTTCGCCACCGCTGGTGCTGAGCGAAGCGGATGCGGCAACAATCATCGAAACACTCGACGAAGCGTTGACTGGGGCAGCGAAAAACTGACCCGACTGACGACACACCAAGGCACGTCATGAATCCGCTGCGCGGCATTTTGCTGAAAATTCTGTCGGTGACGATTTTCGTCCTGATGGCGACATGCATCAAAGCCGTGGCGGATCATGTGCCGCCGGGAGAAACGGTTTTCTTCCGATCCCTGTTTGCGGTTCCGGTTATTTTGGTCTGGCTGATCTGGCAGCACGATCTGGCGCATGGTTTGGAAACCAAAAACCTGATGGGCCATTTTTGGCGCGGTTTGGTTGGCACCACTGCCATGGGCCTGGGCTTCACCGCGCTTGGACTGCTGCCGCTGCCTGAGGTGACGGCCCTGGGTTACGCCGCGCCGGTCCTGACCGTGATCTTTGCGGCGATGTTTTTGGGCGAACCTGTCCGGATCTTTCGCCTCTCGGCGGTGGTGCTCGGGCTGGCCGGCGTTGTGGTTATTCTGTCGCCCCGGCTGACTGTTTTGAGCATTGAATCCGCCGACAAGATGGAGGCGGTTGGGGCGTTGTTGATGTTGATGGGCGCGGTGTTCATGGCTTTGGCACAGGTGTTTTTGCGGCGTCTGGTGAGCACAGAGAGCACGGCAACAATCGTTTTCTACGTTTCGATCACCGCGACAGTTTTGTCGCTTTTCACTATTCCCTTTGGCTGGGTCGTTCCAACTTGGCAGGAGGCCGGATTGTTGATCGCGGCAGGCCTGCTGGGCGGCGTCGGGCAAATCCTGTTGACGTCGTCTTATCGATTTGCCGATACGTCGGTGATCGCTCCGTTTGAATACACCTCCATCCTGTTGGCGGTGATCATCGGCTACACGGTGTTTGGCGAGGTGCCGACGATGACGGTTATTGCCGGTGTCTTTCTTGTCATCTGTGCTGGGCTGCTGATCATCTGGCGCGAACACAAATTGGGCCTGGAACGGGCAAAACAGCGCAAGGTAATGACGCCCCAGGGTTAGGGCTCACGGGGCAGGTGAACGGTTACCCATGGCCATGCAGTGGCAGGCGAACTGCGCAAACATGCTCTTTTTTGTCCGATCTGTCGTCGACATTGGTCCGAAAACGTCCATGGTGACGGAATTGTTGGCAAGATCGTCGGAATTGGAACCGATGAAATTGACGTTCAATGCATAGGTGTGCGCATTCTGCCGGGACTGTTGCATTGGATTGCCAAAGCGGCGTAACCAGCAAGGCACTGGGCATTGTGAGGCTGCCCCTCGATCATTGATTCGATGGGTTTGGAGATTTTGAGAAAGAGCGAACATGGCTTTTAAAAGTGATATTGAAATTGCCCGCGAGGCGAATAAGAAACCAATTCAGGAAATTGGCGCAAAACTTGGCATTGATGCAGCAGATCTGGTTCCTTACGGCCACGACAAAGCCAAGGTTTCCGCTGAATTTATCAAGGCTCAGGCTGGTAAGGACGACGGCAAACTAATCCTGGTGACGGCGATCAACCCGACACCGGCCGGTGAAGGCAAAACCACGACGACCGTTGGTCTGGGTGACGGTCTCAATGCGATCGGCAAGAACGCCGCCATCTGTATCCGTGAAGCCTCGCTTGGTCCGTGCTTCGGCATGAAAGGCGGCGCTGCTGGTGGTGGTTACGCTCAGGTCGTTCCGATGGAAGAAATGAACCTGCATTTCACTGGCGACTTCCACGCCATCACATCGGCTCATAACCTTCTGTCGGCGATGATCGACAACCACATTTACTGGGGCAATGCATTAGAGATCGACAACCGTCGCGTCACCTGGAAGCGCGTGCTCGACATGAACGACCGTGCGCTGCGCGACATCGTCACCTCGCTGGGCGGTGTACCAAACGGTTTCCCACGTCAGGCCGGTTTCGACATCACCGTGGCTTCCGAGGTCATGGCGATCCTCTGTCTGGCCAACGATCTGGACGATCTGCAGGAGCGTCTCGGCAACATCATCATCGGCTATACACGCGACCGCAAGGCCGTGACCTGCCGCGATGTGAAGGCAGATGGCGCGATGACCGTGCTGCTGAAGGACGCTATGCAGCCAAACCTCGTACAGACCCTGGAAAACAACCCGGCATTCGTGCATGGCGGTCCATTCGCCAATATCGCGCACGGTTGTAACTCTGTTGTTGCCACCAAGACCGCGCTGAAGCTGGCCGACTATGTCGTTACCGAAGCGGGCTTCGGGGCTGATCTGGGCGCCGAAAAGTTCCTCAACATCAAGTGCCGCAAGGCCGGCCTGGCGCCAAGCGCCATCGTCATCGTCGCGACCATTCGTGCAATGAAAATGAACGGCGGTGTTAAGAAACAGGATCTGGGCGCGGAAAATGTTCAGGCCGTCAAAGACGGCTGCGCCAACCTGGGCCGTCATATCGAAAACATCGGCAAGTTCGGTGTGCCAGCGGTCGTTGCGATCAACCATTTTGCTGGCGACACGGAAGCGGAAATCGAAGCGTGCCGCGCCTATGTAGAGAGCCTCGGCAGCGAAGCGATCCTGTGCAAGCACTGGGCCGACGGTTCTGCCGGCACGAAAGAGCTGGCCACGCGTATTGCCGAAATCGCCGACGCCGATGAAGGCGAGTTCAAAACGCTGTATGGCGACGACATGCCATTGATGGCGAAGATCGAAACCATCGCCAAGGAAATCTACCGCGCTGATGAAGTAATTGCCGACAAGAAAGTCCGCGATCAGTTGAAGCAGTGGGAAGAAGCCGGATTTGGCAATCTGCCGGTCTGTATGGCGAAAACCCAGTACTCGTTCTCGACCGATCCGAACCTGCGCGGTGCACCAAACGGCCATGCCGTGCCGATCCGTGAAGTGCGGTTGTCGGCCGGTGCAGGCTTCGTTGTGGTTGTCTGCGGTGAGATCATGACCATGCCTGGCCTGCCACGTGTGCCGTCTGCGGAAGCGATCATGCTCAATGATGAAGGTCAGATCGAAGGCCTGTTCTAAGGCACACTCTGACGTTTCGAATTTGAAGGTGGCGGGAGAAAATCTGCTTCCGCCATTTTTTGTTTGCGTTGATGAAATATTGATTTCACCCGTTGAACCTTTCACAAACGGTATATGACGACAGCCAAAACCAACGCACCGGATCTGTGGCAGGATGTGCTGCCTGTTCCTAGTCCGGATGGCAACAAATACCATCGCGGCTTCGTCGCGATATATGGCGCCCCGGCATTGACCGGGGCAACCCGTCTTGCGGCTCATGCATGTAATCGCATCGGGGCAGGGTTGGTCAGCGTCGTGGCGGAGGGCAACGCCGATATCTTTCGAACATCCCTGGCTGCAGACATTATGGTGACCCAGGAAGTGCCGGCGAAGGCGACCGTTGCACTGGGCGGCAGCGGCGGCATTTCAACTGCGCATCTCCAGGAACTCCTGAGCAATCGACATCTGAAGGCCCGCCTGTTTGACGCCGACGCGCTGACCCAAGATATGGCCATGGGGCAACTGGATGCCGAGACCATTATGACGCCGCATCGCGGTGAGTTCGAGCGGGTTTTTGGCGCGGTTGGAGATGATCCAGAAGTTGCAGCCATACAAGCGGCTGAGCACAGCGGTGCGATTGTGGTGTTAAAGGCACCGCATACTGTGATCGCAGCGCCTGATGGGCGCCTTGTCATCAACCGGCATGCCAGTCCCTACCTGGCAAAGGCCGGCACGGGCGATGTGTTGGCAGGATTGATCGCCGGTCTCGTGGCGCAGGGCATGCCCCACTTCCTGGCGGCCTGCGCCGGTGTATGGATGCATGGCGAAGCGGCGATCCGCTTCGGCCCAGGTCTCATCGCCAGCGACATACCCGATATGATGCCGTCTCTCCTGCGAGACCTTTTGCCCGCCGCTAGTGACACATAAGAACGGGCAGTTGCGCCTGTTGCAGAATGTTGCGGGTGGTGCCGCCCAACAGCCATTCGCGCAACCGCGAATGTCCATATGCACCCATGACGAGCAGATCTGCACCAATATCGGTGGCGTGCTCGAGCAAGACCTCGGAGACGTCACGTGCGCCACCGGGCAACCGCTCGACAATCACGTCCAAGCCCTGTCTCGCCATAAAGGCAGCCATATTGTCTCCAGGATTCGGACCCATGACATTTTCATCCGGATCAATGAGAACAATGTGCGCCTTTGCCTTGCCGTTGATCCAACGCAGACTTTCATGAATGGCTTTGGCCGCCTGCGGCTCGCCGTTCCATGCATAGAGTATTGTTGAAACATCCGGCAACGTCTCGGCATCCTGCCCAAGCATCAGTACCGGAGCACCGCTTTCCAGCAAGGCGCCGTTGAATGCACGGGTCATCAGGTCTTTGTCGAGCACAGCCCCAGTGGGGAACAGGCTCGCATCGCTGAACATGGCGTGATGTTGGCACGTTTGTTCAACCAGTGCCGGATCGCGACACTCGAGCGTCACGGTGGCCGAGACATTTTCCGCAGCCACCAGGGTATCGATCTGCTTGACCCTGGCACGGCCAGCATCAATTAGCTCCTTGTTGTATTCGCTGTAGTAGAAATCCGGAACGCCGGGTGCGGCGGTCATCGGCACAACCCGGATTGCTCCCAGCACGACGATGTTGAGGTGCGCGCCCGCATGTTGGGCCAATTTGATCCGCTTTTTCAAATCGTCGAGTTTGTCTTCAACCTCATGAATGACCAGCAGAGATTTCATGATGAACGTCCTCCATAAGCTGCGTGCCGAAGTGGCACTTTGTGCAAGCCTAAATCGTTTCTCGTGGAAGATTATTGAGGCAGATCAAACTTGAATTCGCAGATATTTCACCTGCGATGCGTTGCCCATGTGCAATTTTTCACATTGCTGCCGAACCAACAGGAATAGGTATTGAGTGTCCCATTTACGTAATTGGTTTGGAGCCTCCCATGAAAACCAAGTCCCCCCTATCGCGAAAGCTCAACCTCATCCTGCTTGGATCGGTCCTGACCCTGACTGTGGGCTGTGTCGGCGCCACGTCAAAGCCGCCAAAAGGAGGAAAAGACCTTAATGAATCGGTGTTGAATTCCGCCGGATCGACCAAACTGATGGCAGAAATCTGGGTCGATAACTGGTTCCAGATGTATGTGAACGGCGAAAAGATCCTGGAAGACAGCACGCCCTACAAAACTGAGCGCTCCTTCAATGCAGAGCGGGTTACTTTCATTTCTGATCTGCCCGCAACCTTTGCCTTTGAATTCCGCGACTTCATGGAAAACGACACAGGCTTGGAGTATATCGGTTCTCGCCGTCAGCAAATGGGCGATGGCGGTGCCATCATACAATTCAAAAATGCATCGACCAATCAAACGCTCCTGACCAGCAATGCGTCATGGAAATGTCTGGTGATCCATAAGGCGCCAATCAACGAATCCTGCGTGCGCGAAGATAATCCAACGGTGGGTGCTGGCGCCTGCACTGCCAAGATAACCCAGGCCCCGGACGGCTGGACCCAGCCCGGTTTCGACGACAGTTCTTGGGCAAACGCGAGCGTGCATTCAGAGTCCGCGGTGCGCCCGAAAGACGGCTATGACCAGATAAGCTGGAACACAAATGCTAAGCTGATCTGGGGGCCGGATCTGCAGAAGGACAATATTGTCTTGTGCCGCGCGACTGTGTCTCCGTAGCCCGGTTGGCAATAGTTGTTGGTGCCCCGAGCAAGTATTGCTTGGGGCATTCCTGAAGACGGCTAACCGAAAATCTCCTTGAAGCGGTCAATGCAGAGGCGGAAACCGTCTTCAAAATTGCCGTTGCCTGGGTGGTAGACGCTTTCAAACGAAATCACGCCATCATAGCCATCGGCGCGCAGTTCATCGGCCAGAGGTTGAAACTGATCGGCCAATTGACCCTCTCCCATGCGGCGCACCTCAAGCGTTGCCCGGGGCGTGTCGACCAGCACATCCTTGATGTGAATATGGCCCAAATAACCACCACGCACTTCCTCG
>JABSRX010000138.1 GCA_013214695.1 Rhizobiaceae bacterium | reverse complement strand
GCTGACCCCGACCGGCGAGGCAGTAACGCTGGACTTCGTCGCCAAAGGCGACGGGCGTTTTGAAGCCGAATACGTGTCGGAGTCGCTTGGCCTGTTCCGCGCCGCCAATGGTGAACTGACCGCACTGGTTCATGTCGGCCCGACCAATCCACGCGAATATGCCGACATCGTCTCAACCGGCGACAAGCTGGCAGCCCTGTCAGACCAGACCGGCGGCAAAATTTCGCGCATGGGCCCGGCCGGCGAAGCCTCGGACCTGCCGCGCATCGTTCCCGTCCGCGGTTCAGGATCAACCGGCGGCAATGGCTGGATGGGCCTGCGCGCCACCGAGGCCAGCATCCTGAAAGGCGTGATCCAGATTCCCTTGCTGGCCGGTTTCCTCGGCCTCGGCGTTCTGCTGTTGATGCTATCCGGCATGTGGGCCCGCGAAGGCCGCTAGCGGCGAGCGGCTTATTCAATTAAGCTCAGTCACCAAACCGCGTGATCGGTCCCGAAAGCAGGTCCAAAGCGCCCTGTTCCAGTTCGCAGGCCAAAACGCGCATCGGATCTGCCGGTCTGGGCAGCGAAACCCGGTCTGGCGCAATGCGCTGGAAACCAAAGGCGCCGTAATAGGACAGATCGCCGACCAGAAAGATCGCCTTTTGCCCGTCGCCCTGGGCACATTTCAGGCTCGCTGCTTCAACCGCAGCCTGCATCAGGGCCTTGCCGATGCCCTTGCCTTTCAGATCCGGCAAGACCGCCAGCGGGCCGAGCATCAGAACAACTTCAAGACCCCAATTGACCCTCGTCAAGCGCACCGTGCCGACAACCTGCCCACCGCGCTCGGCGACAAAGGACAGGTCCATGTCATGATCAACCCCTTCGCGCAAAACATAGGCGGCGCGGGCCCGCATGCCGGGGCCAAAGACGATTTGGGTCAGGTTTTCAAGCAGTTCAGCGTCTTCGGGTGTCTCACCCCGAATGGCGTAATCGACGTTATACATGGGAGTTTCCGATGGATTTATTGGAAGCGGACGCCGCTCGGTGCGGCACGAGAAATTCACCCGCGCTGGTCATGCCAGTGCGCGGCTTAGGAAATTCGTCGTCGCTGTCTTCCAATAGTGATCATAAGATCATCTCTCCAACTCGAAATCTCGATTATCACGAGTTTGCGGGTTCGTCCAGTCGCCCCTTGTGAAGGCCGGAACGAAACCCTAATTAGTCGACAACATCAAACCGGGAATGAATGACGTGGGACTGCTTGTTGAAGGAAAATGGCACGATCAGTGGTATGACACCAAGAATACGGGTGGCAAATTCGTCCGGCAGGACGCCGGTTTTCGCAATTGGATCACCGCCGACGGCAGCGCCGGACCAAGCGGCGTTGGTGGCTTCAAGGCCGAGGCCGGCCGCTATCACCTGTATATCTCCCACGCCTGCCCCTGGGCCAACCGCACCGCAATTTTCCGCAAACTGAAGGGTCTTGAGGACCTGATCAGCATTTCCGTCGTCGACCACTTCATGGGCGCCGAAGGATGGACCTTTGCTGAGGCAGAGGGCGATGAGACCCAGGATCACCTGTTCGGCTCCAGCCGCATGCATCAGATCTACACCAAGGCAAAGCCAGACTATACCGGTCGCGTCACCGTGCCGGTGCTGTGGGACAAGCAGCAGGGCACCATCGTGTCGAATGAATCAAGCGAGATCATTCGCATGTTCAATTCAGCCTTCAACGATCTGACCGGCAACGAGCTCGACTTCTACCCGGAAGACCTGCGCGGGCGCATCGACGAGGTCAACGAACGGGTCTACCACACGCTCAATAACGGCGTGTACAAATGCGGCTTCGCGACCACCCAGGAAGCCTACGAAGAGGCCTTCGGGGAACTGTTTGATACACTCGACTGGCTGGAAGATATTCTGGCCAAGCAGGCGTTCCTGGCCGGTGACCGCATCACCGAGGCGGATTGGCGTCTGTTCTCAACGCTGGTGCGTTTTGACCCGGTCTATGTCGGCCACTTCAAGTGCAACAAAAAACGCATTGCCGACTATCCAAACCTCGCCAACTACACGCGCCAGCTCTACCAGTGGCCCGAGGTGGCGCAGACCATCAACATGCGTCACATCAAGACGCATTATTACGGCAGCCACGAAACGATCAATCCGACCCGCATCGTGCCGGTTGGCCCTGAGATCGACTACACGACACCGCACGACCGCGATCGCTTCGCCGCCTAACGTTTACCAGACGTCGCTGGGCTTCTGTCCGTTGAGCACTTCGGCGATCCGATGGCGGGTCGGTTCGGTGGTGCCATCAGGCAGATTGTCCGGGGCAAAGAAGCCGATTTCCGCGATCTCGTGGTCCGGTTGCTTGGTGGCAATTTCCCGCCACGCGTCGCAGATGAACAGGGCCACATGGTCGAAACGGCTGGTCCGCGGGTTGCGGTAGAAGTGGAACAGTTGCGGCTCATCCAGCGCCTCCACGCTGCATTCCTCCCGCAATTCCTTGATGGCAGCCTGTTGCACGGTTTCATGGCGCTCCACCCCTCCGCCGGGCAAATACCAGCCGGGCACATAGGTGTGACGGACCAGCAGCACCTCACCGCGCTCGTTGCGCAGCAATATGCGCACTCCCAAAGTCATGGCGCGCTGCGACAGGCCCAGGGCGACAAACAGGCGTTTGCGAAAGGCCGATGGCAGCACATTGACGGTGCGCGAAACGGCCTTCCTCAGCATCGTGATTGATCCATGTGCAAAATCTGCGTTACGCCCGCTGCCGGGCTACAGGGCCGATGGCACCCAGATGACGGCAGCAGCGCCGATCAGCGCGACGCTGCACAGGACCCCGAGCAGGAACCAGCCAAGCCGGTTGCGGCGCTGTTTTTTGGGCGGCAGATGGGCGGTCGAAATGGCGGCGGCATCGCTGCTCAGATCGACCGCGGCATTTTTGACGCTCATCATCGAGCGCCACTCGCCCTCGATCATCTTTTCCCGTTCCAGCACTTTTTCAGCCACATATTCAGCAACGAAGTCAGCCATCTTATCCTTGTCGCTGGTCTCGGCCATGACGATGCGGCCCATGCGGGTGTCCTTGACCATGCGATAGCTGAGCTTGTCATGGCCCATCGCGACAAAGGTGGTCATATCGATCCACATGCGCGGGCGTTCGCCCTGGGTGACGGCGAGATCAAAACGCTCGTCGGCTTCGTCAATCTCTTCAAACAGCGGCAACAATTCGGCGGCCAGAAGATCGAGCCGCGCCCGCTCCGCCTCGCCAAGATCGACCACCACATCGCGTTGGTCGGCCTTCCTGTTGCGCACGGCATCAACGGCCGCGCGCAGGCTGCGGATGGTGCCTGCTCCACTATCCAACTCACGATGCGGATTATCACTGCCTTTGTCGGCTGCCATTTTATGCGTCCTTACCCGTTACTCGTGCCAACGTCCTTACGGATCAATTTAGCACAAAGCGCGGCAAAAGCCTATTTTTGCGCGGTTTTTTCCGGTTGAAGGCCGCAATCAGGTCCCACGCAAGAACTGACGCCGAGCATGGTACCGGTCGGAAGGGAGCTTGTTCCCTACCCCTGTGCCGCCACGTATTTGAGCACCAGTTCGCGGACCAGATCCGGCGCTTCTTCCAGCGGCGAATGGCCAATGTCGTTGACGACGTGCAGGTCGACCCGGCCTTTCAATTGATCGCTTTGATGCACCGGGACAATGGCGTCCAGGTCGCCCCAGACGACCGATGTGGGAATGGCGTTGGCCAGCACATCATCCACCGGCAGTTTGCCTTGTTCGTCGCCGTCAAACAGCAGTTGGGCAATCTCGGTCAGTTTCTCAACGGCACCGGGCGCGGCCCGCAGTTCGACCTGGAAATCGACCATCTTGTCGTTGATGTCGTAGTTTGGGCCAAAGAAATGGCCCAGCACGGCCCGCAATTCATCCGCCTGTTTGGCGGCCGCCCAGTCGTGCAGAACCGTGTGATTGACCTCGGTTCCATAGCCACCAGGGGCCAGCAAAGTCATGCTGGCCACCCGGTCCGGCGCCATCAGCGCGATGAGGCTGGAAACCGCACCGCCCATGGAATGGCCGACAAGATGGGCCTTTGAGATGTCGCGTGCGTCCATTTCGGCGAGCACGGCCCTGGCTGCAATCTTCGGCGGGCCGGCATTTGGATAGCCGAGACTCCTGCCATGACCTGGCAAGTCGAAGGCAATGGTTGGCGCCTTGAAACTGACCGCCGTCTGCAGGCCCCACCATTGCGCGCCAACCCCGCCAAACCCGTGCAGAAACAGCACCGGTGTGGCGTCGGCCCGACTGTTGTCGATGGCGTTGGCGTGCAGCCTGTCGGTCATCTTGCGCCGCGGTCCTGTGACGTCAAACGTCGCCGCTCAGCGAGCGGTTGACCGCACTGACCAGGGCCTCAAGCGACGCGGCTACGATGTTGGCGTTGATTCCGGCCCCAAACCAGCGCGCGCCGGTCTCGGTGTCTTCGACTTCCATGTAGCAGATCGCCGCCGCATCGCTGCCGTGCTGCAACGAGTGCTCGGAATAGTCGGCGACCGAAATATGGGTGCCGAAAGCGTCGTTCAGCGCGGCCACAAAGCCATCAATCGGGCCATTGCCCTTGCCTTTGATCACCCGGGTTTCGCCGCCGTCGACGATCGTCACTTCGACCAGACGGCCGGATGAATCCGGGTCGGTGAAGGTTGCATGATCGGCGTAGCGGATCTGTCCGCCCGGTTGGTCGACATAGCGTTCCATGAAACGCGCATGGATTTCCGACGACGGCAGTTCCCTGCCCTGTTGATCGGTGATGCGCTGGACATCGTCGCGCATTTCAACCTGCAGATTACGCGGCAATTTTAGCCCATAATCCGCTTCCATGACGTAGGCCACGCCGCCTTTGCCCGACTGCGAGTTGATGCGGATGATGGCTTCATAGGAGCGGCCAACATCCTGCGGGTCAATCGGCAAATACGGCACTTCCCAAAACGACTTATTGGATTTCTCCAGTGCTTTCATGCCCTTATTGATCGCGTCCTGGTGGCTTCCCGAAAACGCCGTATAGACCAATTCGCCGACATAGGGATGGCGTTCCGGTACCTTCAACTGGTTGCAATATTCATAGACACCCTTGATGCGCTCGATATCACGCACATCCATGCGCGGATCGACACCCTGGGTCATCATGTTCAAAGCCAGGGTTACGACATCGACATTGCCGGTGCGCTCGCCATTGCCAAACAACGTGCCTTCGACACGGTCAGCGCCGGCCATCAGGCCCAATTCGGTGGCTGCAATGCCGGTACCACGGTCGTTGTGCGGGTGCAGCGAGATGATGATGCTGTCGCGGCGGTCGATCTGACGGCACATCCACTCAATCTGGTCGGCATAGATGTTCGGCGTCGACATCTCGACCGTGGCCGGCAGGTTGATGATCAGTTTGTGCTCAGGCGTCGGATCCACCACATCGATGACCGCGTTGCAGATGTCCAGCGCGAAATCCAACTCGGTGCCGGTGAAACTTTCCGGCGAATACTGATAGCGGTAGCTGTTCTTGCCGCCGCTGGTGGCACTGGCCATATCGACGATCATCTTGGCCGCGTCGGTGGCGATCGTCTTGATGCCTTCACGGTCCTGTCCGAACACCACCCGGCGCTGCAACTCGGACGTCGAGTTGTAGAAATGTACGATGGGGGAACTGGCGCCCTCGAGGCTTTCAAATGTGCGGGTGATCAATTCCGGACGACACTGAACCAGCACTTGCAGATCAACATCGTCGGGCACGTTGCCCTCTTCGACGCACCAGCGGGCAAAGTCGAAGTCGGTCTGGCTGGCCGATGGAAATCCGATTTCGATCTCCTTGAACTGCATGTCGAGCAGCAGCCCGAACATCCGCGCCTTGCGCTCATGGCCCATCGGGTCAATCAGCGCCTGGTTGCCGTCGCGCAGGTCGACCGAACACCAGATCGGGGCTTCAGTTATCGAATTGGAGGGCCATGTCCGGTCGGTCAATCCGACTTGAGGATAGGCGGAATATTTGTTTGCAGCTTCCATCCACATGGAAAAGCATCCTTCTGAATCTGTCTGGCACCCGCATAGCGGTTTGCGGTCTTGGAGGCCAGAATTATTGAACTGAATTAGGGGCGTTTTGCCATTTGGCGGGAATTTTCGACCGCCGGACGCCCCTGTTAAGTGCGCACAACCCGACGGCCGCTGGTTAGCAGCAGGTCTAGGTTTAGAAGGAGAGCGTGCGTGTTCATAGCAGCAGTGTTAAGATGAAAAGGTTAAGGAAGCAAGGACCCAGCCGCACCGTGCGCAACTTTCTCTTCTTGGTGACGCTGTTTTCAGCCCTCATCACACCGTTGGCCGTCCAGGCCCAGGGCTTGCACTTTATCAGCGTCGCCTGGATCCCGGCAGAAAAGCAGGCCCAATACGACGCGTTCAGCCGACAGGTTATACCGATCTGGCAGCGCCACGGCATGACGCCTCTGTTGCGGGCCAAGGTTATTGGCGCGCTGGCAGCAGAAGAAGGAACCAAGCTCCCAACCGAAATCGCCATTTTGCGTGTCGCCAGCCGTCAGGACTTCGAAAATTACATTGCCGACCCAGACTACCGCGCGATCCGCAAGCTGAGAACGGATGCGGTTGAGCAAATGATCGTACTAGAGGGTACGCCTGCTCTGACAACAGACAATCCGATATTGGCCACGGCCCCGCAATTTGCGATGACCTTCGATTTGAACGAGGAGGCCGACGGGACTTCAAACCTGGTGTTCGACATGCCGGTTACATTAGTGGGCAGCATCAAAGGCGAGGCGTCCCTCCTCTTTAACGCCAAGCCCCATATCGGCCTTTTTGCCCTGTCCTATGACGACAATCCGATGAGCTTCGTTTCCGGCGCCGAAAGCAACAATCCGGTGTTTATTCTGCAGCGACACCTGCCCTGACCTGCTTCCGGCAATAAAAAGCAGATAAATGGCCTGTGTGTAGTATTGGCACAAGATTTTGATAACTTAATTGAAATACGATTGAGCCAAGAAAGCCACCGTTTGGAGAGTTTGCATTGTCGGACCACACCTATTCTCCCCATGCGCCGGTCGGACATCCCGAAGAGATGCGGGAGCTCCGCCCCCGCGAACATCGTCGTAAAGCCTTCAAGGCCGGGATTATTTCATATCAAAATCACGCCCTTACGGTTGACTGCGTCATCCGGGACATTTCTTCCTCCGGAGTCAAACTCCAGTTCCAGGAAGGCGTGATGATCCCGGAAAACTTCACCCTGACTATTCCCATGGAAGGCAATCGGGTGGATTGTCAGGTCCGCTGGCGCCACAAAACGCAGATTGGTGCGGTGTTTGTCGGCCAGATGGAGCAGGATTCAAGGAATGCGCGCAAGCAGTCTTTGGACATCGACTACGTCATTCAGAAAAAACAGTCGATCCTGAGAAAGAATTAAACCGACTTTCAAAGCCGTTTTTCCAGTTCATGGCGCTGAATTTTGCCGGTTGTTGACCGCGGCAGATCCTCCGGCTCAATAAAATAGATCTTCTTTGGCAATTTGTAGCTGGCCAAGTGGCCCCGGCAGGCATCGACGACCGCCGTCTCGGTCAGTTGCTCCACCATGCCGACAACAAAGGCGACTGGCACCTCCCCCCATTTGGCATCGGCACAGCGCACAACCACGGCTTCGCTGATTGCGGGATTTTGGTTCAAAACCAATTCAACTTCGGCCGGATAGATGTTCTCGCCACCTGATTTGATCATGTATTTCAACCGATCAACGTACTCAAGGGTACCGTCCGGATTGCGCCGCATGACGTCGCCCATGTGGAACCAGCCATTGCGAAAATCATGGGCATTGGTTTCTTCGGCCCGCCAATAGCCGCTGAACAGGGTTGGGCCCCTCAGCGCGACCTCGCCAGGTTCGCCGGGGGCGACATCGCGATCCTGCGGATCCACCAGCCGCAATTCGACAAAGGCGCTCTGCCGTTTCGGCAACCGCTCCGGCGCCTCGCCAATCGCGATGAAATTGGCTGTTGCCGGCGGCAGGCCGGTTTCCGTTGCGCCGAAAGAGTTCACATAGGGGGTTGAAAGCGCCGCCGTCGCCGCTGCAATCTCGTCGCGCGGAACCAGGTCGGCCATCGCCCCGCAGGCAATAATACCCTTTGGTTTCAATCCTTTGGCGCGACACTTTTCGGCAAATTCACCAACCATGCCCGGCATCAGGACAAACCATCCGACCGTGTGTTGCTCTATCAGCTCCATCAACCGTTCCGGCTGATAGCCATCCACGACGAATACAGTGCCGCCGCGCAGCAGGGTGGCGAGGGAATGATCCGTCGACGCCATGTGGAACAGCGGTGCCCAGGCGACGAAATTGGCACCCCGCGGCAGGTTCAGATCGCTGACAAACACGGCAGCACGAGCGATCATCGCCCGATGGCTGATCAAGGCGCCTTTCGGCATGCCGGTGGTGCCGCTGGTATAAAGAATGACCAGCCCGGCCTCTCCCTTGTCGGCCAGCGGTTGCGCCGGCAGCGGGGCGAGGCCTGTCAGGCGGTCGTCAAACGCGGCATCAAGGGGGATGATTGGCGGCGCGCCGATCTCGAGGCGCTTCAAGGTTGGCAGATATTCAGACTGCGCCAGGATCAGCTTGGGAGCGACCAGATTGATGCAATGGCTCAGTTCGCGGTCGCTTTGACGCCAGTTCAGAGCTGCCACAATGGCTCCGCACTTGGCCGCTGCCAGTTCCAACAGCAGATATTCCGTGCAATTGCGCGCCAGAATGCCGACGCGGTCGCCCTGGGCAATGCCCTGGTCGAGCAACAGTTGCGCCAATTGGCCGGATTTTTCATCGACCATCTGATAGGACAGAACCTTGTCCCCCTCGACGATCGCATCCAGTTGGGCATGGGCCTGGGCCGATGAACTGAACAGGCTGGCCAGGCTCGATTGCCCCGATTGCACGATTTCGGCGCTTACTGCGTGGTCAAATCTAGGTGACATCCGCTCCCGATCCATTGGTCAGTACTGCCAATAGTTCATATTTCTCATACACTTATGGCCAAGTAAATTGACCGACCTGCAACATTAACCATCTTCGGGGTTCTGACTCGTCAGATTAACCAAGTCTGATATCCTGTTAACCACTTGGTAACCTAACCTGACGCGCAGTCTTGGCAAGATAAAGGCCGATTAAAATCTGTCGGAACAGGCCAACGGACGGGTCATTCATAGTTTTGGAGCGGGCAACATGAACCGGGTACTGAAAACAGCCACGACAGCCACAGCCAGCGTACTGGTCCTCACCAGCTTTTCGGTGATGCATTCGGCCAGTGCGCAGCAATTGCCGCCGGCCAACGCCAAGGCCGGCGAATGCTACGCCAAAGTGCTGATTCCAGCGAAATATCAAACATCAGCCGAAGAGGTGATGGTGCAACCGGCAACATCGCGCTTCAAAAAGACACCGGCCGTCTATCGCGAGATCGAGAAGCAAATTCTCGTCCAGGAAGAGAGCTATGAGCTGGTGCCGGTGCCGCCCGTCTATGAAACGGTCGAAGAAAGGGTTCTGATCCAGCCGGAACAAATCATCAAGTCGGTCATTCCCGCCACCTATCGTGACGAGGTGAAGAAGGTCCTGATCTCCCCTGCCCGTGTCGAATGGAAAGTCGGCCGCGGCGCCTATGAGAAGATCGATGAAGCCACGGGCGAGATCATGTGCCGGGTCGAAATTCCCGCTGAATTCAAGGAATTCACCCAAAAGGTCGTCGATCAACCGGCGCGTACCAAGGAAGAGGTCATTCCAGCCAAATACGAAACGGTTGAGCGCAAGGTGATGAAAACCCCGCCAACGACCCGCAAGAAGGTGATTCCGGCCAAATATGTGACCATCAAGATCAAGGAACTGGTGGAGCCGGAGAAATTCGAGGTCATCGACACTCCGCCCCGCTTTGCTTCGGTTCAAAAGAAAAAGCTGCTCTCCTCTGAGACGGTACAGTGGCGCCAGATCCTGTGCGAGACCAACACAACCCCGGGCATTGTTTTGCGCCTGCAGAATGCCTTGGTCGCTGCCGGATACAAGCTGGGCTTTTCACCTGATGGCGAGCTGGGCCCCGGCACATTGGCCGTCATCCGTAAGTTCCAGGAAGACAACAGCCTGCCAACCGGTGGCTTGACGATCAGCACGATCGAAAAACTCGGCGTCAAACTCTAGCGGCGGCACGCACCGCAGCATTACGGATAACTCCTCAGACAATCAGAGGTGCGGTTGGGCCGGTGATCTCACGGAGATCCCGGCCCAATTCTTATGAATGCTTAAGCCAGTTGCCCCTGGGCCTGCTATGCCAAACCAGGCACAAGCAACATACGCTTTATGGTCGCCCCGAGCGCCTTCGCAACCATGCCGTCAGCCCTACCCCCGTTCCGGAGCGCGTAAATGCTCTGCCAATTGGGAGGCAGCTAAGACCCCAGGTTGTTGTTTGATGCGTAGTTTTTGAGGTGGGACAGGCTCAACCGAATGTGTCGGGAACCGTTTGGTGTTATAGGGCGCACCTGCCGCAACCAGGCTCAGAACCAAACGCGCAATTTGTCGGCCTTTTATTAGCAGCTTCAATGGATCCGGGCTGCATCGCCAAATTTCATCTGCGCAAACAAAAAGCCCGGCTGTTGCCAGCCGGGCTTTCCGTATTCGTATCAGACTAGCTGATTAGAAAGAGCGGTTAAGACGGATTTTGAAGTCTGTCTGGTCTAGACCGTTGTCGTTGTCCAGCTGCTGGGCGTTGAACGCCAGTGTCAGATCTGGAACGATGGTCCATGCAATCTGACCGGAGTAGCCGGAACCAGTTCCGTCTGTATCCCAGTAGTTTGCATTGATGGATACGTTGTCAGCAACTGCGAACTGAGCACCGACACCCCAGTGAGCGTTGTTACCACCAGCAGAGCTGTCGTTGTAGTAAGCACGGATACCGAAGCCGTCCATTGGGCGTACTTCAGCCCAGATGTTGTACTGCTGCTCGTCGCCGCTTACTGCAGCGTTTGTGCTGTCAGTGATGTGCGTGAAGGACGCAGCAACTGTCCACATGTCAGCAGCGTAGTCACCACGGATGTAAGCCACACCGTTGTCAGACTGACCGTCGTCGGAACCGACACCAGCAACAACGGACAGGCCGTTAGCTGCCCATGTGTAGTCAACGTAGAAGACGTTACCGAAATTCTGGTCGTCGCCGTCGTATGTGCCGTAACCAGCAGCGATAGCTGAACGGATTTCACGGAAACCAGTAGAGAACCCACCCAACTCGATGTAGATGTTGGAGAAGTTCATGTCTGTGGTTACCAGTGGGCCACCGTCGTTAGAGCGGCTACCGTCTACGCGAGCATACCCACGTAGAGTACCCAGATCTGTTTCGCTACGTACGTCGAAAGTCAGACGAGTAGAAACTGTTGAACCCTGATCAACGGTGTTTGTTGCACCAGCAGCAGTTGGGTCGATTTCTGTGTAATCGTATTCTACGCGCACGTAACCGCCGATTTTCAGGCAGTTTTCAGTACCTGGGATGTAGAAGAAGCCAGCGCCGTACATGTCGCAGACTTTAACGTAATCCATTGGCTCTGGCTCAGCGACAACAGCGTCAGCGGCGTTTGCGCCGGAAACTGCGATCAGTGCTGCAGCAGAACCCAAAAGAAGAGCTTTGAGTTTCATAATTTAATCTCCAGTAGACAATCATTTGAGAAGGGCTATGCCCCGTAATCGGGACAGATACTTGCGCACCCTTTCCCTGAGCCCAACCTACTGAAGCTGATCTGGAACGCAATGCACAATGCATGATTATGCGATGGACTAAGTTTGATTACCCCCTTCCTGTTGCACAAATAACACGGAATTGGGGGTTGCCCCGCGCGAACATGGTTAATGAACCCTAAATTTGCGGCCTTTTGGGGGCGAGCGGAAGGAATTTGAGGCGCACAACGAGTCGGAAAAGCGCTAAAAACCGCCAGTTTGCAGGGTTTTGGGGAAAGGAGCCGTTGCGAGTCGGCCGATTCCGGTTTTTTCGGCGCCCCGCCGGGCTCGAGACCCTCTTTAGCTGGGAATATGCGCTCCAAGCCCCCTTACGACGAATGCACAGACATAGATGTGCTGGGAATCGCGGGCTTTTGTTCTGCATGAATATGTTGAAGCAGCCTATGCCAATATCAGTCGTATATGTGCCGCTGCTTGCATCCTGCCCTGCGACCGGACGGCAAGAGGTTTGATTGCTCTTACTGAGATCGCCGAAGACTAAAGGCAAAATTGACGGTAACTAGTCTGCCACCGACGAAAAATGAAAACAAATCGAGAAAATATTCTTGATTTTCTTTATAACTAATTTTTCCAATTCTCAAAAAGCCCAACACTCAAAAACAAATTTCATAAGTTTTGAAATTCGCCCATATTTTTCAATATTCAATTCTTGAATTTCAAATTTTTACATTTTTGACAATATAAAAAATTCATATTTGATCTACTCATAAATCTGCACACATATTTACAATGCATATTGATGACTGTGCGCAACAAATTTTCCTAAACTTATGTAATCACACAGATACGGATGAATATTAATTGTTTGCGCTAGTGGTTTTTGTAGATTGCGGGCAGGGAAAGTTATTCGATTCTGGCCCAAACAACGGGGAATAAGCCGCGCCCCCAGAAACTAATCTACTGGAGACACAACAATGAAATTGAAATCCCTTCTTATGGGTTCAGCTGCGGCGCTGATCACAAGCAACATGGCCTACGCAGCCGACGCCCCCACCGCTGAACCAGAGCCAACCGATCATGTCCGCGTCTGCGACATGTATGGTTCCGGCTTTTATTATATGCCGGGCACCGAGACTTGCCTGGGAATCAGCGGCGAAGTTCGGTTCCAGTATGAAGGAACCACTACGGACATAAACGACGTATCCGAATCTTCGGGCTCTCCTTATTGGTATGCACGTGTGAATGTCGATGTTCGTGAGGAAACCGATCTTGGCATGCTGCGGGCCTACATTCGCCTTGAGGGCGATAGCACCCATGAGAACAGGGCCGAAAACTTCGGTCCCCTCGACACCTATATCGAGATCGGCGGCCTTTCGATGGGCTACCGCACCAGCCGAGTCGAGCTGACCGGCCTGCCGGGCCTGATGTATGACGGCAGCTATTTTGGCGGTGGCCGCACCTGGTATGTTGACTACACCTTTGCGGTTGAAGAGCTGACCCTGATGGGTGGTGCCTCAATAGAGAATGCGGACGTCGATGACTACAACGACGCGAAGGCAAACGGCGGATCCGCCGACTTCTACATCCGTGCTGACTATTCCATGGACATGTTCGCCTTTGGTGCATCTTATGGACATGACTCCAGCGCTGAAGAAGGTGCGCTTGGTGCCTACATCACGGCCACGCCAGTCGATGGTTTGACCGTACAGCGCTACTACAACATGCAGAACGAGAGCACACAGTTCGGCGGTGATACAGGCGAAACGCAGAAATACGGCATTGGCGCCAGCTTCCAGGTGGCAGACGCCATCCTGATTGCCGGTGGCTGGTACCAGGTCGACACCGAAAAAGATGGTACTGACCTTGACGGTTATTCATTGGGTCTGGACTGGAACGCCACATCCAACCTGGTCGTCCGTCTGGGCTTCAACTACGAAGACTCTGATGATGTCGGCGAAGTCACCGACTACCGCATCCGTGTTCAGCGCAACTTCTAAGACTGCGGTCTAGCGCGATAGAAAAGCCCGGCTGGCAACAGTCGGGCTTTTTGCTTTCTGGACTTGTGCAGTCACGGCATGAATTCCGCCGGATTGCGCTGCCTTATATAGTGTGTGAGTTTTGGCTTCTTGTCGCCCGGTTCAGAGCAGCGTGATCAGTCCGATCGTGGCCGATGCGGCAAAGG
>JABSRX010000014.1 GCA_013214695.1 Rhizobiaceae bacterium | reverse complement strand
CCAGATGCAACCGATGTGCTGGAAGCCTGTGTCCATGGCGGCATGCCGGTCCTGCTTCTGTCAGCGGGTCAGGCCGGTGCTACGGCTCCGGCGGCGATTGCCGGCGCGGTGGTACAGGCAACGGCTGAAGTCTTGGCCGGTCTGGTCTTTGTCAATGCCCTGGTGCCGGGTCATCCGGCGATTTTCGGCACCTGGCCCTTCGTCTCCGATTTGCGCACCGGCGCCATGTCCGGCGGTTCGGGCGAACAGGCTTTATTGACTGCTGCCTGTGGTCAAATGGCGAATTACTATGACCTGCCCGGCGGCTCTGCTGCGGGCATGTGTGACGCCAAAATGCCGGACATTCAGGCCGGATGGGAAAAAGGGATCGCGTATGTGCTGGCCGGCATGGCGGGCACCAACATCGTCTACGAAGCAGCTGGCATGCACGCCTCGCTGATGGGCTTCTGTCTGGAAAGCCTTTTCTTGGACAATGACGCGCTCGGCCAGGCCCTGCGTTGTGTCCGAGGTATTGAAGTCAACGATACAACTCTGAGCCTCGATGCGATGCGCGACGTTTGCATGGATGGTCCTGGTCACTATCTCGGCCACGGCCAAACGCTTGAACTGATGCAGCGCGAATATCTATATCCAGACTTGGCCAACCGCTTCTCGCCCAAAGAATGGGCTGAGCTGGACAAGCCGGACATCGTGCAGTTGGCCATTGAGCGCAAGCGCAAGGTGTTGTCGGAATTCTTCCCCGAGCATCTGGACCAGGCGACCGATGATTGGATCCGGGAAAATTATACCATTCANCTGCCNCTGGAGGACGTGAAGGCGAGCTGACGCCCCNCTNNNNGGGNAAATCTTCGAAAACCGGCGTTGCGGAGGCAAAAATCGCCTATCCGCATTTTCACGCACTTCCGAAGCGATGGCCGGCAGCGTATAGTGGAGGAGCCTCCTGAAATCCGGACTCCTCCACATCCATGGCCATTAAAAAAATTCTCGTAGCCAACCGCTCCGAAATCGCCATTCGCGTCTTCCGCGCTGCCAACGAACTTGGACTGAAAACAGTCGCCATCTGGGCAGAAGAAGACAAGCTCGCCCTGCATCGCTTTAAAGCTGACGAAGCTTATCAGATCGGCTCTGGTCCTCATCTCGACAAACCGATGGGACCGATTGAATCCTATCTGTCGATCGATGAAGTCATCCGGGTCGCCAAGCTTTCAGGCGCCGATGCCATCCATCCCGGTTATGGCCTGCTGTCTGAAAGCCCCGAATTTGTTGATGCCTGCGCTGAAGCCGGCATTACCTTTATCGGACCGAAAGCCGAAACCATGCGGTCGCTGGGCAACAAGGTAGCAGCCCGCAATCTGGCGGTCTCTGCAGGTGTCCCCGTGGTGCCGGCGACCAAGCCGCTGCCCAAGGACATGAAAAAGATCAAGGCGATGGCTGAAGACATCGGCTATCCGATCATGCTGAAAGCGTCTTGGGGCGGGGGCGGTCGCGGCATGCGCGTCATCCGTTCTGCGGAAGACCTGGAAAACGAGGCCTTGGAGGCGCGCCGTGAGGCTGCTGCGGCCTTTGGTAAGGACGAAATCTATCTCGAAAAACTGGTCGAACATGCCCGCCACGTCGAAGTGCAGATCCTGGGCGACGGTCAGGGCAATGCGGTTCATCTGTTTGAGCGTGACTGTTCGGTGCAGCGCCGCAACCAGAAAGTGGTCGAGCGCGCGCCCGCGCCCTATCTGAGCGAAGAAAAGCGCCAGGAACTCTGCGGCTACGCACTGAAGATCGCCAACAAGACCAATTATCTCGGCGCCGGCACCATCGAATTCCTGATGGATATGCAGACCGAGGCGTTTTACTTCATCGAGGTCAACCCGCGCGTGCAGGTCGAGCACACCGTGACCGAAGAAGTCACCGGCATCGACATCATCAAGGCGCAAATTCACCTGGTCGATGGGCACAAGGTGGGCAGCAAGAAGTCGGGCGTGCCGAAGCAGGAAGCCATCGAGCTGAACGGCCACGCGCTGCAGTGCCGTATCACGACGGAAGATCCTGAGCAGAATTTCATCCCAGACTACGGCCGCATAACTGCCTATCGCGGCGCGACAGGTTTCGGTATTCGCCTTGACGGTGGCACAGCTTATTCTGGCGCTGTCATCACCCGTTACTACGATCCGCTGCTGGAAAAGGTCACCGCTTGGGCACCGACGCCCGAGGAAACGATTGCCCGCATGGACCGCGCCCTGCGTGAATTCCGTATTCGCGGCGTGGCGACCAATCTGACGTTCCTTGAGAACATCATCACTCACAAGAGTTTCCGCAACAACACCTACACCACCAAGTTCATCGATACGACGCCGGAACTGTTCCACAAGGTAAAGCGGCGTGACCGGGCAACCCGCCTGTTGAACTATCTCGCCGACGTTTCGGTCAACGGCCATCCTGAAGCCCGCGACCGCGCGCGGCCGAACGCCAATGCCCCGACACCGGTTGCGCCTTGGTTTGAAAATGAATCCAAGTCTGGCACCCGCCAGCGGTTGCAGAAAGATGGGCCAGAGGCCTTNTCCAAGTGGATGCGCCGCCAGAAGAAGGTTCTGCTGACCGACACCACCATGCGTGATGGTCATCAATCGCTGTTGGCAACGCGCATGCGTACCCACGATATCGCGGCCATTGCTGGCGCTTATTCAAAGGCGCTGCCCGAACTGTTGTCGCTGGAATGTTGGGGTGGCGCGACATTTGACGTTGCCATGCGCTTCCTCACCGAAGACCCGTGGGAGCGTTTGGCACTGATCCGCGACCGTGCGCCGAACCTGCTGCTGCAGGCACTGGTGCGCGGGTCCAACGGTGTTGGCTATACTGGCTATCCCGACAATGTTGTACGCCATTTCATTCACGAAGCCGCCAATGGCGGTGTGGATCTGTTCCGCGTGTTCGACTGCCTCAACTGGGTGGACAATATGCGGGTGTCGATCGACGCCGTATTGGAAACCGGCAAATTGTGTGAAGGCGCCATCTGTTACTCCGGCGACCTGCTCGACGAGTCACGTCCGAAATACAATCTGCAATACTATGTTGATCTGACCCACGAGTTGGACAAGGCCGGCTGTCATATCATTTGCATCAAGGATATGGCCGGCCTGCTGAAGCCCGCAGCGGCAACCAAGTTGTTCAAGACCCTGCGTCAGGAAACCGACTTGCCGATTCACTTCCACACCCATGACACGTCCGGTATTTCTGCCGCGACTGTTCTGGCAGCGGTCGATGCCGGTGTTGATGCTGTCGATGCCGCAATGGACGCGTTTTCTGGCGGCACCTCACAACCTTGCCTTGGCTCCATCGTTGAGGCGCTGAAAGGCAATCGCCGCGATCCTGGCCTGGACACCGACGCGATCCGTGAAATTTCGCTGTATTGGGAACAGGTACGTGCGCAATACGCGGCGTTTGAAAGCGACGTCAAGGCACCGGCCTCCGAGGTCTACCTGCACGAAATGCCAGGTGGCCAGTACACCAACCTGAAGGAACAGGCCCGCTCGCTGGGTCTGGAGACCAAGTGGACCAAAGTGGCCCGCGCCTATTCCGACGTCAACCAGATGTTCGGTGACATCGTCAAAGTGACGCCATCGTCGAAAGTGGTCGGCGACATGGCGCTGATGATGGTCAGCCAGGACCTGACGGTGGCCGATGTTGAAGATCCAAAGAAAGACATTGCGTTTCCAGAGTCCGTCGTTTCGCTGATGCGCGGCGATTTGAGCCGCCCGGCGGATGGTTTCCCGGCAAAACTACAGAAGAAGGTTCTGAAGGGGAAGAAGCCGCTGAAGAAGCGAGTCGGCGAGCTGCTGAAACCGGCCAATCTGAAGAAAGAGCGCAAAGACATCGAGAAGGCCATTGGCCGGGCCGCTAATGACCAGGAATTTGCCTCTTACCTGATGTATCCAAAAGTCTTCACCGATTACGCCCTGGCCCAGGCAGCCTATGGGCCGATGGGTGCGCTTCCGACACCGAACTATTTCTATGGCATGGAAGCCGGCGACGAGATCCGCGTCGAGATCGAAAAGGGCAAGCTGCTGGTGATCCGCTGCCTCGCCTTTGGAGACATGGACGATCAGGGCATGGTCACCGTGTTTTTCGAGCTCAACGGTCAGCCGCGTCGTGCGCGGGTGCCGGATCGCATTCGCGGCGGTGACGCTGTGGTCGCACGGACCAAGGCGGATGACGGTGATCCGCTGCAGATCGGTGCCCCGATGCCCGGCGTCATTTCAACCATCATGGTTGAGGTCGGGACCGAGGTCAGCGCCGGTGATGTCATCTGCTCGATTGAAGCGATGAAGATGGAAACAGCGCTGCATGCCGAAGTGGACGGCAAGGTGGCCGAGATTTCGGTCAAACGCGGCGATCAGATTGATGCCAAGGACCTGCTCGTAAGGCTCGAAGCCTAGTGGCATTTCCGATCTGATGGTTGATGCGCTGAGCAACTGGCAGCCGAAGCGTTGTGTGGTGGTGGGTGCCAGTGGTGGCATCGGCGCAGGCTTCGTTGAGCATTTGCTGGCGCGCGACAGTGTTGAGCAGGTCTATGGTTTTGCCCGGTCCTCAACTGTATCGGCCGAATCCGACCGTTTCACCACGGGACGCTTGGACTATGCAGACGTGGGCTCAATCAAGGCTGCTGCAGATCGGGTGAAGCAGGATGGTCCGGTGGACCTGGTCATCGTGGCCACCGGATTGTTGCATGCGGAAGATGGATTTGGCCCCGAAAAGAGCATGCGGCAACTGGATCCTGAAGCTCTCAGCCGCGCCTATCTGGTCAATGCCATTGGTCCGATTATGGTGGCCAAACACTTTCTGCCGCTTTTGACCAAAGACAGAAAGTCAGTCTTCGCCGCTTTGTCGGCTCGGGTCGGTTCGATTTCCGACAATCGTATTGGTGGTTGGTACGGCTATCGTGCCGCCAAGGCGGGGCTCAATCAGATGTTACGCACGGCAAGCATCGAGCACCAGCGTCGCTGGCCACACAGTGTGATCATTGGCCTGCATCCCGGCACGGTGGATACGGGGCTGTCGAAACCGTTTCAGCGCAACGTGGCGGACGGCAAACTGTTCACGGCTCAGCATTCAACCGGCCAAATGCTGAATGTGATTGATCGTGTGACGGAAGCCGATTCCGGCAATATCTTTGCCTATGACGGCAGTCAGGTCCCCGCTTGAGCCAAGCAGCGACTAGGGGGTTGGCCGTAATTCTTCGATAAGTCGCTCAACCATCGGCATAATACCGGCAACCATGACGTCGACCCCTTCAGGACTGGGGTGCATGCCATCATCCAGCGTCATGCCTTCGACGGTCATGACGCCGTCCAGTAAGAACGGATACAGCGGTACCTGATACTTTTCCGACAGATTGGCGTAGATCGGATTGAAAGCCGCGGCGTAGTCCTCGCCCATATTGGGCGGTGCCAGCATGCCGACCAGCAATACCTTGATGTTGCGGTCCTGCAATTGCTTGATCATATTGTCGAGATTGGCCGCACTCAGTTGGGGTGGCAGTCCGCGCAGGGCATCATTGGCCCCCAGTTCGAGGATAACAGCATCTGTTCCATCCGGCACCGACCATGCTAGGCGGGAGAGGCCGCCGCTGGTGGTGTCGCCGGAAACCCCGGCACCGATGATTTTGGCCGATACGCCAGCGTCGTCGAGTGCGACCTGCAAACGGTCTGGAAAGCCAGCGCCCGGCGGCAATTGATAGCCAGCAACCAGGCTGTCGCCGAAGACAACGATACTCGGCGGTTGATCCGATTCATTGGCATGAGCGCTTGAACCGAGCACTGCGATCAGGGTGCAAAACAGAAACAGGCGCATAGGCCGCAGGCAATCTTGCCAAAATTTAATGTGTTGCACTTTGACTTTCCTCTCTAAAATTCCATATCAGGCGGAACGCTTTTTTGTTCGTGCCGTTGGAAAGGCTCACGAATGAGCCGCGCGGTTCGCACTGAACGTATATAAGAATGGGGACATTTCAATGTCAGACACGCCTTCGGATCCCGTCATTTCATTAAATGATATTCATTTGACCCTTGGCGAAGGTGCGTCTCGTGTGCACGTTCTACGCGGAATCACGCTGGATGTTGAAAAGGGTACCTCCGTCGGTGTGGTTGGGCCGTCCGGCTCGGGCAAATCCACTCTGTTGATGGTGATGGCCGGCTTGGAACGCGTCGACAGCGGCGGTGTTTTGCTGGCAGGCGAAGACTTTTCCAAACTGGACGAGGATGCGCTTGCCGCCTTTCGGGGCCGCAATATTGGCATCGTGTTCCAGTCTTTCCATTTGATCCCCAACATGACGGCGCTTGAAAATGTCGCTGTTCCGCTGGAACTGGCAGGTGACCCGAAGGCTTTTGAAAAGGCGGCCGCTGAACTGACTGCCGTGGGCCTGGGCGAACGCCTGACCCACTATCCGGCGCAAATGTCCGGTGGTGAACAGCAGCGTGTGGCGATGGCGCGGGCACTGGCCCCGGATCCGAAAATTCTCGTGGCCGACGAGCCGACCGGCAATCTGGACGAAGAAACAGGGGCACAGATCTCCCAGCTGCTGTTTTCCAAGCAAAAGGAAAGAGGCATGACGCTGGTGCTTGTGACCCATGATCCGAGCCTCGCGCGCCAGTGTGATCGTACCCTTCGGGTGCGTGCCGGTGAAATTGAAGGGCCGGTCGAACAGCCATCCAAAAGCCGCAAGAAGTCAGCCGCATGACCGCCGCGACCTACAGCGCGGCCAAACCGCTTCAATCCGCCACCCCTGCCCTGGCCATCAAATTTGCCCTGCGCGAATTGCGCGGTGGACTGACAGGTTTTTATGTCTTTCTGGCCTGTATTGCCCTGGGTGTGGCGGCCATTTCTGGTGTCAACTCGGTGGCCCGATCGATTACTTCCGGCATCAACCAGGAAGGCAAATTGCTTTTGGGCGGTGATATCGCGTTTCGCACCGTACACCGGCAGGTGTCGGACGCGCAAAGGCAGTGGATCGGTACACAAGGTGAGCTCTCAGAAGCCGCCACGATGCGCGCCATGGCCCGCTTGCCCGATGGCTCCGACCAATCGCTGATCGAATTGAAGGCCGTTGATGCGCAATGGCCGCTTGATGGCAGCCTGGTGACCCAGCCCGCCGGTGTGTTCAATCCAAATGACGTGGTGGTCGACCCCGTCCTGTTGACCCGACTTGACCTTGAGCTTGGCGACGCGATCAAAGTTGGTTCGGCGGAACTGACGATTGTTGGCACGATTGTTGATGAACCGGACCGGATCTCCGAAGGCATCGCATTTGGCCCGAAGGTCATTATGAGCCTGCAGGCGCTGGAGCAGACCAAGCTGGTACAACCCGGCTCGTTGATCAATTGGACTACCCGCGTCAATCTCAATGATGGCAGCGAGGAAAATCTCAAACAGGTTATCGAGCAGGCCAATGCCGAGTTTCCTCAGGCTGGCTGGCGCATTCGCTCACGTGCCAACGCCGCGCCCGCACTGACCCGCAATGTAGAGCGGTTCTCGCAATTCCTGACACTGGTTGGCCTGACAGCACTGATCGTTGGCGGTGTTGGTGTCGCCAATGCGGTGCGCGCCTTTCTCGACACCAAGAGCCATGTGATTGCCTCGTTCAAGAGCCTCGGTGCTCCGGCCTATTTCGTCTTCACAGTTTATTTGGTGCAGATTTTGACGCTGGCCTTGGTCGGCATCGCCATTGGCCTGTTGATTGGCGCCCTGTTGCCGATCATTGCCAAGGCGGTGCTGGCTGACATTTTGCCGGTTGGCTCGGCAAGTGTTTTCCATCCCGTGGCGCTGGTTTCGGCAATTGCTTATGGTCTGCTGACAGCGCTGGCCTTTGCGCTTTGGCCGCTGGGTCAGGCGCGCGATATTCCGGCAACGGCGCTGTTCCGCAACGCTGCTCGCGATGACGCGCCTTGGCCACGTGCCGTCTACATCATTGCCACTGCCATTGTGGTGTTGGCGCTGGCAGGTCTTGCTATCTTGCAGGCAGGCGATCAGCGCATTGCGCTGACCTTTGTCGGTGGCATCGCTGCATCCTTTGTTCTGCTGCGTGGCGTTTCCATGGGCATCATGTGGATTGCCAGCCGCTACCCACAGGTGCGCTCAACACCGCTGCGTCTGGCGATTGGCAACATTCACCGGCCGGGTGCGCTGACTCCGTCCGTCGTACTGTCTCTGGGTCTTGGCCTTGCCCTGTTGGTGGCGCTGGCGATGATCGACAGCAATCTGCGCAATCAGATTTCGTCCAACATCCCAGAGGAAGCGCCTGACTTCTTCTTTGTCGATATTCAGTCGACTGAGTTCGAGCCGTTCCAGCAAACGCTCCAGGAGCTGGCGCCGGAAGGTACGGTGCAGACTTTGCCGATGCTGCGTGGCCGCATTGTCTCGATCAACGACGTGCCGTCGTCAGAGATCAAGGCCAAGGAGGGCGGTGAATGGGTGTTGCGCGGTGACCGTGGTATTACCTATTCGGCCGATCTGCCCCCCAATGCGACGCTCGAAAAGGGTGAATGGTGGGACAGCAATCACACCGGGGAAAACCTTTTGTCGTTCACCGCAGAAGAAGCTGCAGAAGTCGGCGTCGATGTTGGTGACGTAATTGTGATCAACGTTCTCGGCCGCGAACTGAGCGCCCGGGTCGTCAATCTGCGCAATGTCGAGTGGCAGTCCATGTCGATGAACTTCGTCATGGTGTTTTCGCCCAACACGTTTGCTGGCGCCCCGCACGCCCATCTGGCGACACTGCGGGTGGGTGAAAAGACGTCACTGGGTAACGAGGAAACAGCAGAACAGGTTGCTCGAGACGGAGAAATCCTGAAGCAGGTGACCACGCAATATCCAACGGTCACGACCGTTCGGGTTCGTGATGCGCTCAATGCGGTCAACGGGCTGATTGGTCAGATGGCCACGGCGATCCGTGCGGCGGCCTTGTTGGCTCTGGCGGCATCGATTCTGGTGCTGGGTGGCGCTTTGGCGGCCGGCAACCGGGCCCGCATTCACGATGCCGTGGTGCTCAAGACGCTTGGGGCCACACGGCGCACGCTAATTACGGCTTTTGTCACAGAATACGCGCTTTTGGGTCTGGCGACGGCTATCTTTGCTCTGTTGGCGGGCGGACTTGCTTCGTGGTTCGTGATCAATGGGATCATGGGCTTCACCTTCACCCTGATGCCGGAAATCGCCCTGGCCACGGTGATCTCGGCGCTGGTCTTTACGGTCGGATTTGGCCTCATCGGTACTTGGCGCGTTTTGGGTCAGAAAGCGGCGCCTGTCCTGCGTGAATTGTGATTGTTTACCACTCGTTAACCTGAATGATTTGGGGTGCGTCAAGATGACATTGGTCGCACCAACAAGTCTTGAAAAACCTGACGAATGTAATCATATTAGTTTCAAATTCGGTGGCTAGTCTGCCGCCGAACCAATAGTGATGACCGCTGGTAACCCCAGCAATGAACTCAAAAGGGATCAATATGGCTGACTATCGAGATCAAGTTCAAACCCGCGTGGGTGCCCAGACACGGGCTGATATCGACGAGGGTCTGCGCAGCTATATGCTGGGCATTTACAACTACATGGCAACCGCCATCGGTGTGACAGGAGTTGCGGCTTTTGGTACGGCCACATGGGCGTCCAACAACCCAGCCGTTGCTAATGCACTTTACAACAGCCCGCTGAAATGGGTGATCATGATCGCTCCACTGGCTTTCGTGATGGTCATTTCCTTCGGCATCAACAAACTGTCGAAATCTTCGGCAACTGCGATCTTCTACGCATTTGCCGCGGTCATGGGCATTTCCATGTCGTGGATTTTCCTGGTCTATAACATTCCAAGCATTGTTCAGACCTTCTTCGTGACAGCGGCGGCCTTCGCCTGCCTGAGCTTGTATGGTTACACCACCAAGCGCAGCCTGTCCGGTATGGGTTCCTTCCTGCTGATGGGCCTGTTCGGCCTGATCATTGCCTCAATCGTCAATATCTTCCTGCAGTCCGGCGCTCTGGCCTTTGCAGTGAACGTGATCGGCGTGCTGATCTTCGCTGGTCTGACAGCCTACGACACACAGCGCCTGAAGCACACTTATGACGCTGTTGTCGGTAATGCCGAAGCTGTTGCCAAATCGTCCATCCTGGGAGCTTTGAGCCTGTACCTGAACTTCGTCAACATGTTCATGTTCCTGCTCAGCTTCCTGGGTAACCGCGAATAAACGCGACGCCATCGGTTATTGAATTAAGAAAGGGCGTTCCGATGGGAGCGCCCTTTTTGTTTGCCCCTGTTGTTTGTCGATGAAAATCCGATCTGCCACTGCCGCTGATATTCCGCAAATCGCCGAGATTTATGGCCGCTCGGTGCAGGAGGAATATGCCAGCTTTGAACACATTCCTCCTGACGCTGCGGAAATGCTGGAGCGTTTCAACAGTGTGGTTGAAAAGGGCTATCCCTATCTTGTTGCCGAGATCGATGGGCAGATTGCCGGTTATGTCTATGCCAGTGCCCATCGTCCGCGACCCGCTTACCAAAAGACGGTTGAAAGCACGGTCTATGTGGCGCCAGCATTTTGGCGGCGCGGTGTCGCCGTTGCGCTCATGCAGGAACTGATCACCCGCAGCAGAGCGGCAGAGTTTCGCGAAATGATCGCTATCGTTGCCTGTTCAAAGGATGCCAATTTGGACGAAATCGCCTCCATTCGGCTCCACCGGCAACTCGGATTTGCCGATTCCGGCCGCCTCAAAGGGGTTGGATACAAGCATGACCAATGGTTGGACATCGTCTTGCTGCAGTTGTCCTTGTGAACAAAATTCCGGTGTCGACTGGTGTTTGCGCGCCACCCGTGGAATGGTCGCCGCACATCGCATGATCTGACAGGAATGGAAGCGACAGAATGAGCGAGTCAGCCACGGCGTCCGAGCCCGAAACCGGCAAAGTGTCAAAGAAGGGCATTTGGGGGTGGATGCTGTTTGACTGGGCGGCGCAGCCCTTTCACACACTCATCCTGACCTTCATTTTTGCCCCTTACTTTACCGCCCATGTGGCGCCCGATGCCGTCACCGGCCAAGCTCAATGGGGCTATGCGGCTGGCATTGCCGGGGTGATCATCGCCGTCCTGTCTCCGATTCTCGGGTCGATTGCCGACGCATCGGGGCCGCGCAAGCCGTGGATCGGCATGTTCACCTTGTTGGCGATAGTCGGTTCATTCGGCCTGTGGTGGGCCTATCCCAATGTGGTGGGCGGCACATCGGTGCTCTTGGTGCTCGGTGCCTTTGTCCTTGCCATGATGGGCTTTGAATTCGCCGCTGTTTTCAATAACGCCATGATGCCTGATCTGGTGCCGCGCAGGGACCTGGGGCGCCTTTCGGGGAATGCTTGGGCCTTGGGTTACGTGGCCGGTCTGCTGACCCTGATAGTTGTGCTGGCGACGATGGCAACCAATGACGAGGGCAAGACGTTGCTGGGGTCAGACCCCTTGTTCGGCATTGATCCCACCATGAAAGAAGGTGAGCGCGCCACCGGTCCACTGACCGCCTTCTGGCTGCTGATCTTTGTCATTCCCCTGTTTCTCTATACGCCGGATGCGCAGCGGACAAAGGCTGTGGCGGGGTCGGTTTCAAAAGGTCTGAGCGATTTGATGAATACGATTCGCCGCCTGCCGCAGAATACGTCCCTGTTTGCTTATCTCGGCTCGTCGATGATTTACCGTGATGCCCTGAACGGCCTTTACACATTTGGCGGCATCTATGCTGTTGGTGTGCTTCAGTGGTCGATCGTGCAGGTCGGTATTTTTGGCATCCTGGCCAATCTGACAGGCATTGTCGGCGCCTATTTTGGTGGCTGCATCGACGCGCGCAGCGGTCCAAAAACTGTGGTCACCGGCAGTGTCATCATCCTAATGCTGGCCAGCTTCACCGTGATCACGACCGACCCAACCCACGCCTTCTTCATACCGTTGGGCGAAGGCTCGTCGATCCCGGATATCGTTTTCTATATCTGCGGTGGTTTGATCGGCGCGGCGGGTGGCTCGCTGCAGGCTGCGTCACGGACCCTGATGGCCGACCAGGCCGAGCCGGGCCGCATGACGGAGGCATTCGGCCTTTACGCCCTGTCAGGCCGTGCGACGGCGTTCCTGGCACCGATACTCATCGCCCTCTTTACCGATATCAGCGGCAGCCAGCGCGTCGGGGTTGCCCCGATTATCGTGCTGTTCCTGATTTCGCTGTTCCTGTTGCCCCTGGTCAAACAACGCCTGGCCGGCGGCGGCGACGGCGCCGCTGGCAGCGAGAATGGTGGGTAAGCCTAGTGGCGGAAATGGCGCATGCCGGTCAGAACCATGGCCAGGCCTGCTTCATCTGCGGCGGCAATCACATCATCATCGCGCATTGAACCGCCGGGCTGGATGATTGCAGTGGCACCCGCCTCAGCTGCGGCCAGCAGACCATCCGCAAATGGGAAAAACGCGTCTGATGCAACGACCGACCCAATTGTCTTCGGCTGATCCCAACCGGCGGCTTCTGCTGCATCCTGCGCCTTGCGGGCGGCGATGCGTGAGGAATCCACCCGGCTCATCTGGCCCGCACCGATACCGACAGTAGCGCCGTCTTTGACATAGATGATGGCGTTGGACTTGACGTGTTTCGCTATCCGGAAGGCCAGCTTCATGTCGGCCATCTCCGCGTCGGAAGGTTGGCGCTTGGTCACCACCTTCAGGTCCAGGTCATCGATATTACCGCTGTCCCGTTCCTGCACCAGCAAGCCGCCGGCGACGGTTTTGATGGCCAGCCCGGCGGCACGGGGATCGGCAAGACCACCGGTTAACAGCAGCCGCAGGTTCTTCTTCGCCGCCAGAACCGCCTTTGCTTCGTCGGTTGCATCGGGTGCGATGATCACCTCGGTGAAGATCTCGACCATGGCTTTGGCTGCCTCGGCATCCAGCGTCTGGTTCATGGCGATGATGCCGCCAAAGGCACTGACCGGATCGCAGGACAGGGCCGCAGCATAGGCCTCGGCCAGCGTGTCAGCCGTTGCCACACCGCAGGGATTGGCATGTTTGATGATCGCCACTGCAGCGCTTTTCGCCGGATCAAACTCACTGGCAAGTTCAAACGCCGCATCGGTGTCGTTGATGTTGTTGTAGGACAGTTGCTTGCCCTGAACCTGCGTGGCGTGTGCGACGCCCGGGCGGACTTCAGGCGTGGCGTAAAGTGCCGCCTGCTGGTGCGGATTCTCGCCGTAGCGCATGGTCTGCATCAAGCTGCCGCCAATGCTGCGGTTAGGCGGCGTTTCAACTTCAAAGGTGCTGGCCATCCAGTTGGAAATGGCCGAATCATAAGCCGCCGTGCGGGCAAAGGTGGCCTGGGCCAGGCGCTTGCGCATGCCATAGGTCGAGGCGCCATTGTTGTTTTTCAGGTCCTGCACAAACGAGTCGTAGTCGTCCGGGCTCGTCAGCACGCTGACATAAGCATGGTTCTTGGCGGCAGCACGCAACATGGCCGGGCCGCCAATGTCGATGTTCTCAACCACGGCATCGTCGGCGGCGCCTGACTTCATGACTTCTTCAAATGGATACAGATTGACCACCAGAAGATCGATCGGCTCGATGCCATGCTCCTTCATCGAAGCCACATGGTCGTCGGCGTCACGAATACCGAGCAATCCGCCATGGACGCTGGGGTGTAGGGTCTTGACCCGGCCATCCATGATTTCCGGGAAACCGGTCACCTCGGACACGTCGGTGACGTCAAATCCAGCTTCCCCAAGGGCGCGGGCTGTGCCACCGGTGGAGAGCAGGACGACGCCCTGGTCGCGCAGGGCGCTGGCCAGGTCGATCAGACCGGTTTTGTCAAAAACCGACAGCAGCGCACGCTTGATATGAACCTGGTCGGGGGCGGAAATGGAACGGGAAGAAATCGCCATGGAGATTGGCTCCGGGACATGGGGGGAGGATGCCACTTCATGACGTCTCACCATCGAAACGTCCAGACGGTGGGGCAGTCTTCCCCGCAAAATGGGACTAATTTCCAATGCCCGGTTGGCCCGACGTCGCTGCTCTGGTAACTGCAAGGCATGAAACACGCTGTATTCACCACTGTACTGCCGAAGGATGTTTCATGAAATTGGTAGTGCTCGGATCCGGGGCCTGGGGAACCGCGCTGGCAACGATGTTGGCCGGGGGCAGTGAAGTTGGGTCGGATCATCCGGTTGTGCTCTGGGGGCGTGATGCGCAGGTGATCAAGGAGATCAATCGCGATCACCGCAATTCGACTTATCTGGGCGATGTCGCTTTGTCGCCGAACCTGCTGGCCACTACTGAACTGGCGCAGGCGGCTCAGGCTGACATTGTTCTTTGCGTTACACCGGCGCAGACCTTTGGGCAGATTGCCGAGCAACTCAAACCACATCTCTCGTCCAAAGCTTCGGTCGTCCTCTGTGCAAAAGGCATTGACCGGGCGACGGGCCAACTGCTGCATCAGCTGGCTGCTGATGCGCTTGGTGAAGAGGCCGTTGCCGCTTTGTCGGGCCCTAGCTTTGCAACCGATGTGGCTAAAGGTCTGCCGACAGCGGTGAGCCTCGCCGCCGTCTCAATGCAAAAGGCAACGGATCTGGCGGCCGCCCTATCGCGCCCTCCGTTCCGCATTTACGCAACGGATGATCTTGTCGGTGTCGAGATCGGCGGGGCTCTGAAGAACGTTCTGGCTTTGGCGGTTGGAATCGCGCGGGGTCTGCAGCTCGGTGCCAGTGCCGAAGCTGCCCTGATTGCCCGAGGGTTCGCCGAACTCAGCCGGGTGGCGACGGCGCAAGGTGCGCGCAGCGATACGTTGGCAGGCCTGTCCGGCCTTGGCGACCTCGTTTTATCCTGCTCCAGTCCCCAGTCGCGCAACTTTTCCTATGGCATGGCGCTGGCTGCGGGCGAGAACCTGACCAACCGCCCTTTGGCGGAAGGTGTCCATACGGCTGAAATGGCCCTGAAGATGGCCCAGCAGCACAGCATCGAAGCCCCGATTATCGCCGCGATTACCCAGGTATTGACCGGCGATGTGACACCCGGCGAAGCGGTGCAGATGCTTTTGCAGCGGCCGCTCAAAGGAGAGGTGTGAACCATCGTCGCATCGGGTTGACCCCCGCCGGTTCATCGTTTGAATAGATCTCACACGCCACGGGCGAAACGAGGAATGAAAAATGCAGTACTGGTTGTTCAAGTCGGAACCCTTCAAATGGTCGTGGGACCAGCAAAAGGCCAAGGGTGAAGCCGGTGAAGAATGGGACGGCATTCGCAATTATCAGGCGCGCAACAATATGCGCCTGATGGAGCTCGGCGACCGGGCGTTCTTCTATCATTCCAATGAAGGCCTCAACGTCGTCGGCGTGGCAGAAGTCAGTGCGCTCTCAGCGCCCGATTCCACCACCGATGACGAGCGTTGGGATTGTGTGCATATCCGCGCATTGGCAGATGTTCCCAACCCGGTAAGCCTGAAAGAAATCAAGGCCAACCCCAAACTGGCAGATATGTCTTTGGTCACGTCGATGCGGCTGTCGGTGCAGCCAGTAAAGCCCGACGAATGGGTGGAAGTATGCCGCATGGGCGGCATTGATCCAGAGACGCTGAAACCGATCTAGTCCCACCTAGTCTTTGGCTGGCTGACCCCGCAATTCGGCCAGCTCGGCCCGCAGGGCCCGCACTTCTCTCAAAATCGCTTCCTGATCTTCGTGCAGCTGCGAGCGTTCGCTTGCGGCGTCCTGCTCATGCTCGGCCTGCATGGCCGANACGATGATACCGATAAACAGGTTGAGCACGGTAAACGTNGTCGACATGATGAACGGGATGAAGAAGGCCCATGCGTAGGGGAATGCTTCCATGACCGGGCGCACGATGCCCATTGACCAACTTTCCAGCGTCATGATCTGGAACAGTGAATAGGATGAGGCACCCAGTGAGCCAAACCATTCCGGGAAGGCTTCACCAAACAGGCCTGTCGCCATGACTGAGAAGACGTAGAAGACCAACAGCATCAAGACAACGATGGAACCCATGCCGGGCAGTGCGGTGACCAATCCGGTTACCACCTTGCGCAGGGACGGGATGACCGAAAGCAGACGCAGGATTCGCAATACGCGGAAAGCGCGCAGCACGGCAAATCCACCGGAGGCCGGGATCAGGGCGACCGCCACGACGAAAAGATCAAACACCCGCCAGCCATCTTTGAAGAAGGCCCATCGATGTACGTAAAAACGCAGCAGCAGTTCAATAACAAAAATGCCCAGGATAATGCTATCGAGAAATTTCAGTGCAGGGCCAATGACGGCCATTACCGGTGGTGCTGTTTCTAGTCCCAATATCAGTGCATTGATGACGACCAAACCAATGATCGCCCACTCAAAGCGGCGGGTTGAAATGAATTGAGCAATACGGTCGCGCATGTGAACTTTTTGATGGTTGGCAGGACTGTGCCCTATGTACGCAAACTATCTCCAATTACCAGAGTTGAAAGGGTCGAAATCCTTGCAGATTGGGGCGCTGGCTCTTACATCCCAAGCAATTCAATCAGCGGCGATCGGAACCCGTTCATGGCGACATCTACCAACAGTGAAATCTTCAATTGGTCTGGTCCGATGGGCCTGCCGCGATTCGATCTGATCGACAGCGAGGACTATGCTGCGGCCTTTGAGCAGGCGCTGAAAAGCGACCGTGCCGACATCAACGCCATTGCCGACAATGAAGAGGCGCCAACCTATGACAACACGGTGGTGGCTCTGGAGCTGGCGGGCGAGGAATTGTCCCGTGTCGGCGCCCTGTTCTGGAACCTCTCCGGCTCTCACAGCAACGACACGCTGCGTGGTCTTGAACGCGAAATCGCACCGAAGCTGTCGAAGCACAGCACTGAAACGACAACCAATGCCAAACTGTTTGCCCGCCTTGATGCGCTTTGGCAGCAGCGCGACGAACTGGGTCTGACGACGGAGCAGACGCGGGTGCTGGAGCGCAAATGGAAAGCCTTTGTACGTGGTGGCGCGGCTTTGCAGGGCGCGGCTCAAACCCGCCTTGGCGAAATCAATGCCCGTCTTGCGCAACTGGGTGCCGGGTTCTCTCAGAACATTCTGGCCGATGAGGCAGACTGGGCGTTGATCGTTGAAGAAGACGATCTGGTCGGCCTGCCGGACTTTGTTGTCAGTGCCATGAAAGCAGCCGGCGAAGAGCGTGGTCGTGCGGGCAAGCATGCGGTCACCCTGTCGCGGTCGATCATCGAGCCTTTCCTGACATTTTCAGAACGCCGCGACCTGCGTGAGCAGGCCTTCGCGGCGTGGATTGCCCGGGGTGAACGCGGCGGTGAAACCGACAACCGCGACACGGTGCGCGAAACGGTGGCGCTTCGCCAGGAGAAGGCCAATCTCTTGGGCTATGAAAGTTTCGCCCATTTCAAACTGGAAGATCAGATGGCCAAACGGCCGGAAGCGGTGACCGACCTTTTGGAAACCGTGTGGGACAAGGCCAAGGACAAGGCGGCTCAGGAAGAAGACGAACTCGCCGCCCTGATCGCNGAAGCCGGTCACAACCACGATGTCGCGCCCTGGGACTGGCGTCACTATGCCGAGCAGTTGCGCACCCGCAAATTCGCTTTCAATGAATCAGAACTGAAGCCGTATCTGGCGCTTGACAACATCATCACTGCGGCGTTTGACGTGGCGAACCGCCTGTTCGGCATCACGGTTAAGGAACACACCGGCATTCAGGCTTACCACGAGGACGTGCGGGTGTTCGAAGTGCTGAACCCGGATGGGTCTCATCGTGCGGTTTTCATTGGCGATTATTTCGCTCGTGCGTCAAAGCGCTCGGGGGCCTGGATGAGCGGCTTTCAGGGTCAGCACAAACTGACCACGGCCGATGGCAAACAGGGGCAAACCCCGATCATTGTCAATGTGATGAATTTCGCCAAGGCGCCTGAGGGCCAGCAAACCCTGCTATCGATGGATGATGCCCGCACGCTGTTTCATGAATTTGGCCATGCGCTGCATGGCATCCTGTCGGATGTCACCTATCCGAGCGTATCCGGTACTTCGGTTGCCCGCGATTTTGTCGAACTGCCAAGCCAGGTTTACGAGCACTGGCTGACTGTGCCTGAAATTCTGAGCAAGCATGCCCGGCACGTGGAAACTGGCAAGGCCATGCCACAGGAGCTGCTCGACAAGGTTCTGGCGGCGCAGACCTTTAATGCTGGATTTGGCGCGGTTGAGTTCACCGCCTCGGCTCTGGTCGACATGGAATTTCATAAACCCCATGCTGAGCCTGTGTCGGACGTGATCGCCTTTGAGAAGGCGACGCTGGAGCGTCTGGGCATGCCGAAGTCGATTACCATGCGCCATCGCACACCGCACTTTGCCCATGTCTTTTCCGGCGATGGCTATTCGGCTGGCTACTATTCCTACATGTGGAGCGAGGTGCTGGATGCCGACGCCTTTGCAGCGTTTGAGGAAGTCAATGATCCGTTTGACGACGCGCTCGCTCAGCGCTTGCATGATCACATCTATTCGGCCGGCGGCAGTGTTGATCCGGAAGAGACCTACAAAACCTTCCGCGGCAAGATGCCGAGCGTCGATGCGATGATCGAGAAGCGCGGACTGCTCTGACAAAAAGAGCGCGTTGCCGGCTGGGCAACGCGCTCCTTGAATTCAAAATTGATCGGCTGATCAGATGTCGCGTACGTCGACAAAGTGACCGGCGACACCGGCGGCCGCGGCCATGGCTGGGCTGACCAGATGGGTGCGGCCCTTAAAGCCTTGACGGCCTTCGAAGTTGCGGTTGGACGTGCTGGCGCAGCGCTCTTCCGGCTTCAGTCGGTCGTCGTTCATCGCTAGGCACATGGAGCAGCCAGGCTCGCGCCATTCGGCACCCGCTTCTATGAAGATCTTGTCCAGGCCTTCGGCCTCGGCCTGTGCTTTAACGAGACCGGAACCGGGCACGACCATGGCCGAAACGCCATCAGCGATTTTCTTGCCGTCGAGCACCTGAGCAGCGGCGCGCAGGTCTTCGATACGGCCATTGGTGCAGGAGCCGATCCAGACGCGGTCGATCTTGATGTCGGTGATCTTGGTACCTGGCTCCAGGCCCATATATTCCAATGCACGCTGTTTGGAGGCACGCTTGTTCTCGTCCTCGATCTTGGCAGGATCCGGTACTTCACCGGTTACTGCAATGACGTCTTCCGGCGACGAGCCCCAGGAGACGATCGGGGTCAGGTTGTTGGCATCGATGGTCACAACCTTGTCGAATTCTGCGCCTTCGTCGGATTTCAGGGTCTTCCAATAGGCCATGGCCTGATTCCAGGCTTCACCTGTTGGCGCCTTCGGGCGGCCTTTGATGTACTCGAAAGTCTTCTCGTCTGGCGCGATCAGACCGGCCCGAGCGCCGCCCTCAATGGTCATGTTGCAGACCGTCATGCGGCCTTCCATCGACAAGGCCTCAATGGCCGAGCCGCAGAACTCGATAACGTAGCCGGTGCCACCGGCTGTGCCGATTTCACCGATGATTGCCAGGATGATGTCCTTGGCGGTGATGCCGCCGGACAAGTCGCCGGTCACTTCGACCTTCATGTTCTTGGCTTTTTTCTGGATCAGCGTCTGGGTGGCCAGAACGTGTTCCACCTCGGAGGTGCCGATGCCGTGGGCCAGAGCGCCGAATGCGCCGTGGGTGGAAGTGTGGCTGTCGCCGCAGACGATGGTCATGCCGGGCAGGGTGAAACCCTGCTCAGGTCCGATGATGTGCACGATGCCCTGACGGTTGTCAGTCTCGGAGAAATATTCGACGCCGAACTCGGCTGCGTTGGCAGCAAGGGCCTCGACCTGAATGCGGCTTTCTTCGTTCTTGATGCCACCGGTGCGGTTGGTGGTCGGAATGTTGTGGTCGACCACGGCAAGGGTTTTTTCCGGGGCGCGGACCTTGCGGTTGGTCATGCGCAAACCTTCAAACGCCTGTGGGCTGGTGACCTCATGCACCAGGTGACGGTCGATATAGAGGAGACTGGTTCCGTCATCCTGCATATGAACCAAGTGGTCATCCCAGATTTTATCGTAGAGCGTGCGAGCCATCGTCTTTATTCCTTTCCAAGTCCCGCACCGTTGCGGGCGGACTGGTCTCAATTCGCCAAAGGATATGCGTCACGAAGGGGCTTTGCGTCAAGAAAATGCCGCGTATTTATCGTCACTTTGGCAGCTATTGGTTAGGTTGGCGCGATGCGAACCTGCTATGGCGCTGATATAGGTGTTTGACAGGCTTTTCGCCACGGTAATTGAGGGTTGGGAGATTTTGGATTGAGCGCATTGTGGGATCTTCTGTTTTCGCTGTTTTGCGGGATTCTCGGGCTGTGTCCTCCCGATTCCTGCCGGGAAATGTCCCATGCTGGTTCCCAGCACATCGTCTGCAGCTACACGATCTCCGACATCTCGATGAAGCTCTATCTGAACGATGCCGAAGGGGTGCCCTATGGTCGGTTTTCCAAACTCGAACCGGATTTGGGCCAGTCGCCAACCATGTTGATGAATGGCGGCATGTATCACGACGATCTCAGCGCGGTGGGGCTCTATGTTGAGGGACGCCAGCAGCAGAAGGGCATCTCCACCAAAGGCGGATGGGGCAATTTTCACCTGTTGCCCAACGGCGTTTTCTGGATCAAGGGCGACCAGGTTGGTGTGACCGAAACCAAGCAATATCTGGCGCGCAAGATCAGACCGGACTACGCCACGCAATCAGGCCCTATGTTGGTCATTGATGGCAAGCTTCACCACCGGTTTTTAAAAGATTCCGACAGCCGCAAGATCCGCAACGGGGTCGGCATCTCAGCCGACGGCAAAACCATCCACTTCGCCATTTCCAAGGGTTCGGTGACGTTCTGGGATTTCGGAAAACTGTTTCAGGAGCGGTTGAAAACGCCCAACGCTCTGTTTCTGGATGGCACGGTCAGCGCCATCCGCACGGACAAGTTTCGCCGCGGCGGCTGGCGCCAATTGGGACCGATGATTGCCGTCTTCAAAAAGTGAGGCGGCGAGAGGCGGCGAGCGGCGACGATGCCGCTGGATTAAACCCAGGGACGATCTGCGCCGAGCTTGCTCTCATAGGCCTGAATGGAATCGACCTTTTCCATGGTCAATCCGATGTCATCAAGGCCGTTGAGCAGGCAATGCTTTTTGAACGCGTCGACTTCAAATGAAATCGTGCCGCCGTCAGGGCCGGTGATCACCTGGTTTTCCAGATCGATTGTCAGCACAGCATTGGAACCGCGATTGGCGTCGTCCATCAGCTTGTCCAGCTCTTCCGGTGTCACCTTGACCGGCAGAATGCCGTTCTTGAAGCAGTTATTGTAGAAAATGTCGGCAAAGCTGGTGGAGATCACGCAGCGGATGCCGCGGTCCAGCAGCGCCCATGGGGCATGTTCGCGGGACGAGCCACAGCCGAAATTGTCGCCGGCCACCAAAATGGTCGCTTCACGATAGGCGGGCTTGTTGAGCACGAAGTCCGGGTTTTCGCTGCCGTCTTCGTTGAGACGCATCTCGGCGAACAGGCCTTCGGCCAGTCCGGTGCGCTTGATCGTCTTCAGATAATCCTTCGGGATGATCATATCGGTGTCGATATTGACGATGGGAAGGGGGGCGGCAACGCCGGTCAATTGTGTGAACTTGTCCATTTTGCAACTCTTGTCTTGAGAGGTCAGCGGTGATTTACACGAGCAAAGGCCTCACGCCAATAGCCTGTAAGGATTCGTTTGATGAAACTGTACCGAATGATCACTGGCCCCGATGACAGCATCTTCTGCCATCGTATTTCCAAGGCGCTTTCCAATGGCTGGGAATTGTCCGGCAATCCGGCCCTGACCTACGATCCGGAAAAAGGACGGGTGATCTGCGGTCAGGCCATCGTTAAGGAAGTCGAGGGCCACGAATACAGCGATGATCTGACATTGAGCGACTTCTAGTCCCTGGACCATGTCGTCGCTGACCGACCTCTATGCCGATGATTCCTTTTTCACCCTGACGGTCTACGGCCGCTGGGGACTGGTGGTTATTTCAACCTTGCTGGCGGGAATCGCTTTGTGGGTTTTGTGGAAACTGACGGCCAGGCGATCTTTACCGGTGCGGCTGTTGATTGCGTTGGGCGTATTCATTGCCTTTGAGTGGCTCGCACCGCAGCTTTACTATCTCTATTACCTGCAAATTCTCGAAAACTTGCCGTGGCAATGGGTAATCGGTCTTTCACCCCCGCTGGGGGATCTTTGGGATCTGCTGATTTTCCGCGAACGCAATAACCTGTCCCATCACAGCCGGGCTGCGCTTGGCTGGCTGATGTTGGTCATCGCGCTGATCCGACCGCGCCTATCTTAGAGAAGGTCTTGTCTTAGCTCTTCGCTAGATAATTGGCATACAGCACGGCCAGGGCACAGCTGGCGATGCGGGCTTCGGCGCTGTCGGCGCGGCTCGTCAAAATGACCGGCGCCGCCGCGCCCACCACCAAGCCCGCGGTCTCCGCCTTGGCCATGTAGACCAGCGCCTTGAACAGAACGTTGCCGGCTTCGATGGTCGGCATCACCAGAATATCCGCTTTACCGGCCACCGGCGATGAAATGCCTTTGAGTTCGGCGGCCCGTTCGCTGATGGCATTGTCCAGCGCAAAGGGACCATCGACCTCGCCGCCGACAAAGTCATGTTCGGCGACCTCTTTGGCTTCAACCGACGAGATAATGCCCGGATTGGGGCTCTCGACTGCCGACATGATCGCCGCCTTAGGATCGACAATGCCAATGGCTCGTGCCAGATGAATGGCGTTTTGGGTGATCGACACTTTGTGCGCCATTTTTGGGGCCACGTTGAGCGCCGCATCACTGATGATGACCGGCTTGGGCCAGTCGGGAATGTCCATCACAAAGCAATGGCTGGTGCGCTGGTCGGTGCGCAGGCCATCCTCTTTGCGAATAACCGCTGCAAGATAGGTGTCGGAATGGATGTGCCCCTTCATCAGGGCCTGCACGTCGCCGGCGCTCGCCAGATCGACGCCCTTGTGGGCACTGGCCTCTTCGCCGTCGGCTTCAACCAATTCGAGACTCGAAATGTCCTGTCCTGTTTCGGCAGCCACCGCCTCAATGCGGCCGCGGTGGCCGACCAGCACGGGCTCGATCAGACCTTCATCACGTGCTTCCAGCGCACCAAGAAGCGCCGTCTTTTCCTCCGGGCAAATAACCGCCGTGCGCAGGGGGGGCAGGGCAGCGCATTCGGCCAGCAGTTTGGCAAAGTGAGGCCGGGATTGCGGAGTGATGCTGTGATTGGACATGGAAAACCGTATCGCGATGAAATCTTCGCCCTGCCATAGCCGATTAGATCGAGCTTCGCCAACCGGAATATTTTTACAGCGCTTGGTGTTCAACCGTGGTCAGTCGCTGGGGAGTGTGCTTTAAGCTTTGTCGATCTATCAAGCGTGACCAGGAGACGATTTATGAC
>JABSRX010000137.1 GCA_013214695.1 Rhizobiaceae bacterium | reverse complement strand
CGATGAAGCGGAAAATCATGGCGCTGCCCAAACCCGCAAGGAAGAATGGCTGGAGATCGGCATGGGGGCGCAGATTCTGAAGGATCTTGGCGTCAGTTCCATCCGCCTGATCGCCTCCAAGGAACGTCACTACGTTGGCCTGAGCGGGTTCGGCATCGAGATCGCCGATACGGTTCTGTCCGATGGCTAAGGTCAAAGCACTTTCGGTAGCCCTGGGTTTAGCAGCTTGTGTTTCATTACCGGCGGCGGCCGCGGCGGAATGGACGGCCAAACCGGGCACGGCCTACACCGCGCCCAGCGAAGGATCACGGCCGACCGACGGGCAATCTCTGCCGGATGGCCACGTGGCCGTGGCCCCGAAAGGCGAAATTGCCAAAGCCTGGTATATTCAGCCGACCAAACGCTATCGCCACGCGATTCTGGGGGACGACATTGAAGCCGGTGGTCTGAAGATCGAATTGCGCAACGGCAAAACCGTCGAACTCAGCCTGCCCCAGAACCGTGTCTTTGAAGACCGCACGCCCCGTCTGGTGGACCTGGACGGTGATGGCGAAAGCGAGATCATCACCTTGCTGAGCAGCAGCAGCGGTGGGGCGGCCGTGGCCGTCTACGGGCTGAAAGCCGGTAAAATCGCGTTGCTGGATCAAACCCCATTCATCGGCCTGTCCAACCGCTGGCGGAATTTCGCCGGTGTTGCCGATTACAATGGCGACGGCGCGTTGGAAATCGCCGAAGTCGTGACTCCGCATATCGGTGGCACGCTGCGTTTCTGGTCGTGGAAAGACAACAAGCTGCAGCCGGCCGGTGCAGCGAAATTCTTCTCCAATCATGCGCTGGGTGCTTACGAACAGCGCCTGTCGGCAACCGCTGATTTCAACGGTGATGGGCGTCCTGATCTCGCCGTGCCGGGCCGCAGCCGCGACGTGCTGCATCTGATGGGTTTCATCGGTGACGCACGGGAGCTCAAACCGATCGCCAGCATCGTGCTGCGCTCCAGCATTGCCGGTGCGATTGTTGCCAACACGAAGGGCGGCAATACGACGCTCACCGTGCAAGTGCGCGACGGTTCGATCTGGGACATCAGTCAGTAATTTACAACGCCTGTGTATCGGTCGCTTCTGTTGTTGACCCTTGGGCAGTGACACCCCACATTGACCGTGCGGAGCTGTGCATGACAACCCAATTATATTCAAACGCTATTTTTGTCGAACATCAGACCCCGGCGGGCCACCCGGAGCGGCCGGACCGCATGCGTGCGGTCAGCGAAGCTCTGGCTGACGATGCCTTTGCCGACCTGGTGCGCCTTGAAACAGAAATGGCCGACGACCAGCATTTCGTGCTGGCCCATCCGGAAGCCTATGTCGACGGCATCCGCGAGCTGATCCCGGAGGATGGTCTGGTGCGGCTCGACCCGGATACCACGGCAAGCCCGAAATCATGGCAATGCGTACGCCATGCCGCCGGGGGCGGATTGGCGGCGATCGACGCGGTTTTTGCAGGCGACGCCGACAACGCCTTTGTTGCCGCGCGGCCGCCCGGGCACCATGCCGAAAAGGTGACGGCGATGGGCTTTTGCCTGATCAACACCGCCGCCGTCATGGCCCGCTATGCCCAGCAGAAGCACGGCGTCGAACGGGTCGCGATCATCGATTGGGACGTGCATCACGGCAATGGCACGCAGGACATTTTCTACGACGACCCAACCGTGCTGTATGCATCCACCCACCAGATGCCGCTGTTTCCCGGCAGCGGTGGCAAGAATGAAACCGGTGTAGGCAATATTCACAACGCCCCGTTGTCGCCTGGCATGGGCGGCGAAGATTTTCGCAGCGCATTCCGCGAACGGGTGTTGCCGGCGCTTGACAATTTCAAGCCTGACCTGGTGATCGTCTCGGCCGGCTTTGACGCCCATCACCGGGATCCGTTGGCCAATATTAATCTGCAGGAAGACGATTTTGACTGGGCGACGGGCAAGCTGCTCGATATAGCTGCCCGCTACGGCGACAACCGACTCGTCAGCCTGCTGGAAGGCGGCTATGACTTGAAGGGACTGGCCGATTCCTGTGCCGCCCACGTAAAGCGCCTGATGCACGGCTAAACCTTATTGGAAGACAATATGACCGAAGAAACCGCAGACCTCTCCAAGCTGACCTTCGAACAGGCGCTTGAACAGCTGGAAAAGATCGTTGATCGCCTGGAGCGCGGCGATGTCGCACTGGATGAATCGATCAAGATCTATGAACAGGGCGAGGCCCTGAAAAAGCATTGTGCAACCTTGCTACAAGCGGCTGAAGACAAGGTCGAAAAAATTCGGGTCGGAGCCGATGGCACGGCAAAAGGAAGCGAACCGCTGGACGGATAACGACCGGCCGCGCAATCGAGGCCATTTGCCGCAAGCGCTTTAAAATGCCTCGAAATTATCGGAGATTGGTCGGAGAATGGCCGCAAACTGGCGCTATCGGGCGCAGCGCTGAAAATCTAAGCTGGGACACAAGGGCTTTCGGGCGCCTCGTGGAAAAGAACGACTTTGACGATCGAAACACCATTATTGGATCAGGTTTCCATTCCGGCTGATCTGCGCAAGCTGGATGACGAACAGCTGCCGCAGTTGGCCAAGGAGTTGCGCGATGAGATGCTCGATGCGGTGTCTGTCACCGGCGGGCATCTGGGTGCTGGCCTCGGCGTTGTGGAACTGACCATCGCCCTGCACCATGTGTTCGACACGCCCCATGACCGCATTATCTGGGACGTCGGGCATCAGTGCTATCCGCACAAGATCCTCACCGGACGTCGTGACCGCATCCGCACCTTGCGCAAGGAAGGTGGCCTGTCCGGCTTCACCAAGCGGGCAGAGAGCGAGTATGATCCGTTCGGCGCGGCGCATTCGTCAACATCGATTTCCGCCGGCCTTGGCATGGCTGAAGCGGCGAAACTGTCAGGCACACCGCGCAATGTCGTGTCGATCATCGGCGATGGCTCAATCACCGCAGGCATGGCCTATGAGGCGATGAACAATGCCGGTGGAGTAGATGCGCGCCAGATTGTCATTTTGAACGACAACGACATGTCGATCGCCCCGCCGACTGGCGCGATGAGCCATTATCTGGCCCGTCTGGTGTCTGGCAAGACCTACCGCACAATTCGCGAGACGGCCAAGCACATCAACGAACGTCTACCGGAATTCATCGCCGACAAGGCGCGCAAGACGGAAGAATATGCCCGCGGTTTCTGGACCGGCGGCACCTTGTTTGAGGAGTTGGGCTTCTACTATGTCGGCCCGATTGACGGGCACAAGCTGGAAGTCCTGCTGCCGATCCTGCGTAATGTCCGCGACAGCGATCAGGGCCCCATTCTGGTTCACGTGGTCACCGAAAAGGGCAAAGGCTATGCGCCCGCCGAAGGTGCACGGGACAAGCTGCATGCGGTGGCGCGGTTCAACGTGGTCACCGGTGAGCAGGCGAAATCGATCCCCAATGCACCGTCCTACACGAAGGTGTTTGGCCAGAGCTTGGTCCAGGAAGCGCAGGAAGACGACAAGATCGTCGGCGTAACGGCTGCGATGCCCGGTGGCACCGGCATCGACATTTTCCAGGAAGCATTTCCGGAACGCACCTATGATGTCGGCATTGCCGAGCAGCATGCGGTGACCTTCGCAGCCGGTCTGGCCAGCGAAGGCTACAAGCCGTTCTGTGCGATTTATTCGACCTTCCTGCAGCGCGCTTATGATCAGGTCGTCCATGACGTGTCGATCCAGCAATTGCCGGTGCGTTTCCCGATTGACCGGGCCGGCTTTGTCGGCGCTGATGGCGCGACACATGCTGGCTCTTTCGACATTGCCTATCTCTCCTGCCTGCCCGGCTTCACGGTGATGGCCGCGGCCGATGAGGCCGAGTTGAAGCATATGGTCGCCACCGCCGCCGCCTATGATGAGGGCCCCCTGTCCTTCCGCTATCCGCGTGGCGAAGGGGTCGGCGTCGAATTGCCTGACAGAGGTCAGATCCTGGAAATCGGCAAAGGCCGGATCACCCGCGAAGGCAGCAAGATTGCGCTGCTGTCCTTTGGCTCGCGTCATGCGGATTGCCTGCAGGCTGCTGAAGAACTGGAAGAATACGGTCTGTCCACCACGGTGGCCGACGCGCGTTTCGCCAAACCGCTGGACACCGAACTGGTTGAGCGGTTGGCGCGCAATCACGAAGTGCTGATCACCGTGGAAGAAGGCTCAACCGGTGGGTTTGGTGCCATGGTCCTGCACCATCTGGCGGCCTCCGGCGCGTTGGATGTCGGTCTGAAAATCCGCACCCTGACGATGCCCGATGTCTATGTCGACCAGATGAGCCCGGCCAATATGATCAAATATGCCGGACTGGATACGAAAGGCATTGTGCAGGCCGTGTTCAGCGCCCTTGATCGCCGCGATGCCCAGCCAGCCAGTGCCTAAGGCGTTCGCGACAAAGTGACCGCCCACCGCCGCCGTGCCGTTGAAATTGCCCCATTTCGGTGTAAGTGCTCTGTAACGCCTTGCTTGTGAGTTGATACGCAGATGAAAACCTTCCGCTATGTCCTGTGGGCTGCCATCTTTGTCCTCGGTGCTTTCCTCGCCTATTCGACGGTGAACTGGACCATCCAGGGTGGCTCGGATTCGGGTTCCGGCATGCGCGCCGATATCGGCGGGCCATTTTCTGCGGTCAACTCCGAAGGCGTGCCGATCACCCATGCCGACCTGAAGGGCCGGCCGCATGTGATGTTCTTTGGGTTCACCCACTGCCCCGATGTCTGCCCGACCACGCTGTATGAAGGCAGCCAGTGGCTGCAGGCCCTGGGCGATGATGGTGACAAGGTCGACATGTATTTTGTCACCGTGGACCCGGAACGCGACACGGTCGAAGTGCTCAGCGATTATCTGTCGGCCTTTGATGGCCGCATCAAGGGCATCACCGGATCACCTGAACAGATCGCCCAACTGGTCAAAAAATGGCGGGTTTACGCCGAAAAGGTTCCGACCGAAGACGATTATACGATGAATCACACCGCCACGACCTTTTTGATGAATTCAAAGGGAGATTTTGTGCGCACAATCGCCTATGGTGAGGACAACAAGGTGGCGATTGAGAAATTGCGCAAACTGGTGGCCGACGAAGGATAACGAAAGGGCGACAGATGGGCTTGGCATCCAAACTGGCTTTGATCGTTGGTTCGGCCGTGTTCCTGGGTGCGTCCTCGGCGCTTTGGCTGCAATATGGCGGTGCGGTCTACGCCTCTTATCTCTCCGGCGCCCTGATGATGTGCTTCTAGCCGCTGCCGATTAACCGCCCAGAGCTTGCTTTTGAGTGCAATGGCTTTAACAGCAGGGCATGAACACGCCCGCTTCCAAAATAAGAGCTGATCATCTGCTGGCCCAGCGTGGACTGGCCCCCAGCCGCTCCCGGGCGCGCGATATGATTGCGCGAGGCTGTGTTCTGGTCGACGGACACCCGGTGGCCAAGGCCGGGTCAATGCTTGCTGCGGATGCAGAAATCATCATCGATGATCCCGGTTCCCGCTATGTCTCGCGCGCCGCGCTGAAGCTGGTTGCCGGTCTGGATGCCGCTGGTATAGACGCAAAAGGCAAGCATGCGCTCGATATTGGCGCCTCCACCGGTGGCTTCACCCAGGTGCTGCTGGAACGCGGCGCGGCCTCGGTCCTGGCGATTGATGTCGGCCATGGCCAGATGGTGCCCCAGATTGCCGGGGATCCGCGGGTGACCAATCTGGAAGGCATCAATGCCCGCGATCTGTCCGCCGAACACCTGACCCGGGTGCCCGACCTGATCGTCAGCGATGTCAGCTTCATCTCGCTGAAGCTTGCTGCCGAACCGGCTCTGCGCCTGGCCGCCGCCAATGCCCAATGCGTGCTGCTGGTCAAACCGCAGTTTGAAGTCGGCCGCGACGGCATCGGCAAGGGGGGCTTGGTCACCGATACCGACTTGGTGGAAAAAACCCTCGACGACATCACAAGCTGGTTTACCGCCCTGCCCGGTTGGACGATGACAAACCGTCTTGCCTCGCCCATAACGGGCGGTGACGGAAATAAAGAATATCTGCTGTGTGGTGAGCGCGCCGACTGACATGTTTGACATCAAAATCGAAAAACTCGGATCTGAGGGCGATGGCATTGGGCGTCATGATGGCAAGCCCGTATTTGTTGCCAATACTCTGCCCGGCGAAACCGTCAGAGCCGAAGGCGAACTGCCACGGCCCGAATTGATTGAGGTGTTGAACCCTTCCGACCATCGCCGCGTGCCCGCCTGCCCCTATGCGGCAACCTGTGGCAATTGCACCTTCCAGCATGGGGCGGATTCATTGATCCTTGATTGGAAGCGGCGCGAAGTGGCCTATGCCTTTGCCAATGCCGGATTGGAGGTACCGGTCGAGCCGACCTTCGCCACCCCGCAAAGCGCCCGCCGTCGCGTAACTTTCACCGCCAAGCGCGCCGCCGACGCAAACGCCGATCACGCTGTGCAGTTTGGCTACAAGCAACGCAGCAGCGATCAACTCGTCGACATCGCCAGTTGCACCATTCTGCTGCCCGAGCTGGAAGCGGAAATTCCTCAGTTGCGGGACCTTTGCAAAACCCTGCTGCGTGGCAATGAAGAAATTCAGCTCGCCATCAATGCCTGCGATAACGGGCTGGATCTTGAGTTTCACCTGCCCCAACCACCCAACGAAGCGATGACCTCAGGCTTCGTCCATGCCATGGCCAAACTGCCCTATCTGCGCGGCAGCATCGATGGCGACGTGGTGATTGAAAAGGAAAAGCCGTTGATCCGTTTCGGGCGGGCCGACGTGGCGATCCCGCCAGGCGGTTTTCTGCAGGCGGTGGCCGAGGCCGAGCTGGAAATGGCGCGCCTGGTGTGCAAACATCTCAACGGCCGCAAGCGGGTGGTCGACCTGTTTTGCGGCAGCGGCACATTTGCCCTGCGGCTCGCCGAGCGGTCGCGCGTTCACGGCGTGGAACTCGAGGCGGCGGCCCTCGCCGCCCTGCAATCTGCCAGTTCCGTCGACGGCCTGAAGAGCATCACCAGCGAAACCCGCGATCTGCATGAATTGCCGCTGACACCGGCGGAACTGAAACCGTTCGACGGGCTGTGCCTTGACCCGCCGCGCGCCGGTGCAGAACAACAATGTGCTGCAATCGCCAAGTCCAACATCCGCGCCGTGGCCTATGTGTCCTGCAACCCAGTCAGCCTTGCGCGCGATTCAAAACTGCTGATCGACGGTGGCTACACGCTTGAACAGGTCACGCCGATCGATCAGTTCGTGCATTCGCCGCATATCGAGGTGGTTGCCCTGTTCAGCAAAAAACCATCGAAGGCGGCGCGGTCAATCTTCCGCTAGATCGTGCCGGCTGAGCCTATTTGGCCTTCTTTTGCATGAACGCCATGAAGGCGTTGCGCGCTTCGTCCGACTTCAGTCGGCCTTTGAAATGCTCGCTCTCTTCCAGAATGCGGGCAACGATCTCATCGCGATCGCCGCGGATCAGCTTGCGCGAGATCGCCAAAGCCTCCGGCGGCTTGCTGGCCAGTCGTTCAGCGGCGCCCATCGCATGCGCTTCCAGATCATCGGACGCGACAACCACATTCACCAGGCCCGCCTGCTGGGCCTGCTCAGCTGAAAAGCGCTCGCCCATCACGAGCAGGGCAAAAGCCCGCTGGTGGCCCATCAGGCGCGGCGCAATCAGGCTGGAACCGGCTTCTGGCACCAGGCCCAGATCGACAAACGGAGTCTGCATCCAGGCGCGCGGGCTGGCATAAACCAGATCGCAATGCATCAGCGTGGTGCACCCGACGCCGACGGCCAGTCCGTCGACAGCCGCAACCAGCGGCTTTGTGCCGGTGGCAATGGCCTTGAGATATTCACCTACTTCACCACCATGTTCGGACCCCATGGCGACGGCCATGAAGTCGGCCAGATCGTTGCCGGACGTGAAGACGTCCGGTTGTCCGAGCATCAAGCTGGCGCCGATGGACTCATCGCCGTCGGCCGCCACCAGTGCATCGGCCATGGTCTTGTACATGGCGCGGGTGATGGCGTTTTTCTTGTCGGCCCGGTTGAAGCGAATGATCTGCACGCGACCTTCGCGGGCAACTTCGATGTCTGCCATTTAACGATTCCTCTAAGTTAGGCGTTGGCCGCCGCGGCGGCGAGGAGTGACCCGGCGTGGCGCAGGGTTTCGGCGCCGTTTTCAACCGTTGCCCGCAGCGACGCGGTTTCGCCCAACAGATTGGCCGCCATGAAGTTCATCAGCGCAGCGCGGTCACCCAGATGAACCTCGTCCGAGTTCAGCGCCGACTTCGCCAGATAGACGGTGCCGGCGGTCAGCCCAAGTAAACGCAGGTACGGCGTCGCCCCGGCCAGCACGACCTGTTTTGCGCCCGCCTTGAGATTATCGAGCAAGAAGTTGGTGGAGGCTTCCGCGTCGTCCAATGCGGCAGCCAGGGCATCAGCTGCGGCATTAATCTGCGGATTGTTGCTGGCCCGGACCTCTTCGCAAACGTCTTTCATTTCCTGAATATAGGCAGCGATCACCGCGCCGTTGTCGAGCGGCAGCTTGCGGGTTGCCAGGTCGATGGCCTGAATGCCGTTGGTGCCTTCATAGATCGGGGCAATGCGGGCATCGCGCAGCAATTGGGCCGCGCCGGTTTCTTCGACATAGCCCATGCCGCCATGCACCTGAACACCTATGCTGGCAACGTCGACACCGACATCGGTTGAAAAGGCTTTGGCAATCGGCGTCAGCAAGGCAGCCCGGCCGCTCCAGTCGAGATCGTCGGATCCGGCGTGTTCCTGATCAATCGCGTGGGCGCAGTTGTAGGAAATGGCGCGGGCGGCATGGGTCAGCGCCTTCATCGACAGCAGGTTGCGCTGCACATCGGGATGCAGAACGATCGGCGCCATGCCGTCGCCATCATAGCCTTCCGCACGCCCCTGGCGGCGGTCATTGGCATAGGCAATGGCCCGCTGGGTGGCTGCCTCGGCGACGGCGACACCCTGAATGCCGACCAGCAGCCGGGCATTGTTCATCATCGTGAACATGCAGGCTAGGCCGCGGTTTTCCTCACCGACTAGGTAGCCGATGGCGCCCGCTTCGTCGCCAAACTTGCCGTCGCCATAAATCATCGTACAGGTCGGCGACGCGTGAATGCCCAGCTTGTGCTCAACACCGTTGCAGAACACGTCGTTGCGCGCGCCGATGGAGCCGTCGTCATTGACCAGAAACTTTGGCACCAGGAACAGCGAGATGCCCTTCTGTCCGGCCGGTGCATCCGGCAGGCGGGCGAGGACGAGATGCACGATGTTATCGGTCATGTCGTGTTCGCCATAAGTGATGAAGATTTTTTGGCCGAAAATCCGGTAGCTGCCATCCCCGACGGGCTCGGCCCGGGATTTAAGTGCGTTCAGATCAGACCCCGCCTGCGGTTCGGTCAGGTTCATCGTGCCGGTCCATTCGCCGGACACCAGTTTTTCCAGATAGATGTCCTGCAATTGCTCGCTGGCGTGGCTCTGCAGGGCCTCGATGGCGCCGATCGTCAGCGTTGGCCCGATGCCGAAGGCAAGCGAGCCGGAGTTCCACATTTCAAAGGCTGCCGTCTGCAGGCTCATCGGCAGGCCCTGGCCGCCATGGCTTTCCGGGCCGGTCAGCGAATTCCAGCCCCCTTCGATCCAGCGATGGTACAGGTCCTTCCAGCCATCGGGCATGGTGACCACACCATTGTCGAGGGGCGTGCCCTGCTGATCGCCCTGTTTTGACAGAGGCGCCACTTCCTCGCTGGCGAATTTGCCGGCCTCTTCCATGATCGCGTCGAGCAGATCGGCGCTCAGGTCGCCGGTGCGCTCCTCGGCCATGGCCTTGCCCAGGCCAGTCACCTGCTTCAGCGTGTGGCAAATCTCGTCAACCGGGGCTCTGTACATCAGGAAATCTCCGCATAAATCCGTCTCGTTGCCATCGCATAGATTGACGTAAACGTCAAAATATTCAGCGGCTTTTCAACCCTTTCCGCCTGCGGCGTATCGCGCTAAACCAAATGGCACCCAATGCGCTATTGGGCCCACCTAAATGACAAAAGAGCCGATCATGCAAGCCAATCTGATGGACCGCTTCACCGCCATTGTCGGGGAACGTTATGCCCTGCGCACCGACGCGGACATCGCGCCTTTTGTCACCGATATGCGCGGGCGCTATGCGGCCCCCTCGCCTCTGGTGTTGCGCCCTGGCAGTGTCGAGGAGATCGCAGCCATTCTCAAACTCGCCACCGAGACGGGCACGGCGATCGTACCGCAAGGCGGCAATACCGGCCTTGTGGGTGGCGGGCTGCCGCTCAACAATGGGGACGGCTCTGAGGTCATGCTCTCGCTGTCACGGCTCAACAAGATCATCGAGCTGGACGCGGATTCCAACACCATGACGGTGGAAGCAGGTGTCATTCTGGAGAATATCCAGAACGCTGCTGATGAAGCTGATCTTTTGTTTCCCTTGTCCTTGGGCGCCCAGGGCAGCTGTCAGATCGGCGGCAATATCGGCACCAATGCCGGCGGCACCGGCGTGCTGGCCTATGGCAATACCCGCGATCTGATCATGGGACTGGAAGCCGTGCTCCCCACCGGTGAGATCTGGAACGGACTGACCCGGCTGCGAAAGGACAATACTGGTTATGATCTGAAGAACCTGTTCATCGGCGGCGAAGGCACATTGGGCGTGGTGACCAAGGCGGTGCTGAAACTGTTCCCCAAACCCAAAGGACGGGAAGTTGCCTATGTGGCCCTGCAAACGCCGCAACAGGCGCTGAAACTGTTCAACAGCGCCAAGGCGCAGGCCGGCAATTCCCTGACCGCCTTTGAATTCATGGCCGGCATTGCCATGGAAATGACCCTCAAACATGCGCAAAACAATGTGCGCCGCCCGATTGAAGGCGCACATCCCTGGTATGTGTTGATGGAAATTTCGTCGTCACGGTCGGCAAAGGATGCCCGCGACATTCTCGAGGGCGTGTTGGGTGAGGCCCTGGAAAATGAGATCATTCAGGATGCTGTATTGGCGGAATCGCTGGAACAGCAGCGCACGTTCTGGACCCTGCGCGAGGACATGTCGCCTGCCCAGAAGCCGGAAGGCGCGTCGATCAAACATGATATTTCCGTGCCTGTCGGCTCAATTCCAGACTTCATCGTGGCAGCCGACAAGGCGGTGCTGGACATTGTGCCTGACGCCCGCATTGTCAATTTCGGCCATATGGGCGACGGCAACCTGCACTACAACATCTCTCAACCGGTGGGTTGGGATGCCGACGCCTTCTTCGCCTATGAGCCGCAGATCCACGAGAGCGTCTATGAGCAGGTCGTTGCCTTCAACGGTTCAATCTCGGCGGAACACGGCATTGGGCAGATGAAGCGCGATAAACTGGCCAGGATCAAAGACCCGACGGCGCTGGCGATGATGCGTTCGATCAAGGATGCCCTGGATCCGGCGGGTATAATGAACCCCGGCAAAGTGATCGGCTGAAAATTGCGCATATTTCGATAACACTTGCGCAACCTTACCGGGTTGTTACCGAGCCAAGCTTTCGTAAACCCTTTCAATGACTCAACTTTTCTTAACCGCATTTTTTAAGCGGTTTTGGGAAGCCGTCGCCTATTGTGCCTTTAACGCAGAGCCGATCAACGAGCCTGCGAAACAACAAAAGGGTCAAAAAGTCCACAAAGGACGGCTCTTGAAAGTGTACAGGAAGGCTCAAGCCATGATTGCCAAGCGTAAGGCAACCAGCGGCCTGCGGGGAACAAAACCAGTATGGGCGGGACTCGATCTCCGTCTCGATCCATACGCCCTGCCGCAGAAAATTTCATACGACCGTGGCGGTCCCAAGCTGTCTGGGACCGATCGCGGCACGCAGATCGAATTCACGCTGAACACGAAAGGTGCAGTGGTGAAATGCGATCTTGATTGCGGGGTCCCCCTTTCGATGTCTTTGCCAAACGGCGCCTTTTTGGGTGTTGCAGCAAGGGCTTACGAAAATGAGGATGGCACCAATACGGTCACATTGGAGCTGTTGCACAACGATGCGGAACTGAGCGTGCCGCTGTGTGTATCAGACACCGTCGAGGATGCCGCAGCTGACTGGCATTCGTGGTCCAAACGCCTTGGTCTGCCGATGTTGCTGGTCGATCAGGAGGGCAATGCAACCGTGGTAAAAGACTATTCCGGAATTGCTTCCTTGGCACCCAAGCCGCGCCGTCGCCGGCGTTCGCTGATGCCAAATCGTCCCAACTTCATGCGCCGTCGCAAGATGGGCATTGTCGGGCCGACGGAAGTGCTTTCAGCCCGCGAAATTATCGCGCGGACCTAAATCAGAATGTCGGCCATCAGGCCGGCAAACAGCATCCAGCCGAACACGGTATTGGACTTGAACAGCGCCAGACAATTGTCCGGGTCGTCGATGTCCAGTGTCTTCACCTGCCACATCATGTGGGCGCAGCCGACGAGCAGGCCCAGATAGGCGGCCCAACCGGCGCCAGCCAGGTTGAACGCGGCGATGAACAGCGCCAACGTTCCCGAGTAAAGCAGAATGAGCGCCTGTTTGGTGCGCTCCCCAAACAACCGCGCCGTTGACCGCACGCCGATCAAGGCGTCGTCTTCCTTGTCCTGATGGGCATACATGGTGTCATAACCGATGACCCATAGAATACTGCCCAGGTAGAGCAGCAAGGCTGGCCAATCGAGGCCAGCGAAAACCACTGCCCAGCCCATCAAAGCCCCCCAGGAAAAGGCCAGACCGAGCACCAATTGCGGCCAATCGGTGACCCGTTTGGCAAATGGATAGGCGGCCACAATGGCCAGCGAGGCAACACCCAAAATGAACGCAAACTCATTGATCGCAGGGCTCACAATACCGGCCAGGGATATCAGGCAGAACAGTCCGACCAACGCCTGTAATATCATAAAGATAAACGCTTTTTTGCGCGTCACGCGGCCCGATGGGATCGGCCGGGAGGCGGTGCGTTCGACCATCGCGTCGATCTTCGCGTCGACCAGATCATTATAGGTACATCCCGCACCGCGCATCATCACCGCGCCAAGCCAGAAGAACAGCAGGCCCAACAGCAAGATGAAGACCGACCCGGCGCCTTCGCCCACGGCGGCAGCCTCGATGCGTACATTGACGGCCAGCGCCAGCGACCACCAGCAGGGCCACATTAACAGCCACCATCCGATCGGGCGGTCCCAGCGGGCCAGTTGCGCATAGGGCCAGATCGCACTGGGCAACAGACGGTAGACCCAGATATCAGCGGGGGCATCCGCTACGCGATTTGCTGTGTCGTTCATGATGCGCCTAACCTCGCCCTTCGCGGTCATAAAGCAAGTGGAAAACCTGCGGCAAATCCGAGCAATGCACCCGCTTCGCCGCTTCACGTGCTAGAGCCAGTCTTGTCCTGATTGAAGCATTCTGCCGGAGCATTTTGGCGTCAGCACCGCGCCGGATTGCGCCGCTCGTCCTGGACGGACTTGCAAGCAATCCGGCGATGATGATGGCGCAAAAAGGCCCGGCCCGAAGGGTTTGCGCCGCGAAGGGCCGTCGGCCGCGTTGCCTGCCTTGCCCGTATCACCGATACGCGCTACGACAGGCGCCTTGCCGATCAACCCTTCGGGGCACAAACAGATTGATTCAATCAGGACAAGACTGGCTCTAAACCCCAGCCAGAACAACTGCAAGGGCGGAACTCGGAATGAACATATTGCTGATCGGTACCGGCGGTCGCGAGCATGCACTGGCTTGGAAAATTGCCCAATCGCCGCTCCTGGACACGCTGTATATCGCCGCCGGCAATGGTGGCACCCATATTCTGGGCCAGCATGTGGATATCGATGTCGGTGATCACTCCGGCGTTGTTGATTTCTGCCAGCAGAACGACGTGGCGCTGGTAGTGGTCGGGCCGGAAGCGCCCCTGGTAGATGGCCTCGCCGATTCCCTGACGGCCGCCAATATCGCCACATTCGGCCCGTCCGGGGCGGCGGCGCAGTTGGAAGGCTCCAAGCAGTTTACCAAGGCGG
>JABSRX010000136.1 GCA_013214695.1 Rhizobiaceae bacterium | reverse complement strand
AACAGGATGTTGAAGCCGACGGCAAAGATACCGAAGATCGCGATCTTCTGCATCAGGTCGGGATAGGACGCTCCGAAGGGAACCAACAGGATTGGCAGCAACAGAATGACTGCGGAAAACCCGATGAACAGCGTCCAGTCTTTTACGCTTTGACTTTTCATGATCCGTTAGTCCTCCATGACGCCTTTGCGTCCCAGCAGACCCCTTGGCAGGGTCAGCAGAATGACGATGGCAACCAGGTAAATGATGATTTGGTCGATTCCAGGAAAAATTGATTTGATTTCGTTCATCGCCGCAAAGCTCTGAACCATACCGAGCAGGAAGCCAGCCAACACGGCGCCGCCCAGCGACCCCATGCCACCGACAACAACAACCACAAAGGACAGAACCAGGAAGTCCATGCCCATGTGATAATCAGGCGGCAGGATTGGCGTGTACATGGCACCGGCAATACCGGCAACCGCAGCGGCCACCCCAAACACGATGGTGAAACGCTTTTGGATGTTGATGCCCATCAGGCCCACGGTTTCACGGTCCTGCATGCCCGCACGGACAACCATGCCGAAGGTGGTGAAATTCAGGAAGGCAAACACGACCGAAATTACGCACAGCGAGAACACGAAGTAAACGAGACGCCACCATGGGTAGACAATGCCGTCGCCCAATCCGAACCACGAACCGACATTGGCGGCTCCAGCGACAACGTCAGGTGCAGACTGCGGGATCGGGTTGGCGCCATAATAGTGTTTGACGATTTCCGCCAGAACGATGGCCAAACCAAATGTCACGAGGATCTGATCGGCATGCGGACGCTTATAGAAGTGCTTGATCAGACCGCGCTCCATGACGATCCCAACGATCGACATGAAAACGATGGCCACGAGTATCGATATCGGAACCGAATAGTCCTGAAGCCAATTGGAGACATCAGCGCCGAGCCAGCCTTCCAGATAGGGAATCTGTTCTTTCAGCGGATTGCCCAGAAAGTCTTTTTCCGTTTCGCTGATCTGTTCATAGGAGATGCTCAAAATACGCTGCACGGATACCGCACAGAAAGCCCCCAACATGAAGAGCGCGCCGTGGGCGAAGTTCACCACTCCCAGCGTACCGAATACGAGTGTCAGGCCAAGTGCGATCAACGCATAGGCGCCGCCCTTGTCCAACCCGTTCAAAATTTGCAGAAATAATGCGTCCATATCATCCTCCCACGCAGTCAATGATCTGACTCGCTGCGGGTTTTCCCTTTAGCAATGGCCAATTTAGAGCGCTGGCATTCCCCCGCCAGCTAGCCAACTTCTGTGACCGGTGTCCCCGCGGGAAACGCTCTGGCGAAACCGTTTGGGAGACGAAGTCCGGTTTCCCCACCGAAGCGGGGAAACCGGTTATTTTTGTTCAGCTTAGCCGTTGTTGTATGGGCCGAGCTCACCGCCGAGCAGGGAAGCATCATACTCAACCTGCGCACGTGGTGTGACTTCAACAACTTCCAGAACGTCAAACTTGGAGGATGGGTTCTCTTTACCCTTCACAACCAGAACGTCTTTGAAGCACTGGTGGTCTTCGGCGCGGTACTCAGTTGGACCATTGCCGAGGCCGTCGAACTTGAAGCCTTCCAGAGCTTTACCAACTTCTGATGGCTTGAATGTACCAGCGCGCTGACATGCATCAGCGTACAGGATAGCCTGACAGTAAGTAGTGTGAGCAGCCTGGGATGGCGGGAAGCCGTACTTGGTGCCAAAGGACTTAACGAAAGCCTTGGAGCCTTCGTCCTGCAGCGACCAGTGCCAGTTGGTGGAACCGTAGATGCCTTTAACGTTTTCGCCAGCACCCTGAGCCATCAGACGCGAGTAAAGCGGAACAACAATACCGAAGTCTTTGCCGTTAACCTGCTTGTCGCGCAGACCGAACTGAACGGCCTGTGTCAGAGAGTTGACCATGTCCTTACCGTAGTGGTTCAGAACCAGAACGTCAGCACCGGAGTTCAGAACTGGTGTGATGTACTGCGAGAAGTCACCAGCACCCAGAGGTGTGCGAACAGCAGCGGCGGTGTTCCAGCCGAGACCTTCGGTGTACTTCTGGATCGAACCTTCCTGCGACCAACCCCAGTTGTAGTCAGCTGTCAGGTGGTAAGCAGTACGGTCAGTGCCGAACTGGTTTTTCAGCACGGGAGCCAGAGCAGCACCGGTCATTTCTGTGTTGAAGAAGTGACGGAAACCGTTAGCACGCTTGTCTTTACCAGTGGTGTCATTGGAGTGGGTCAGACCAGCCATGAAGATAACGCCGGCTTCCTGACACAGCGACTGCACAGCAACAGCCACACCAGAGGAAGAACCACCAGTGATCATGATGGCGCCGTCGTTTTCGATCATGCGCTTAGCAGAAGCGCGGGCAGCGTCAGACTTGGTCTGCGTGTCACCGGTCACGTATTTAACGGTCTTGCCGTTGATACCGCCGGTCAGAGCCTTCGACGAGAAAGTGTCCAGCATACCGCCGCCACCAGCGTTGATGTGTTCAACAGCCAGTTCGTAAGCGCGCAGTTCGTCAGCACCCTCATCAGCGTATGGGCCAGTCTGTGGCACGTTGAAACCAAAAGTAACCGTGTCACCCTTTGGTGCGTTCAGGTAGCCGTGGCCATCAGCGAAAGCACGTGTAAAGAAATATGGCGTTGCACCGGCAGCAGCCGCTGCGGCGGCACCGCCTTTGATTACGCGACGGCGCGTAATGTCTTTGCGTTCACTCATAAATGTTTCCTCCCTAGGAATTGAGCATGAAAGAGACCTTGGCACGGACTCCGGCCCGTCTCTGGCGCCAAACTATTGGGTATCAGTAGTAGCCGCAATCAAACTTAGGGATTAGAAATGGCCGCTTTCAGGGGACAACACAGTCCCCCGCCAGCCCTCAACTTAAGGCGGATTCGCCCAAACGGCATCGCATCGCGCAGCTTGCGAAAACCCAAAAAGCCTCTTACTTTTGGGGGCTTATACCGGCAACTTGAGTCGATCTGCCAATGAATCCAGCCAAGCCGGCAGAGGTTTCAACTCATCAACCCCGTCCGACCAGCGCTTGGCCCGATTCACCAATCTAGCCATTTCGGTAGGAGTCACACCGATCTTATCGCCTTTCAGACAATAGTCGCGGTCCCACCAGTCATCGTCGCGGGAATACAGCTTTTGAGCCATGCGCAGGCGCAAAATCATGTGGGTCACGCCAAACAGCCGCAGATAATGACGCCCTTGATGGGGCGACAGGCTGCGGTTGAAGAACGGGAAATAGGTGTCAATTAGACGCCACTCGCCGTCGACGCCAACATCCATCCATTCGTCGCACAGGACAAAGGCGAGATCGTCCAGCGCCTTGCTGCGCCCGCAGTCTTCCCAGTCGAACCACAAAACTCCTTCGCGGGTCACCATGGCATTGCCTGGACGGGCGTCCCATTTGACGAACTCGTCGCGTTTGACGTCCATGCGTTCCACCAGTTTTTCGCGATCCAGTTCTGGCGGTGCGATATTAAGTGCCTTGGAAATGCGTTTGGCAGCACCGGTGCGGTTCCACAACCACTTGTCGACTGTGCCGACCTTCGGCACACGGTGATGCAGATTCTTAGCATGCGCGGTTTCATGAATATGGATCAAGCTCTCAAGTGCGCCGGCGACCAGCCTTTCGCGTTCGCTGTAGTCGGCCTCAGCCTCAAGAACCATGGGCAGACGCCCGCCTGGGATGAATTCCTGAACCACCCAATTTTCAACAACAGCCTTCAGCTTTGGCACATAACGGGAATCGCCCAATGTGCGCAGCACAATCCCCTCGAGCTGGGCATCATCCTTATCTTCACGCTTGGCGAACACGTAGGGCGCATCGCCCATGTCGGCAATAAAGGCGCTACGTGACTGGCCACCAGGGAAAGCAACTCTCTTGGGGGGACGCCCAAAAACCTTGTCGCTCAGCTCCGCGACTTGGCTGGTGCGATCGTCGTCAAATACATCTGAAGATTTCAGTGCTGGTTCTGCCATGGCCCGGTCCCCGACTGCTGCAACGCGCAGCATGTTGTCCTTATCGGATCAATATAAAGGGCAAGGGTTGGGAATGTGTTACCATTCAGCAGGATGAAAAATGCGGTGTCTGCTGTCACAGACCGGCAAGTGCCACCTGCTCGTCCAGCAATTGCATTTGCAGATCATTGAGGACATCAGGAGGCTGGCGCCCCTCCAGTAAGGCGCGGAACGGATCCTCGACTTCGGTGGAAATACCGGACAATTGCTCCATCACAGCGACGCCACAGAATGGCACCACGGCTTCGGCGTAGCCGCCTTCATGCACCAGCACCAGACGTCCACCGCAAAGATCATCAGCAGCTTTCATGATCAGCCTTGTCAGATCGGCAAAGGTGCCGGAATGGGCCAGCGTGCGGGACAGCGGGTCAAAACCATTGGCGTCAAAACCACAGGCCACAACGATTAGATCGGGGTCAAAGGCTTGCAGTTTCGGCAACACCAGCCTCTCAAAAGCCGCCATATAGGCAGCCTGACCGGCGCCCGGGAGTAATGGAATATTGAGATTGGCACCCTGCCCGGCACCTTCGCCAGTCATGTCGGGTGCCGACAGGCCTGGCGGAAAACCGCCTTCCATGTGGATTGAAATCGCGAGCGTGTCGGCGCGGTCGTAATAGATGACCTGCGTTCCGTTACCATGGTGAACGTCCCAGTCGACCACGGCGACTTTTTCGACGCCATGCTTGGCCCGGGAGGCTTCCAGCGCAACCGGGATGTTGGCAAGCAGGCAAAAGCCCATGGCCTCATCCGCCAGACAATGGTGGCCAGGTGGTCGCGAAAGCGCATAGGCATTGTCGAGATCGCCGCTCAGGACATCGTCAACAGCCTGCATGGCCAAGCCTGCCGAAACGCGCGCAATGTCGTAACTGCCCGGTCCGAAGGGGGCCCGGGTGCCCAATTCACCGCCNCCGGCATCCGACAGNTTCTTGAATTCATCCAAATATGCACGGCCATGGACCCGCAACAGGTCGTCCATCGTCGCCATTGGCGCGCTGCGCACATCCAACTGAGCCATCAGTCCAGAGACGTCCAACAGGGACTTGAAGCGTCGTTTGCTTTCTGGCGATTCCGCATGACCACCAGCGGCCAGTGGCTCCACCCAGCCGCCCACAGGCACAATCAGCGCGTGTGCGGCAGCCGTGTGCCACATACAGCGTTCGTCAAAGTAAAAGCCAGTCTTTGTGCCGGACATGCTATTCATCCTCAGCTGCATCGCGGGCCTCAATCGCGGCCCGAACAAGGTTCTTTGTCACTTTGCCATATCCGCTGGTCGGCAGGGCCTCAAAAATCTCGATGCGACGCGGACGCTTGTAGCTGGCAATCTTGTCATTCATCCACACGATGAACGCATCCTGCTCAAAGCCCGGTTCCGGAACCAAGGCCAGCGCACCAACTTCCCCCCATTTCGGATCCGGCATACCCACCACAGCGCATTCGCGCACCTGCGGATGCTGCATCAGCTTTTCCTCGATCTCGCGCGGATAGATATTGGAGCCGCCGGAGATATACATGTCGCTTTCACGACCTGTGATGTAGACAAATCCAGCATCGTCCATATGCCCGCGGTCCCCGGTGCGGAACCAGCCATTGCGGAAGGCTTTCGCATTGGCTTCGGGGTTGTTGAAATATCCGGCAAAGACGGCTGGGCCGATGACACAGATCTCGCCCGTTTCACCGCGTCCAACCTCGCTGCCCTGCTCATCCTGAATCTGCACCTGCATCGCCGAACGCGCATAACCGCAGGACCCGATCCGGCCTTGTACCGCATCATCAATGTGATGCAGAGCAGCCGGCAGCACGGTGATGTTGCCGGTAACCTCCCCGAGACCAAAATACTGCACGATGCATGGACCAAGCTTCTCCAAGGCTTTTTGCTGGTCGACCCGATAGGTCGGCGATCCGGCATAAATCAGATGGCGAAGGCTGGTGTGGTCATAACGATCCACTGCCTCGCTGTCGGCCATGGTCTTCAGGATTGTCGGAACGGTAAAGGCATTGGTGATCTTGTGTCTTTCAATCAACGCGAACACCTGCTCGGTATCAAACCGCTCGCCGTCAAGCAGCACCGAAACCACCCCCCGGGCAACTTGGGCAATCTGATGAATTCCAGCGCCGTGCGAGAGCGGAGCGACGACCAGCGACGCATCCTGCTCACCAAGACCTGGAAAAAGATCGGCAAGATAATTGGTGATCACGAAACCCATCTGGCCGTGTGTCAGCACGGCGGCCTTGGGACGTCCCGTCGTACCGGATGTGAAGAAGAACCAGCAGGGATCATTGTGGTCCACGGCGGCTTCTTCAAAAGTCGCGGCACTTTCGCCCGCCAGATCGCTCCAGGCGTGTTCTCCCTCTTCCGGCTGGTCCAGGCAAATGGTGTGTTCAAGCACCGATCCCTCGACCGCTTTCGCAGCGTCCCGGTGCGGTTTGAACACCGGATCATAAGCCAGCACCTTGGCGCCCGAATTTTGCGCGATAAAGGCAACTTCGTCTTCGGACAGGCGAAAGTTCACCGGGACCCAAACAGCACCTAGCTTAAACGCGGCAAACATGGTTTCAAACATCGCAAAGGAATTGCGCGACTGAACAAGAATGCGGTCGCCCTTGCCGATGCCCAGTTTTTGCAAGCCGTGGCAGGCATTGTCGACACGCTGATTGAGGGCGGCAAATGTCAATTCATCGCCACCGCGAATGAGAGCGGCACGATCGCCCAAACGTTGCGCCGTCTGGGTCAGAAAGTGCCCCAAATTCATCACCCGGTTGGAAACCCGTTCCATGTGCACCTCCCCCGCCATTGGCGCTAGTGCCTGACGATCGGGTCTATCGGTGACGTGCCGAGATCCAGCACCTGTTCCAGGGCATGGGCAACGGCCAGCACTTTGGCATCACCGCGGGGAGGACCGATCAGTTGAATGCCGACCGGCATCCCGGATTTGGTAAAGCCACAGGGAACAGAGATCGCCGGCAGGCCCGTGGTCGTCGCCAGATAGGAGAATTTCAGCCAGTCGATATAAGAGTCCATCACCTGGCCATCGACACCGGTTGGATATTCCAGCCCAACCGGCGTTTGTTCGATGCCAACCACTGCCGTTGCAAGCACGTCGAATTGCTCCAGGAAAACCCGCATGCGTTGGTAGAGCTCGGTTCGGTTCAGGTTGGCATCAAGCACCTGATCAATGGTCAGGTTGCGACCAACCTCAATGTTCTCGGCAAGCGTTTGCTTGAAGTGCTTTTGAATGTCCTGTGGAAGGCGGCCGGCTGTTGCGGCCCAAACCATGCCCCGCAAGGTGATGTACGATTCGTTGAGCCCTTCCATGGAAGGACAAGCTTCTTCAACCGCCGCGCCCTCGCCGGCCAGTTGGCCCAACGCCGCCTGCATGATCGATTCAAGCTCCGACTCGACGGGAGCAAACCCGCCCAAAGTCGGCGCGTAGGCGATTTTGACCTTACAATTCACCGCTTCAACAGCTTTTTGAAAGGGCTCATCCGGCGCCGGCAGGCTGAGTGGCGCGCGCGCATCGTAGCCGCACATGGCGTCCAAAAACAGCGCGCAGTCACCGACCGACCGGGCCATTGGCCCCGAAATGCCCTCACCTGTGAAGGCAATTGGACCAGGTCCACCAAAGGCACGGCCCACCGATGCCCGCATGCCGACGACACCGCAATAAGCAGCCGGCGTACGCAGACTGCCCGCCAGGTCCGATCCCTGGCTCAGCCAGACTTCGCCTGTCGCCAGGGACACCGATGCACCTCCGGAGGATCCACCGGCATTCTTTTCAGTGTTCCAGGGATTGCGGGTCATGCCAAACACGTCGTTGAACGTATTGCCACCAGCACCCATTTCCGGCGTGTTGGTCTTGCCGACAACAAGTCCGCCGCGACTTTCCAGAATATCGACAATAGGGTCACTTTCGTCCGGCACATGATCCTTCATGGCCAAAGTGCCTTTGGTCGAGACCACGCCTGACACAGCAGACAGGTCTTTGATGCCAATTGGAAGACCGGCCAAATATGCCGGGTGCTCGGCATCGAGACTGCTCAATCCCTCGACATTGGCACGCGCCCGGTCGTGGCAAATGGTGACAACCGCGTTGACATGTTGTTCTACCTGAGCGGTACGGGCCTCGCTGGCATCGATCAATTCCTGCGGGGAAACCTTGTTGCTGCGCAGCAGATCAACAGCTTCGCGGGCCGACAGTTCACACAGGTCGGAACCGGTGAATTGGGTTTCCGGTCGATTGATTTTCATGCCTTAGATCCACTCTTTCAGATTTGCTCCAGCGTCTTGTGCGACGTTCTTGGGCAACGATTTGCCAGCTTCGAGGATGCGACGCGCCATCATGAAGGACGGCGCATCATTCATAGCATCGACAGCCAACAGCTGCTCACCACGGTAATACCAGATTGACTGGCTGCCTTCGCGCTTTCCGGGGCGGATGACGGTGCTGTCATAACCGGTATTCAGTCCGGCAATCTGCAGTTTGACATCATATTGATCAGACCAGAACCAGGGCGTCACCTCATAGACCAGCTTCTCACCAAGCATGTTGTGGGCGGCAACTTCCGCCTGATGAATGGCGTTGGGGACTGATTCCAAACGGATCAACGCGTCGCGATAGTGGAAAGACGTACAGTCGCCTGCCGCAAAGATGTCCGAGTCAGACGTTGCGCAATAGGCATCGACAACGATGCCGTTATCGACATGCAACCCACAGGCTTCGGCCAACTCGGTTTGGGGCAAGACGCCGATGCCGATCAGCACCATATCGGCGTCCATGCTGCTGCCATCGTTCAGTTCGATGCCCCCCAACATGCCACCCGAAACCAGGATCTGTTTCAGCCCAGCCGATTCCAGAATGTTCACACCATTTTCGCTGTGCAACTCACGGAAAAAATCGGAGGTCTGCGGTGACGCGACACGCTGCAAAATGCGTTCAGCCACCTCGATGACGGTCACCTTCATACCGAACTGCGCAGCGACAGCCGCGACTTCGAGGCCGATATAGCCGCCACCGATCACCACCAGATGGCGGTCTCGCATCAGATGGGGGCGCATCTGGTCTGCTTGGATCGTAGCGCGAAGGTAATGAACGCCGCGTGCTTCCGGTGCAACGGCCGGTGGCAACAACCGCGCCGTTGAACCCGTGGTCAACAGCAGTTTGTCGTATGGCACTTCTGCCCCGCCTGAAAGCTTGATCAATTTGCTCTCGCGATCAATCAACCTGGCCATTTGCCCGCAATGAACCTGGATGTTGTTCTGGTCGTACCACTCCTGCGGCCTCAGAATCAGGCGCTCCAACGGCATTTCACCAGACAGATATTTTTTTGAGAGTGGCGGACGCTGATAGGGCAAAACCGGTTCGCCACAAATCAGTGTAATCGGTACTTCCTGATCAAGTTCGCGGAGCTTCGCAGCTGCGGAGGCGGCGGCCTGGCCACCGCCGACGATAACCAGTCCGTTGTTCATTTCCCAAGCGCCTCTATTTCAGCCTTTAGATCTGCCGGGATGCCGATGCCGTTCGCCATCAGCTCCTGCTTCAGCTGTTGGCGGCGATGTCCGGGAACGCGTGCTCCCGATTGCGCCGCGATGCTGTCGGCCATATCGGCAAATCGGTCCAGCACATTCTCACCACCAATCTTGGTCGGATCAATGGCAATCACCGTTTGACCGACGCCCGGCGCCGGGCCTTCAGCGTCAAAAAAGGAGCTGGCTTTGTCTGCTGTATTGGCGCCGATCAAGCTCGCCGCCATCAGTTCCACCATCAATGCCAGAGCCGTGCCCTTGGCATCGCCTAATGGCACCATGGTCCCCTGAAGGGCGATGTTCGGATCGGTCACCGCTTCGCCATCCGGGCCCAACGCCCAACCCTCGGGGATGGCCTCCCCTTTCTGCTTGGCGGCCATGATCTTGCCGCGTGCGACTTTCGACAGCGACACGTCGACAACAATCGCGCCCCCTTTGGATTGCGGCGCAGCAAAGGCAATCGGGTTGGTTCCGAATAGAGCTTTGTTGCCGCCCCACGGCGCCATTGCGCCAGGGGTATTGGCAAACATCAGCGCGACCAGACCGGCATCCGCCAGCTTTTCCATGATCACGCCAGCAACACCGCAATGGTGCGAACGGCTGATGCCAGCGATCGCGATACCGCATTGGCGGGCCATGTCTGGCAGAAGATCCTGCATCAGATCCAAAGCCGGATAGGCAAATCCGTTGGCGGCATCGATTTTTAGGGTTCCGGCAGCAACTTTTTCAGCGCTTGGCGTGGCATGCCCGTTGACTTTGCCGCTCAGGGATTGACCGCAATAGGATGTCACGCGGCGCAGTCCGTGACCGGTCTGACCTGCCAGTTCGGCGGCAACCAACGCAGTGGCAACACTGTCTGCGTTACTGGCCGACGTATCGCATCGCATGAAGGCATCACGCACCAACACGTGAACTTGGTCGGCGGTAAAGGTATCCATAGGTTTTCGACTCTTGATCAGGCGGTTGAATTCAGTTTCTCAAGCACTTTATCGGCGATCAAGTGGCTGACGCGAATATTTGATTCCGACGTCACACCAGCAATATGCGGCGTGGCAATGAAATTCTTCAATCCGGCAAATTTTTCCCCGGCTTCCGCTGTCAGCGGCTCGGTTTCGAAAACATCCAAGGCAGCGCCCCCGATCTGGCCTGCCGCGAGGGCCGCTGCAAGCGCATCATCATCGACAACACCGCCACGGGCGGCGTTGATGACCATGGCGTCTGGTTTCATCGCCGCGAGATAGTCCGCATTGATCAGGTGTTTGGTTGAATCGGTCAGGGGCACGTGAAGGCTGATCACGTCGGCGGCCTTGGCTAGATCTTCCAGCGACATGCTGGCCGTGTCACCCCAGGCCGGATCGCCGGCAGGCAGAAATGGATCAGAGGCAGCAACGCTCATACCAAGATCCTTGGCCCGCACCGCCACCTCGCGGGCAATTGCGCCATATCCGACCAGCCCCATCGTCTTGCCGGAAAGCTCGCGGCCCATCATGGACTGGCGCGGCCATTCGCCGGCGACGACAGAGGCCGTGCCGAGATAAGCGCCGCGCAGCAGTGCCTGGGCTGTTGTGATCACATATTCTGCAACGGACAGGTCGTTGGCGCCGGTGGCCGGGTAAACGTCGATGTTGCGAGCCTCGCAGGCGGGCACATCGATATTATCGAGGCCAACACCGAGACGGCCAACGCATTCCAGCGCCGTAGCCGCAGCCAGCAAATCTCCGCGCACCTGGGTCCGGTTGCGCACAACCAGAGCCCGGGCGGTCGTCACCAAATTGGCCAGACGCTCCGGGTCATCGACCAAAGCCGGATCATACAAACACTCATACTTGGCTGTCATACGATCAACAGCGTCTTCGTCCATGAATTCGGTTATGATGATGTCGGGCATGGGGGTTTCCTGTGTGGTGCCAAAGGGGAAAATTGGGGTCTTAAAGCAAAGAACCCGGCACTATCGCACCGGGTTCCAAACTTCAATATATCGCGTTAGCCGTTAGGCGCTTCGATACAGCTTTGTCATCGAGAACTCACGGTGACCCAGCGCTTCTGCAGCAGTGTTGCGACCATTGGCGGTGCGCTTGATCATTTCGATCAGGTCATCACCGGCTTCATCAATGGTCTTCTCACGGGTCAGGATGCCGGACACGTCCACATCCACGTGCTCGCCCATGGTGCGCACGGTACGCGGGTTCGCGGTGATCTTGATTACTGGAACGATTGGGTTACCGACAACGTTGCCCTGCCCTGTTGGGAAGGTGTGAACAACAGCACCACCGGCAGCCATCAGGGTCACACATTCAGCAGCAGCGGAGGATGAGTCCATGAAGTACAAGCCAGCACCGCTCTTTGGTGCTTCGGCCGGCTCGAGAATGTCGATGTAGCGGCATTCGCGACCGATCTTCTCAAGGTTACCCAGGGCCTTTTCTTCAATCGTGGTCAGACCACCCAGGATGTTGCCCTTGGTTGGCTGCGAGTCGGAAAGGTCATCTGTCTGGTGGGCGAAAATAACTTCGTCCTGATAGGCCTTCCACATGGCATGCCAGCGCTCGCCAACTTCTTCATTGATCGCACGCTCTTTACAGATGTGCTCAGCACCGGTGATTTCCGATGTTTCACCGAAGAAGCCGGTGATCCCGGTTGGGATCAGCTTGTCATACATGTTGCCAACGGTTGGGCAGGAACCCAGGCCAGTGGTTGTGTCGGATTCACCGCATTTGGTGGAAATCCACAGTTCCGACAGATCGCATTCTTCGCGCTGCAGCTCGGATGCCCAGTGCACGAATTCCTTGGCTTTCCAGGAAGCCTGACGGACAGTTTCCAGGTCACCCTTCTGTTCGATGGAAATACCAAAGACCGGCTTGCCTGTTTCCTTGATGCCGTCGACGATGCGCTGGGTCCAGTCAGGCTCGATGCCGATCACCACAACAGCAGCAACGTTTGGGTTCGCACCGGTGCCGATCATGGTGCGGAAATGCACTTCAAGGTCTTCACCAAACTGCAGGCGGCCATAGGCATGCGGAATAGCCATGGTGCCCTTGATGTTGTTGGCAACGGATTCACACGCTGCGTTTGAAATATCGTCAACCGGCAGAATGATCACGTGGTTGCGAACGCCGACGCGGCCATTTTCGCGCCGATAAGCCATAATTTTGTCAGACATGATGCGACTCCTTACCAGCGCTTGGTTTTCAGATTGTGTGTGTGGACGTGGCAGCCCTGCTTTACGGAGCCGACAAACTTTCCGATGTCCTCGCCGTATTTGATGGCTGTGTCGCCTTCAGAAATGTCCTTCAGCGCAATTTTGTGACCGATCGGCACATCATCATTGGCAGTCAGGTTGAAAGAAGAATTGTCGTGGGTCACCACGCACAGCATTTCAGTGCCGGCTGTCAGCCCTTCAACGACGACAACACCAACGTTGTCCTCGTGGTCGTGAACCAGCAATTGGGGGATGTTGCTCATTTAAAATGATCTCCGCATGTGTCAACTAAGTCTTGTATAAGACATAAGACAATGGCATAAGCCGTGTCAACGCAGAATCTGCGCAAGTGACACGAAAGACGCCCCATGTCGGCCATCGATCCAGCTCCCAACCCTGCCCGGCTTGAAGCGCAACCGCTCTACGTGCGCGCACGCAATGTCATGGTCGAGCGGTTGATTGAGGGCCACTGGCGACCTGGCGAGATGCTGCCATCGGAATTTGCCCTCGCCGCAGAACTAGGCGTCAGCCAAGGCACAATGCGCAAGGCTCTGGATGCAATGACGACAGAGGGGCTTTTGGTGCGCCGCCAGGGACGCGGCACATTTGTGGCCGAAGCGGAAGACAATTCTATTCTGTTCCGGTTCTACCGGCTGACGCCCGACGGTTCTTCGCAGTCTGGCGCAAAGCCATCCTTTCCCGAATCGCGTTACCTTTCGCGCATTCAGGACAGCGCCAGTGAACAAGAACGCGAAATCTTTTCGCTGCAATCTGGGGACAAGGTCTGGCGGTTTGAGCGCATCCGCAGCAATGACGAAGGCCCCATCTTGTGGGAACAACTGGTACTGCCGGCCAAATACTTCCCGGATTTGACGTCGGAAACGCTGCTTCCCAACAATGTCTATCAGTTCTACAGCACTTATTACGGCATCATCGTAGCCCGGGTTAATGAGCAATTGCGGGCGGTTACCGCACCTGACAAGGTGGCCGACCTGCTCTCCCTGCCCCAGAAATCGCCGCTGCTGGAAATCGACCGTCGGGCCATTGCATTGGATGATCGGGTTGTCGAATGGCGCCGGTCCCTATGCCGCAGCGACACCATGCATTACCGCAACGAGCTCAAGTAAAGAATAACCGCCGATTGCCGCTGTAAACCCTAAGG
>JABSRX010000135.1 GCA_013214695.1 Rhizobiaceae bacterium | reverse complement strand
GCGTCATACCGTCGGTTTGCAGCTCCAAACGACGTTGCCCATTTTCCAGCTGGGTCCAGTTTCCATTCAACTGCCAGGTGCTGAAGCGAGTCTTCAGACGGGCGCTGATGTCCAGATCGCCCTGACCGTCTGCCCCTTTCGGTTTTTCAATCGACAGTTCCTCAATTGTTGCGGTGCGGGACCGCAAGCCCAACTGATCAAATCCCACCAGCGTGGCATCTTCCAGATTGATGCTTTCCAATCCCGCACCTTCAATCTGCACTGCCAGTTCGGACACAAATTGTCCCAGGTCACGCAGAGCCGCATCGACGTTCAGCGACCGGGGCCATACCGGCCGCAAGTCTTCTTCGGCTGGTTGATTGAAAATGGCATCAATCGCAATCGACGCGCCACGCATCGTGACGCTCTCGGCGACAACATCGCCAGAAATCAGCGAGATCGGTTTGACCTTCACCCCCAACTCGCGGGCAACGCCGAGACTGGTGGATCCGCCCTGGAGGATTCTGACATCACTTGCGTCGATGGAAAGCAGCCCGCCTGATCCGAGGGCCACACTGGTTTCACCGATACTGGCAGAGTGATCCGCGCCCAGAATCGACGTCAGTTGAGCTTCAATCTGCGCCCGCACCTGTTCATTGGACACAGAATGGTTGAGGAGCATATAGAGGATCGCGCCAACCGCCAGCACAGCTGCCACAACCACCCCCAATCCAGAGTAAAAGAAGACCCGGGGCGTTGACAGACGTGCGCCGTCATCAACCGGATCTTCCAGCCGATGCACTTCTTCTGCAGAAGAAGTCGACGAACCAGGCCGCACATGGCCGGGCGGGTCGGTATGTTGCAGACGTCCGCTCATTTCGGGAAGCACTGTTTCCTTTGCTGGCGAGTTGTGCACCAAATCTCCTCGGTGCGCACTTTCCGAATCCACATTCACCACAATTCAGGGGTTGCGACAAATCGCTCGCCGTCGTGACCCCCTACTACTGCTTGCCAATGCAGTACAGGCTTGCCAAAAAAGTGTGGTGAATTTGCGGACGGGCCCTGCCCGATAAAGGAAAGTTGACCTATGGTAAATACCGGTGACCAAGCCCCGGCCTTCGAACTCCCAACAAATGGCGACGGATCGATCAAAGTTCCGACCGGCAAACCCCTCGTATTGTTCTTCTACCCCAAGGACGACACCCCTGGCTGCACCACAGAAGCCAAAGGTTTCAGTGCTTTAAAGGACGATTTCAGCGCCCTCGGTGTCGACCTGATCGGTCTGTCTCCCGACAAGGTCGCCAAGCATGACAAGTTCATCACCAAGCATGACCTGACCGTGACTTTGGTGTCAGACGAAGAGCACGCCGCTCTGGAAGCCTACGGCGTTTGGGTCGAGAAAAGCATGTATGGCAAGACCTATATGGGCGTTGAGCGCTCCACTTTCCTGATTTCAGGTGATGGGGTGATTCTCGAGGCCTGGCGCAAGGTCAAAGTGAAGGGGCATGTCGAGGCGGTCCTCGAAGCGGCACAGCAGCATTTTGGCTGACCTGCCCACCGCGTCTGACGCGCCCGGTGCGGCGTTCTTCAAGCCCCACGAGTGGCCAGACGACTTGGCCCATATGCCCGATGTCAAACAAAGCGGCATAGCCAGTCTCAAGGAAGGGGCCATCGCCGCGCTGCAGGCCGCCGATCTTGACACCAAGATCGATGTGACGCGGCGCACCGCCCTGCTCTGGCATATGGGAACGCTGGGCGTCGGCGGGGCGATTGGCCAGAAGCCGCCCGATCGTCCCGGACGACCTGACAAGCCGGTTCTGGTGCCCCCCAACAAGCTGAAGAAGCGCTCGATCCGCTCGGAGCGCGGCCGCATCGCGCTGCTGCATGCCATCGCCCATATCGAGCTCAATGCCATAGATCTCGCCTGGGATATTGTTGCCCGCTTTGCCGACCCGTCGAGCATGGGCGGTCCTGCCATGCCGCGGTCTTTCTTTGATGGCTGGACGCGTGTGGCGCTGGAAGAAGCCAAGCATTTTTCGTTGTTGCGCAACAGGCTGGCGGATCTCAACGCCCACTACGGCATGCTGGATGCCCATGATGGCCTGTGGGAAGCTGCCCAGGCGACGGGCCACGACCTGACGGCCAGACTGGCCATCGTGCCGCTGATTCTGGAAGCCCGCGGCCTCGACATCACTCCGTCCCTGCTGGCCCAAATCGAAGCCGTTGGTGACCAAGACTCAGCCGCCATTTTCAGGATCATTTATCGAGATGAGCTGGGACATGTTGCGGTGGGGGCAAAATGGTTCCGTTATCTGTGCCTGAAACAGGGATTGGAACCGGCTTCAACCTTCCAGCACATGGTCCGCACCTATTTCAGGGGCCCCTTGAAGCCGCCATTCAACGACTTTGCCCGCTGCCGAGCCGGCTTGACGCCAGGCTTTTACCGGGCGCTGGCCAGTGCGGGAAACTGACACCGAAGACGCGCCATCCACCAAGACAAACGACTCTCCATCAAGGGTCTGTTAACCATGTTTCGACCAGAATACGGGCAATTCTATCCACTCCAGTTTGCCCATGTCCTCGTCCCATCAGTTCAAATCAGTAAACAAGACGTCGATTCCAGAGGCGCGCAACAGCCATCAGCGCTGGCGCAGTCAGAAGTCCACCATCACCGTTGGACATCGCGACAAAGTCTATCGCATCAATCCGCTCGTCACTTCCACTGTGCTTGGTCTCTCTGCCCTGCTGGCCGTCGGCGTGATGACCTCCACGGCCTATTTGTTCCTGCGCGAAGATCTCGCCAAGGCGGCGATGATGCAGCAGGCCAAAATGCAGCATCTTTATGAAGACCGCATTGCCAACCTGCGCACTCAGGTTGACCTGGCCACCAGCCGCCAGATGCTCGATCAGCGTGTAGTCGAAAACCGCGTTGCCAAATTGATGCTGCGTCAGGACAAGATCGGTGCGATGCAGGAAGAGGTGCGCCGGTTGATTAAGCGCGCCACTCCGATCACCACGGGCAGCACAAAACCTGCGCCGCGCAAAGAAGCCAACAACACGTCCAAATCCAATGGTCTGCGTCTGGGGTCACTGGTCGGAACGGACAATCCGTTTGGCGCTCAGTCGGCACCCGCAACAACGGCGATTGCCTCTGCAACGATGGCACCATTGGTCCGGCACGGCGATACCATTCTCGATTCGGTTGAACGCTCGCTGCAACAGGCTGAGAAATCGCAAATTGCCGAGATCAAGGTCCTGAAAGAGCGCGCCGATGCCAAACTTGCCAAACTGGCCAAGATCCTGAAAAAGCGTGGCGTCAAGATTCCAAAAGAAACCGCCATTGGTGGCCCGCTCATCGAATTGAAAGCCGGCGGTGATCTGCTCGATTCCATGAGCGCGCTGGATACGTCTTTGGACCGCCTGACCCAGCTGCGCAGCGTTGCCAAGCGCCTGCCCAATGGCAGCCCGACACCGGGCAAGAAAATCTCATCACGCTATGGCACCCGCCGTGATCCGTTTACAGGTCGTGCCGCTGTCCACGGCGGTATCGATTACAAGGCCCGTCGCGGCACACCCGTTTTGGCCACCGCCACAGGCAAGATAGTGAAAGCAGGGCGCCATGGTGGTTACGGCAAGCTGGTTGAAATCGATCACGGCAACGGCATGACGACACGCTATGCCCATTTGAGCCGCATCAAGGTGAAAATCGGTCAGAAGGTGATCAAAGGTGGCGTTATCGGCAAGGTTGGCAGCACCGGCCGCTCAACCGGCCCGCATCTGCACTACGAAGTCCGCCGTGGTAGCCGCACGATGAACCCGATCCACTTCGTGCGCCTTGAAAAAAGCCTGAAGCCGTATCTTTAAACCGCGGCGCCCTATTCGACGTCTTCGATCTGCTTATCCTCGCCGCTGACCTGATGCGCCAGGGCTGATTCCATGAACGCGTTCAGATCACCGTCCAGCACGGCTGTCGGATTGGTGCTCTCAACGCCAGTACGCAGGTCCTTCACCAACTGATAGGGCTGCAGCACATAGGAACGGATCTGGTGCCCCCAACCGATTTCGGTCTTGCTGTCATGGGCTGACTGGGTCGCTTCTTCGCGCTTCTTCAGCTCCATATCATAGAGACGGGCCCGCAAGGCTTTCATCGCATTGGCCCGGTTCTGGTGCTGCGACTTCTCTGAAGAGGTCACCACGATGCCGGTCGGCAAGTGGGTGATGCGAACCGCCGAATCGGTGGTATTGACGTGCTGCCCCCCAGCCCCGGATGAGCGGTAGGTATCCACCCGGATGTCTTTGTCCTGAATGTCGATGTCGATATTGTCGTCGATCACCGGATAGACCCAGACCGACGAAAAGGACGTGTGACGGCGGGCGTTTGAATCGTATGGCGAGATGCGCACCAGGCGATGCACGCCACTCTCGGTCTTTAACCAGCCATAGGCGTTGTGGCCCTTCACCAGCACGGTTGCCGATTTGATGCCCGCCTCATCGCCGGCGGTCGTGGCCTGCACCTCGACCTTGAAACCATTGCTCTCTGCCCAGCGGATATACATGCGCAGCAACATGTTGGCCCAGTCGTTGGACTCGGTACCACCGGCGCCGGAATGGACTTCGAAATAAGCATCGTTGGCGTCTGCTTCGCCCGACAGCAAGGTCTGCACCTGGCGCTTGCCCAAATCGGCATGCAACTGGCGCAAAGACTCTTCGGCTTCCTCGAGAACGGCAGCCTCCTCTTCCATCTCGGCCAGTTCGATCAGGTCCTTTGCATCGCCCAACTCGCCTTCCAGCGTGTTGATCGACGTGATGCCAGACTCCAATTGCTGGCGCTCTTTCATCAGCGCCTGTGCCTTGCCCGCATCATTCCAAAGATCGGGGTCCTCGGCGGCATCATTGAGCTCCGCCAGGCGTTTATTGGCCTTTTCCCAATCCAGGTGGCGGCGCAACAGGCTGATGGCCTGAGTGATTTCGTCCGCCAGGGTCTGCATTTCAGCGCGCATGTGAAGTCTTTCGGTTGATACGTGCAGGGAGCAATACGAATGCTGCCCGTGCGTGTAAAGGTGTCAGCCGGTTTGGAGCACATCTGCGACGCTGTCCACCACAAATAGCGCAAGTCGGGGAAACCGGCCTTGAAGCGAACACAAAGGGAACATATGAGAGGTGCATCCCTGCCCGCGCTCGTCACCAACCGGAAAATGTGGCAGTTTCAGTGCAGGTGATTCGTCTTTCAATTGAAGAGACCCGGACTCATAAATGGCTGCTGACTTATTCGCTACCGAGCAAAGCGCTCCCGCTCCGGCCAAGCCGCCGAGCAAGCCCAAGGCAAAAACCCCGAAAACCAATGGGGACAGCTATAACGCGTCAGACATTGAAGTCCTTGAAGGTCTGGAGCCGGTTCGTCGCCGTCCCGGCATGTATATTGGTGGCACCGACTCAAAAGCGATGCACCATCTGTTCGCCGAGGTGATCGACAACTCGATGGACGAAGCGGTGGCCGGACACGCCACCTGGATCGAGGTGGATCTCGATGCCGAAGGCTATCTGACCATCACCGACAACGGTCGCGGCATTCCCATCGACCCGCATCCCAAGTTCAAGAACAAGTCGGCGCTGGAAATCATCATGACCACGCTGCATGCCGGCGGTAAATTCGACGGCAAGGCCTATGAGACCTCTGGAGGTCTGCACGGTGTTGGTATTTCCGTGGTCAATGCGCTTTCCGACGACTGTATCGTCGAAGTGGCCCGCAACAAGCAACTGTACCGCCAGAGCTTTTCCAAAGGCAAAGCCCTGACCGGCGTTGAAAACGTCGGCGAAGTCAACAACCGGCGCGGCACCAAGGTCCGCTTCCACCCGGATCCGGAAATTTTCGGCAAGAACAGCGCCTTCTCGGCCCTGACCCTGTTCAAGATGGCCCGCTCGAAAGCCTATTTGTTCGGTGGCGTCGAAATCAGATGGTCCTGCGACCCATCCCTGGTCTCGGGCAAGGACGAAGTCACCGACAAGGCGGTGTTCCACTTCCCGGGTGGTCTGAAAGACTATCTGATGACCAGCGTCGGCAAGCAGATGCAGGTGACCGACCAACCGTTTGCCGGGTCGACCGACAAGAAGTCCGGCCACGGCGCCGTTGAATGGGCGATCACCTGGTATGGCGATGATGGCTTCGTCAATTCCTACTGTAACACGGTACCAACCGCCGAAGGCGGCACCCACGAGGCCGGCCTGCGTGTGACATTGACGCGCAGTCTGAAGGCCTATGCAGAGCTGATCGGCAACAAGAAAGGGTCTGTCATCACCACCGATGACGTGATGACCTCCGCTGCCGCGATGATCTCGGTGTTCATCCGTGAACCGGAATTTGTCGGCCAGACCAAGGACAAGCTGGCGACGGTCGAAGCGACCAAGATTGTCGAAAGCGCCATTCGCGATTCCTTTGACCACTGGCTGGCCGCCTCGCCGGCCCAGTCGGCGAAATTGCTGGAATGGGTGATTGATCGCGCCGATGAGCGCATGCGCCGCCGCCAGGAAAAGGAAGTCAACCGCAAGAATGCGACGCGCAAGTTGCGCCTCCCCGGCAAGCTTGCCGACTGTTCCAAGAGCGCCAAGGGCGGCACGGAAATCTTTATTGTTGAGGGCGACTCGGCGGGTGGCTCGGCGAAGCAGGCACGCGACCGCAAGAGCCAGGCGATTTTGCCTTTGCGCGGCAAGATCTTGAACGTCGCCTCAGCCAGCCGGGACAAGATGGCGAACAGCCAGCAAATTCAAGACCTTGTCCAAGCTCTGGGCTGCGGTACGCGGAGCAAATTCTCGTTTGACGATCTGCGCTACGACCGGGTCATCATCATGACCGACGCGGATGTCGACGGCGCCCACATCGCCTCCCTGTTGATCACGTTTTTCCATCAGGAAATGCCGGGAATCATCGAACAAGGCGCGCTCTATCTGGCAGTGCCACCGCTCTACAAGCTGTCCCAGGGCGGCAAGACGCTCTATGCCCGCGACGACGATCACAAGGACCAGCTGCTGCGCGATGAATTCACCGGCGGCAAAAAGGTTGAACTGGGCCGCTTCAAGGGTCTCGGTGAAATGATGCCAGGTCAGTTAAAAGAAACCACCATGGATCCAGCAAAACGCACCCTGCTGCGCATTGCCATCCAGGAGCCGGAAGCCGCGTCAAAATCGATCGACCGCCTGATGGGCAACAAACCCGAAAAGCGCTTCGTCTTCATTCAGGAGAACGCGCAATTCGCCAATGATGAATTGTTGGACGTTTAATCGAACGCTTTTGTTGAAGATTCACCACGTAAACGCGCCAAACGAGCCAATTGTTGACAAAAGGCCCTGCTTTGCTTATCGCCATACCCAAAGTACGTCCAGCGCGATGCGGTTATGAAGCGCCAAAAGCGAGGGTCACGGGATTCCCTCGCGCGCTAAATTGCAATCAGTCGAAAAGACACGTTATTTGATGACATTCTCCGAATTGGGACTTAGTCCGAAAGTGCTTGCCGCGGTTGAGACCGCTGGCTATAGCGCGCCTACGCCGATCCAGGCACAGGCCATTCCACATGTATTGCAGCGTCGCGATGTGATGGGCATCGCCCAGACCGGGACCGGTAAGACGGCCGCTTTCACCCTGCCGATGATCTCGCTGTCGGAAAAAGGTCGCGCCCGCGCCCGCATGCCGCGCACTTTGATTCTGGAACCGACCCGCGAACTGGCCGCCCAGGTTGAAGAGAACTTCGTCAAATACAGCATCAATCACAAGCTCAATGTGGCACTGCTGATCGGTGGGGTGTCGTTTGAAGATCAGATGCGCAAGCTGGACCGTGGTGCCGATGTCCTGATCGCCACGCCCGGCCGACTGCTGGACCTGTTCGAACGCGGCCGCATCTTGATGAATGGTGTCGAGATCCTGGTGATCGACGAAGCCGACCGCATGCTGGACATGGGCTTTATTCCCGACATTGAGCGCATCGTGAAAATGGTGCCGTTCACCCGCCAGACCCTCTTCTTCTCGGCCACCATGCCGCCGATCATTGAAAAGCTGGCCGACCAGTTCCTGCAGAATCCGGTCCAGGTGGCCGTCGCCGCCGCGTCCTCTACGTCAGATACAATTGACAAGAAATGGGTGCGCGCACCGCGCAAGGATTATGAAAAGCGCGCCGTTCTGCGCGGCCTGATCGATGAGGCCGACAATCTCAATAACGGCATCATTTTCTGCAACCGCAAGCGCGATGTTGCGACGCTCTACAAGTCATTAAGCCGACACGAATATTCCGTTGGCTCCCTGCATGGCGACATGGACCAGTCGACCCGTACGAAAACCCTTGCCGGCTTCCGTTCCGGTGAGATCAAATTGCTGGTGGCCAGTGATGTGGCGGCGCGTGGTCTCGACATTCCAGACGTGTCCCACGTGTTCAACTATGACGTGCCGACCCATGCCGAGGATTACGTCCACCGCATCGGCCGATGCGGCCGTGCCGGACGCGATGGCTGGGCCTTCACCATGGTCACCAAGGCCGACGACAAATATGTGCAGGCGATTGCCGAACTGACCGGCGATGACATCGAGTGGCTGGACGGTGGCAAGCCCACGACGTCAACCGATGAAGCAAGCGAAGCCACCCCCGAGAAGAAGAAGTCCAGCCGCAAACGCACCAAGAAGGCGGATAAAGAGAGCGAAACAGTCGCCAAAGATGCTGTTGAGGGCGAAGAAAGAACAACCCGTCGCCCACGCAAGAAAAAGCCGGTTGAGGCTGAAGATGCTGCCGTAGCAGCACCCGTTGCTGCAGATGACACTGAGGCGGCGCCGACACAGCCGGATCGCCCGTCAGACAATGACGACATGCCCATTCCCAAGGGCTGGGGCGATCATGTACCGGCATTTTTGCTGCAACCGACGCGGAAGTTTGGCTGACGCCTAAGCGATCGTCAAAAATCCTGAAGCTTGCGCTGCTTGGGTGGTTTCGCCTGATCAATACGGCAGGCCGCGTCAAACGCCTTTTGCGCCCAAAGCTTGAACTCTTCAGGATCATCCAGCAACCGCTCCGGCACCGACCAATAGCCCATGGTTACAACCTTGCCGTCCTTGCGCGTGTATTCCCAAGGCGTCATGCCTTCAGCGACAAAGTCACCGACGGTTTCATCATCGACTTTCAGCATGAACTGCCCGTCCATGATGCCGGCAAAGTTCAGACCACGGTGAAAGATCCCGGTGCCGCCAAACATGTTGCGGATCACCACCTCGCCGAACGGGGCAAACAACTCTTCGAGAAATTCCTTATCCATGACATCACCGATTGTCGTTCATCGGCCGGTCATCTGCGCGTCCACTAGGCCAGCCAGGTTTCCATGCGCTGCAATGCCGACTCCATCGTCGCGTGGTCGCCAGCAAAGGAAAAGCGCAGGTAACGATGCCCCCTGTCTTGATCGAAGTCCAGTCCCGGCGTCACCGCCACATGGGCCTCGGCCAGCATCTTGTGGGCAAAATCCATCGTGTCATTAGTGTGCCGCGTGGCGTCCGCATAGGCGTAAAAGGCCCCGTCGATCGGCATGATCTTATCGAAACCCAGTTGCGGCAGACGCTCCAGAAGCAATTGCCGGTTGACCCTGTAGGAACGGCGCACTTCCTCCAATTCCGCTTTACAATCAAGCGCATGCATGGCGGCAATCTGCGACAATTCAGGCGCTGAAATGTACAGGCTTTGAGCCAGACACTCGACGGTGCGGATGCAATCGGCCGGCAGGATCATCCAGCCAATTCGCCACCCGGTCATGCAGTAGTATTTTGAAAACGAATTGATCACCACAACCTGGTCACTGAACTGCAGCGCCGTCGATGCAGCAACGCCGGTTTCTTCCTCATAGGTCAACCCGTGATAGATTTCGTCGGAAATGAAGCGGATCCCAAGATCCTCGCAGCAGGAAATCAGCTCTTTCAAGGCGTCCGGCGTCATCATCGTGCCGGTTGGATTGGCCGGGCTGGCGATCAATATGCCGGCCAGCGGTGCCTCCGCATGGGCCGCTTGAAGCTGTGCCGGCGTCACCGCCCAACGGTCTTCTTCAAAGGTTTCGATCTCAACCACCTGGAGGCCGAGCGCCTTTAGAATATTGCGGTAGGCCGGATAGCCGGGCGCCGCGATGGCAACCCGATCGCCGACATCGAACAAGGTCAGAAAGGCCAGATTGAACCCGGCTGATGAGCCCGTGGTGATGAAAATCCGCGCAGCATCAACCTCGACCTGGTAGGTCTCTTTCATATGCAGGGACAGCCGCTCCCGCAGATCGCCGCGTCCACCGGCATCCGTGTAGCCGATGGCGCTGTTCATCAGATGATCGGCCGCCGCCTGGCGCGCCGCCAGCGGTGCTGGCGCAGCCGGCTGACCGACGCACAAAAAATCGATATTATGTCCCTGTTGCTGCAGGTTGTTGGCCGTCGCCAGAACGTCCATGGCGTGAAACGGCTCAACCTTCGAGCGGTTGGACAAAAAGTGATTTGCTTTCTGGCTCAATGCCATTGAAAGGCCTCATTGAATCTATGGTGTGACAGCAACGTCTGAAACCGCTAAACACGAATTGAGTTGCTGGCAAGTCACCCGCGTCGCAAGAGCCAAATGAGTTGAAATTGATCCGACATCCCTGCCAACCCAAAGCTTCTGTATTCCTGGCCTTTGTTCTGGCCCTCGCCACCCTGGCGACACTGTTGCCGAAACCTGCGGAGGCGCAGCGCGCTCAGCTGTCTTTTGTCCGTGATGCGGAGATTGAGGCGCTGGTCGCTGAATATGCAGCGCCCTTGATGCGGGCCGCCCGCTTGCGCAAGGGATCGGTGAATTACTACATCGTCAATGACCCCAGCTTTAACGCCTTTGTCAGCGGCAGTGCGATGTTCATCCATACGGGCCTGTTGCTGCAGGCAGAGGACCCAAACGAGGTCATTGGCGTTGTCGCCCATGAATTGGGTCACATCGTGGGTGGTCACCAGATCCGGCTGCGCGAGCGTATCGAAAACGCCACACGGATTGCCAAATGGACCTCCCTGCTCGGCCTGGGTATTGGTGCAGCAGGCGCCGCCTCCGGTTCAAACGATCTTGGCAGGGCCGGCTTCGGCATTGCCGCAAGCAGCGGCGGCTTCGCCTTGCGCGATATTTTGCGCTACAAACGCGACGAAGAAACCTCGGCCGACCGCACGGCGGTCAAGCTGTTGGCCGCCACCAAACAGTCCGGAAAGGGCATGTTGGATACGTTCAAACGGTTGGCCCGCAACACCAACATTCTCAGCGGCCGCATCGACCCCTATCTGTTGAGCCATCCAACGCCCAATGAGCGTATTGCAACGCTGCGGTCGACTGTTCGCCAGAGCCCGTTCTTCAACCGCAAGTCCAGCGGTTCCCAGAAGAAGCGCCATGACATGGTACGCGCCAAAATTGCCGCTTATGTGGGCGGCACGCGCTATGCCAATTCGGTGCTCAACGACAAAAATCTGCACCCTAATGCGCGGCTCTATGGTCAGGCCATTCTCGCCCATCTCTATGGATCGCCGAAGCGGGCGCTGCCGATGATCGACAAGCTGCTGAAACGCAATCCAAAGAATGCCTATGTCCACGAGATGAAAGGTGAGATCCTGCTGCGCTCCGGTAAGGCCGCCGCTGCTGTTGGGCCGTTCCGCCGGGCGGTGCAATACGACAAAACCGGTGCCGGTTTCATCCGCGTGGAACTCGGCCATGCGCTGTTGGAAAGCGGCTCTAAGAAAAACCTCGATGAAGCGATTGCACAATTGCGCAAAGGCGTGTCGCGCGACCCCACGGCGGTAAGAGGCTTCCAGTATCTGGCGATCGCCTATGGCCGCAAGGGAGACACGCCGCGCGCCCTGCTGGCTTCTGCCGATTATGCCATCAGAACCGGGCAGAAAAACCGGGCGAAGGATTTTGCCCGCCGCGCTCAATTAAAGTTTAAGAGGGGCACTCCGGGCTGGCTTCGCGCCGAAGATATTATTAATGTCAACTAGATCGGGAATCAGCGTTCCAGTTGTTTGAAATTGAAGCGCTCAATTGCCGCCGCGCGTTGCTTACACCCAAGAAATGAGACTGAAATGACCCCAGGAAAACTCTTGAAATCAGCGTCGCTGGCGCTCGTCGCGGCGATGATGATGTTTCCGTCCTCATCCAGTCTGGCGCTTGATCCTTCCGATCGACCGGAAATCGAGCAGATCATCCGCGAATATCTGCTCGCCAACCCACAGCTGATGCTGGAGGTTCAGGCCGCATTGGAAGAACAGCAGCGCGCTCAGGCCGCTGCACGGGCCGCAGAAGCCCTGTCGCTGAACGCTGAGGTCATCTTCAATTCTCCCAATCAGGGCATTATTGGCAATGCCGAAGGCGATGTAACCGTTGTTGAGTTCTTTGACTACAATTGCGGTTTCTGCCAGCGCGCCATGGAAGACATGAACGCCCTGCTCGCCGGCGACTCAAATCTGAAATTCGTCATGAAAGAGCTGCCCATCCTCAGCGAAGGGTCGGTCGAAGCCAGCCGCATTTCAACGGCCGTCTACCGTCTCTATCCGGACAAATATGCCGACTTCCACAATACCCTGCTCGGCAGCCCCGGCCAGAAGGACGGAAACCGCGCCCTGCGTGTCGCGCAGACCATGGATATGGACATCAACAAGCTGAACGAAGAAGCCCAGAAGAACGACGTGCTGGGGGCGTTCCGCGAAGCAAATGATCTGGCCAATAGTCTTGGAATCAATGGCACCCCGTCCTACGTCATCGGTGATGAAGTGCTGTTCGGCGCCCTGGGCCGGGACGTGCTGGCTGAAAAGATCGAAAATGTCCGCAAATGCGGCAAAACCGTGTGTAGTTGAGGCAATTTACTGGAAATTAGTCGACCGCAAACCTTTCCTATGGCAATGGGGTAAGGTATGGCGTCTTGCGCCAGGCTTTAATGACAAGATCCGGTTAGATGACTTCTGGAATCACCAAACCCATTTACGTTCTCAACGGACCTAACCTGAATTTGCTCGGTCAACGCGAACCGGGCATTTACGGGGCGCAAACACTTGCGGATGTTGAGGCCGAGTGCATTGCTTTCGGCAAAGAACACGGTTTTGACGTAATTTGCCATCAAAGCAACCACGAGGGTGATCTGGTCGGCTGGATTCATGAAGCCGGTGAAAAGGGTAGCGGTGTGGCAATCAATGCCGGCGCCTATACGCATACATCGATTGCCCTTTATGACGCGATCAAAGGTGTTGATGTGCCGATTGTGGAACTCCACATATCGAACATCCATGCCCGCGAGAGCTTTCGTCATCATTCAATGATCGCAGCCGCATGTTTGGGACAAATTTGTGGATTTGGAACAGATGGATATACACTGGGTCTGCGGGCACTGGCCAAATATTTGAGCCGTTAGATTAGTCAATTACCTGCCGTAAGCAGGGGGAAATAAGGGGCACGCCGAAAATGGCAGCTAAAAAATCATCCATTGATACGAAAATGATCCGTGAGCTGGCCGTCCTGCTCAACGAGACCGATTTGAACGAAATCGAATTGGAAGAAGGCGAGATGCGTCTTCGCCTGTCGCGCGGCGCAACCGCCGTTGCCGCACCGGCCGTCACCCACGCCGTGGTCGCGCCTCCAGCCACCGCCCCTGCCCCAGCAGCACCGGCACCTGCCGCACCGGCTGCCGCTCCAGCCGCTGCCGAAGCTGCAGCACCGAGCGCTTCAGGCACACCGATCACCTCACCGATGGTTGGCACCGCCTATCTGGCGCCATCGCCGAACGCCAACCCATTCGTCAAAGTGGGCGACAAGGTCACGGCCGGCCAGACCATCATGATCGTCGAAGCCATGAAAACCATGAACCAGATTTCAGCCACCCAGGACGGCGTCGTTGCCTCCATTGAAGTGGACGACGGACAGCCGGTGGAATTTGGTGAAACGCTGATCACCCTGGCCTAGGCGGTAAAGCGTATGTTCAACAAAGTACTCATCGCCAACCGAGGCGAAATCGCACTGCGTATTCTGCGTGCGTGTAAGGAAATGGGCATCGAAACCGTCGCGGCCCACTCAACCGCCGACGCCGATGCCATGCATGTGCGTCTGGCCGATCAGAGCGTCTGTATCGGTCCGCCATCGTCTCGCGATTCCTATCTCAACATGCACGAGATTGTCGCCGCCTGTGAGATCACCGGCGCCGATGCGATTCATCCCGGCTACGGTTTTCTGTCCGAAAACGCCAAATTCGCCGAAATCCTCGAAGCCCACGGCATCACCTTCATCGGCCCGTCCTCCGACCACATCAAGGTCATGGGCGACAAGATCATGGCCAAGCAGACAGCTGAAAAGCTCGGCATTCCGGTGGTTCCGGGTTCCGATGGCGCTGTTTCTGAAGATTCGGAAGCCAAGCGCATCGCCGCTGACATCGGTTATCCAGTCATCATCAAGGCAGCATCCGGTGGCGGTGGCCGCGGTA
>JABSRX010000134.1 GCA_013214695.1 Rhizobiaceae bacterium | reverse complement strand
GCCCGTTCGTGCTCAATGCCTTCGTCGCCCTCGCCGCCTTCGCCGCACTTGTGTTGATGGTTGCTGCCTCCAATCCGGCGGAGGCTGCCTGGCCGAAAGCCTCAGACTTGAGCGCTGCAATGGAGCGTTCCGGGACGGCGCTTGGCGTGGTCGAACGGGTCAAACGTCAGGGGCGCAATCGGGCAGAAGGTCGGGGCAGACATGGTCGGGCCGACAAAGCGGGGCGAAGCCGGGGCGCTGATCGTTCGAGCAAAGGACGACGCAGCGGTGAAAGCCGTGGGCGAAAGGGGCGTTCTGATAAAGCAGACCGCAGTCGCGGAACGCAGAGGTCGGGCAAGGGGCGCGGCGGCAAAGCGAAAGGGGATCGCAACGCACGGGCTGACAAGGCAAGAGGGGACCGCTCCGCTGCTAAGGGACAAAAGGGCCCCAAGGGGCATAAAAGTCGCAAGGCACATAAAGGCCATAAGAAGGACAAAAAGAAGATCGTCCAGCGCACGAAAATCAAAAAGATCGTCAAGATAAAGAAGATCAAGAAGGTCGATCGCAAGGGCCGAAAAAAGATCAAAAAGATCACCAAGGTGAAAAAGGTCGTCAAGGTGACCAAGGTCCGCACCGTCATTCGAAAAGGCAAGAAGCACACCAAGAAGATTGTCAGGTTCAAGACCATCAAGCGGCGGGTGAAAGTCGTGCACCACACATCCAAGCATCGCCGCAAGCATAAGCGTTCTCACAAAGTGAAGGCGCCGGTCGATCCCCAGGTGACCCATTCTGTCGTCAGTCGTGATGTGGCAATAGATGAGAACCTGCGCTGTGTCCGGTTGAGCAGCACCGGCAGCATCCAGCGGGCGCTTTATCCGCGCCTGCGCAACGGCCGAAGCAGTTGCCCAAGCGGCTATCAGGAACTGCGCCTGTTCAACCGCGGTTGGCATGCAACCTTGCCGCAGAGCCAAGGCGATCAGGAATTTGTTCTGCGGTTCGGTGACGGGGAAGTTGAACTGCTGCGCATCGAGTAAGGGCGGCGTGTCTCGGGGGGATTGATGTTTTTCGGTCTCCCACCGCTCTGCCGTCTGCAGGCCCCCAGTACCGAGTAAGGGCCTGTGGAACCCAGCCAGCCGCCTCCCTCCGCCAGCGGCTGGCTGGGGAACCAATTTGATCCGGCGCGTGCTCTTTCGGCACGCGCCGGTTTTTTGTTTTTGGGAACAGGTCTGCAATTTCGTCAGAATCGCCCTTGCAAATTACTTAACATGTTAATAATATTTCGGCGAACGAGGAGATCCCATGCCCCACATTATCGTCGAACACTCCGCCAATCTGTCTGAAACCCATGACATGGCTGATCTGGCCAAACGATTGGGCGATGCTTGTGTGGGGACAGGCATATTCCCCCGGGCCGGCGTTCGGGTGCGTATGCATCCGATCGAAACCTACGCCATGGCCGATGGTCACCCGGACAACGCCTTCATCGCTGTCATCATGCGCATCGGTGCCGGCCGCGAGCTGGAAGTCCGTCAGCGGGGCGGGCAGGTGGTGTTCGATCTGCTCTGCAATACGTTTGCCGACGCGATTGAGCAGGGCTTTATGGCGATCTCTGTCGATATGGAAATCAATGATCCTGACATGACGTTCAAACGCAACGGCGTGGCAGGTCGCATGAAACGGGAGGCAAGTTAATGTCCCAACTGCAAGACAACCTCAACGCGCTGCAAGGCCATCTCAAGCAGTTCGAAGGCAAGGTGCTGCCGCATCGCATCAACGGCGAAGACGTGATCAGCGACAAGATCATGCAAAGCCGTTCGCCGGTGGACGACAGTGTCATCTGTGATGTGGCCGAAGGTTCGGCCTCCGACGTCGATGCAGCTGCACGGGCGGCCTACCATGCTTTCCCGGCATGGCGGGATATGCCGGGCAAGGAGCGTAAGAAGATTCTCCACGCCGTGGCTGACGCCATTGTCGCCCGGGCCGATGAAATTGCGCTGGTGGAAAGCTGGGATACCGGGCAGGCGATCCGGTTCATGTCCAAGGCGGCGCTGCGCGGCGCTGAAAACTTCCGCTTTTTCGCAGATCAGGCCGAAGGCGTGCGGGACGGACAGACATTGCCGTCGCCCAACCACATGAACCTGACCACCCGCACACCGATCGGACCGGTCGGTGTCATCACGCCGTGGAACACGCCGTTCATGCTGTCGACCTGGAAGATTGCCCCAGCCCTGGCGGCCGGATGCACCGTCGTCCACAAGCCGGCGGAATGGTCCCCTTTGACAGCCCGTCTGTTGATCGAAATCGCCGAGGGCGCCGGTCTGCCAAAGGGCGTCTGGAACATGGTCAACGGGGTCGGCGAAGAGGCCGGCAAGGCCTTGACCGAACATCCGATGATCAAGGCCATCGCCTTTGTCGGCGAAAGCGCCACCGGTTCAGCCATCATGCGCCAGGGATCTGAGACGTTGAAGCGGGTTCACTTTGAACTCGGCGGCAAAAACCCGGTGGTTGTGTTTGACGACGCGGATTTTGATCGGGCGCTGGATGCCGCCATCTTCATGATCTACTCGCTCAACGGCGAGCGCTGCACCTCTTCTTCCAGGGTTCTGATTCAAGCCAGCATCTACGACAAGTTCGTGGCGGCGCTTGAAGAGCGGGTGAAAAAGCTGAAAGTCGGCCATCCGCTGGATCCGGCAACTGAAATCGGTCCGCTGATCCATCCCCGTCATCTGCAGAAAGTGACTTCCTATCTGGAAGTTGCCGAACAGGACGGAGCACGCATCGCGGTGCGCGGCGAAGCCGGTGGTGGATCCGACGCAGGCGGCTATTTTGTCCAGCCGACGCTCTACACCGACGCGACGAAAGACATGCGCATTGCCCAGGAAGAGATTTTCGGACCGGTGCTCACAGCGATGAAATTCAGCGATGAAGCGGAAGCCTTGGAGATCGCCAATTCGGTGGCCTATGGCCTGGCCGGCTATGTTTGGACCAGCGATGTCACCCGTGCCCTGCGCTTCAGCGATGGACTGGACGCCGGCATGATCTGGGTGAATTCTGAAAATGTCCGCCATCTGCCGACGCCCTTCGGCGGTACCAAGGCCTCCGGCATCGGCCGCGATGGCGGCGACTGGTCCTTCGACTTCTACATGGAGACCAAGAACATCGCGATTGCCACTGGCGAACACAAAATCAGCAAATTGGGAGTATGAATATGGCCCTGCCACCCGTCGTTCTCGATCCGCCGTTCAACATCCTGCGCATCAGCCATATCGAGCTGAATGTCACCGACCTTGCCGCATCGCGCAAATTCTACCACGAAGTCCTGGGTCTGGCGGTGACCGACGAAACAGATCAGCGCGTCTATATGCGCGGCATGGAAGAGCGCAGCCACCATTGTGTGATTTTGGTTCAGGCCGACAAGGCCAGCGTTGCCGCCATGGGATACCGCGTCTGGGCCGAGGAAGATCTCGACAAGGCCCATGCCTGGTTCCAGGAGCAGGGGCGGGACGTCGCCTGGGTCGAACGTGCCCACCAGGGACGCACCCTGCGCACCTCCGACAATGCCGGCATGCCAATCGAACTGCATCACGAGATGGACCGTCTGCCGTCGATTCACCAGCAATACGCCCAGTACCGGGGTGTCAAACCGCTGCGCATCGACCACTTCAACTGCTTTTCCACCAATGTCGATGAAGCAACGGCCTTCTACCACAAGATGGGCTTCCGCACGACGGAATACACTGCGGATGAAGACACTGGCGCGCTCTGGGCCTCGTGGCTGCACCGCAAGGGCGGTGTGCATGATCAGGCGTTCACCAACGGCATGGGCCCCCGCCTGCATCATGTGGCGTTCTGGGTGCCGCATCCGCTCGCAATCCTGGACCTGCTCGATCTGATGGCGACCACCGGTTATGTCGACAACATCGAGCGCGGCCCGGGCCGCCACGGCATCTCCAACGCTTTCTTTTTGTATATTCGCGATCCCGACAATCATCGGGTCGAGATCTACTGCTCCGACTACCAGACCATCGATCCGGACCATGAGCCGATTCACTGGGATTTGAAGGATCCACAGCGCCAAACACTGTGGGGCGCGCCGGCACCGAAATCCTGGTTTGAAGAAGGCAGTCTTTTTGAAGGTGTCGACGTCGGCGAGCCAAGCCTGAAAGCGCAGCCAATAGTCGCACCGTAAGGCCAAAATGTCCCGCTGATTTGCACCCAATTAGCCCTAAAATGGGGGTTGACTGCTCCTGCCGACCGCAAGAGATGAAAAATCTTGCGACAACTTGCACATCAGGCCTTGTAACAACTGGACAAAGGGGGCCGATCAGGCATAGAGAGACGCAGGGTAGTCTGTTGTTGCGCGTGCGATGTCGCGTGTCTTTTTCGCGGCTTAAAGGCGAGCAGCAATAATCTGCAATAGGTTTGGATACTGGAGAGGATAACTCCATGAGTGAAGCACACGCGAGCGACGTAACCCGCCGCGATTTTCTTTACATTGCAACCGGTGCCGCTGGCGCGGTAGCGGTTGGCGGCATCGTCTGGCCACTGGTCAGCCAAATGGGCCCCAACGAACGCGAAAAAGCAGCTGGTGCGCCAGTTGAGATCGACATCTCAGCCGTTGAGCCAGGCATGCTGATCACCGTGATCTGGCGCGGCAAGCCGTATTTCGTCCGTCACCTGACAGACGAAGAAGTGGCCTCCGCCACCGACGCTCCAGAGGCAGACTTCCGCGACTATGCAAGCGCGGATAGCCGTATTTCGGCGGCTGAAGGCGCTGATCCAAAATGGGCGATCGTTGGTGCGAACTGTACCCACCTGGGTTGTGTGCCAACCAAGATCGACACCGGTCTGGAAGGTTGGATCTGCCCTTGCCACGGTTCCAAATTTGACGTCACCGGCCGCGTTATGAAGGGACCAGCTCCCACGAACCTGCCGTTGCCGCCTTATTCATTTGCCAGCGAAGAAAAGCTGGTGATCGGCCTCGATAAAGCAGGAGCTTAATCATGAGCGGACATTCTACATACAAGCCGACTACAGGCCTTGGAAAATTCATGGACGAGCGTTTGCCTATCGTTCGTCTGGTTCACGATAGCTTCGTTTCCTTTCCGGTACCGCGCAATCTGAACAACTGGTACACATTCGGCGGCATCCTGATGATCATGCTGGTATCGCAGATCATCACCGGTATCGTCATCGCCATGCACTACACACCAGAAGCCACCATGGCTTTTGACTCCGTGCACCTGCTGCGCCGCGATGTGAGCTATGGCAACACGCTACAGGTCTGGCATGCTGTTGGCGCTTCGATGTTCTTCGTCGCCGTCTACATCCATATCTTCCGCGGTCTTTACTACGGTTCCTACAAGGCACCCCGCGAAGTGCTCTGGATCCTCGGTGTGGTCATCTACCTGCTGATGATGGCGACAGCCTTCATGGGCTACGTTCTGCCATGGGGTCAGATGTCCTACTGGGGTGCCCAGGTTATCACCAGCTTCTTCTCAGCCATTCCATTGGTTGGTGAGACAGTTCGTGAATACCTGCTGGGTGGTTATGCGGTTGGCAACGCCACGTTGAACCGCTTCTTCTCCCTGCACTACCTGTTGCCATTCATGATTGCAGGTATCGTGATCCTGCACGTATGGACGCTGCACGTGACCGGTCAGACCAACCCGACCGGTGTTGAAGTCAAGTCGAAGCAGGACGTGATCCCGTTCACACCTTATGCGACGGTCAAAGACGCTTTCGCCATGGTCGTGTTCATGATCATCATGTGCTATTTCGTGTTCTACATGCCTGACTATCTGGGTCACGCAGACAACTACATCAAAGCTGATCCGCTCACAACACCAGCCCACATCGTTCCTGAATGGTACTTCCTGCCCTTCTACGCTGTGCTCCGCGCCGTCGACTTCAATATCGGTATTCCATTCACCGACATCGTATTGATCGACTCCAAGCTCGGTGGTGTTCTGGCCATGTTCGGTGCGATTGCAGTGCTGTTCTTCGTGCCATGGTTGGACACATCCGACGTCAAGTCGGCCAACTACCGTCCAACCTACAAGATCTTCTTCTGGATCTTCGCCATCAACGCCGTGTTCCTTGGCTATCTGGGCTCGCGTCCAGCTGAAGGCATCTGGATCCCGCTGATGAAGGCTTCAACCTTCTGGTACTTCCTGCACTTCATCGTCATCATGCCGCTGTTGGGCTGGTTCGAGAAACCACTGCCGCGACCAGCAAGCATTACCGATGCGGTCCTGTCGAAGGCGTCCAGCGGTGGCGCGTCGCAGATTGACGGTGCTGCAGCCGAGCCTCAGTCCAAAGGTTAGCATTCCAATTCAACACCGCGGCTTCGGTCGCGGTGTTCAATCAGTTTCAGGTTGCCGGAAAGGCAACCGGCAAAGAGAGAAACAAAATGAAGACGGTCTTCAAAAAATTCACCACCATGATCTCAGCGGCAGTGATGGCCTCTGGTCTGGCTCTGTTGGGCACCTCAGCTGCATCGGCTGCAGGTTATCCTCTGGAAAAGCCAAGAGAACAGGATTGGACGTTCTCCGGTCCGTTTGGCTATTACGACAAAGCTCAGCTGCAGCGCGGTCTGAAAGTCTATGTCGAGGTCTGCGCAGCCTGTCACTCGATGAACCTGCTGTCCTACCGCAACCTCGGCGATCTGGGCTACACCGACGCGCAGATCAAAAACTTCGCTGCCGAGTATGAAGTCACAGACGGTCCAAACGACGACGGTGAGATGTTTGAGCGTCCTGCCATGCCAACAGACCGTTTCGTTGGCCCTTACGCCAACGACAAGGAAGCCGCTGCTGCCAACAATGGCGCGCTGCCACCAGACTTCACACTGCTGGCCAAAGCACGCGCACCTGAACGTGGTTTCCCGACATTCATTTTCGACATTTTCACAATGTATGCCGAAAACGGCGCTGACTATATCTACTCGCTGCTGACTGGTTACCAGGACGCACCCGAAGGTGTTGACGTTGGCGAGCTGTACTACAACCCGTACTTCGCCGCCGGTAACGCTCTGGCGATGGCCAATCCCCTGTCGGAAGACCTCGTCGAATTTGACGATGGCACCGCCTCGACAGTGGAACAGCAGGCTAAGGACATTACAGCGTTCATGATGTGGGCAGCCGACCCGAATCTGCCTCAGCGCAAACAGCGCGGTTTCATCGTGATCCTGTTTCTGGTGATCTTTGCAGGCCTGCTTTACTTCACGAAGAAGAAGGTTTGGTCAGACGTTGCGCACTAGCTGACGTCCAACTCCAAGAATTGGGGCTTCGGAATCTGATTCCGGAGCCCTTTTTGTTTCAAGCAAGTCGAAAGCCCCGCCGCCATGGAAGAAAATCTCACCAGTGAACTGAACCTCGCCATTCGGGCGATTGAAGACTATCCCAAGCCGGGCATCGTCTTCCGTGACATCAGCACCCTGTTGCAGAATGCCCGTGCCTTCCGGCGGGCCGTCGATGCGCTGGTGCATCCCTATGTCGGCATCGGCTTGGATCAGATCGCTGGCATTGAGGCCCGTGGTTTCATTCTCGGTGGGGCGATTGCCCATCAGTTGACCTCCGGCTTTGTGCCGATCCGCAAAAAGGGCAAGCTGCCTGGCGAAAAGGTGTCGGTTGCCTACAGTCTCGAATATGGCGTCGACGAAATGGAGATGCACCGTGACGCTGTGAACCCGGGCGACAAAGTGCTTCTGGTCGATGATCTGATCGCCACCGGCGGCACTGCAGAAGCCGCCGTCAAGCTGCTCAAGGAAATGGGCGCTGAAGTCGTCGCCGCCTGCTTCGTCGTCGACCTGCCAGACCTGGGCGGCCGCAAGAAGATTGAATCGCTGGGTGTGCCGGTGCGCACCCTGATCGAATTCGAAGGCGACTGATCAGTCCATTCGGATGCTGACGGCACCGTCCATCGAGATGACGGTGACCCCGTCCTGATTCACCCCGGTTGAGTGCGATGAGAGGATCGCCCAGCCAGGGCGGCGAGGGCTGGCCCGCTTGCCGGTCAGCGTGGAGGAAAATGTCACCGTATCGCCGACATAGACCGGGGCCGGCCATTTCAGGTTGCGCAATCCCGGGGAAGGACCGAGCACCGGTTCTGTGCCCGCATAATTGGTGTTGCGCTTCAACTCGTTGACATATTGCGCCACGTTGTAGCGCATCCACATGGCACCGGTGTGCCAGCCGGAAGCGCACAGTTTGCCAAACAGGGAATCGCGGGCCCCTTCCTCGCTGACGTGAAAGCGCTGGGGGTCAAACTTCTTGGCAAAGCGGATGATTTCATCAGCCTCGAAAGTGTGAACACCAAGTTCCAGTTTCATGCCCACTTCGAGCAGGTTGTAGATCGGTTCCTTGCTCATGCGCCCACAACCTCCCTGACGGAAACCATGCCCACGCCCTTGGTGACCATCACCTCTTTGCCGTGTTGATTACGCATCCGGTAGACAAAGGAAACGATGCCGATCTCGGGCCGTGATTTGGACACCCGGCAGGCGGTGACTTCGGCGGTGCCGGCCAGGGTGTCGCCAGGGCGGACCACATTCAGCCAACGCACCTCGTCGAGGCCGGGAGAGCCCTGTGAGGCGGAATCCAGCAAATAGCCATCGCAGATCATCCGCATCTGAATGGCGCTTGTGTGCCACCCTGAGGCGATCAATCCACCGACCTGCTCGGCCTGTTCGGAGTTTTCATCCAGGTGGAACGGCTGCGGATCAAATTCTGACGCAAATTCGATGATTTCCTCGGCGGTTACCGTGTGCGATGGCAGCTCGAAAACCTGCCCCACCGAGAAGTCCTCGTAGTGCAGCATGCTAAGCACCTCCCAATTGCAGTGTGAAATAAAGCGGCACCAACACGTAGGCGGCGACCAGGAGAATCAACGGAACCCGCACCAGCCAGGATTCAAAGCGTCGTAACAGAATGACGCAAAGGACAACACCCAGAAGTGCCTCAAAAATGGAGAATGCGGTGCCGTGGTGGCCCGGATCCCAGTAGGACACGGGTGAAATGAACTTCCAGTCGCTCAACGGCCACAGATGCCTGTGGGCATCATCGACATGCACTGGCAGGTCGGCCGCCAGGTGGGTCAATGCCGCCAGCGCCAGGAACATCGCAAACACGCCGATCCTGTGCGCCGCCGGTGCATTGCGCATCGCAATGGCGCCGATCAGCATCAGGGCCAGGTAGAGGAATATGGAATTGCCCGCCGCGGTATAGGTCTGCCAAGGCTCCTGCCAATAGAGCTCATTCCAAACCTTGTTTTCGTCGATGCCACGTATTTTTGACCAGAAAAACAGACTGTAGATCGCCGCGTCCGGAATAAAGGCACCGATCAGCACGGCCGTATTGCGCAACTTCTGCCCAGGCTTCGCCAGCAGGGCCGATGCCACAAGAATATGGGTCTGGCTCATCATGAAGGGCGGGATACTCCGGGGAAGACGTTGGAAATCTAGCGCCGAATGAGGCGCATTGGAATGCCGTTATCGGGCTGAACCGTGACTTTCATGATCGGCCAAGGCAGGCGCACTTCCTCATAGGCGAACTCAAAACTGCGCAACAAAAGTGCCAGAATGATTTGCGCTTCCTGCATGGCAAAGCGGGCTCCGATGCAGACCCGTTTGCCAAGGCCGAAAGGCAGGTAGGCAAAGCGATCGATCTGATCCCGGTTGTCACCAAAGAACCGTTCGGGATGGAACTCATCGGGCCGTTCCCACAGGCGTTTATGCCGGTGCAGGATCCACGGGCTTGCCACGATCTGGGTGCCGGCCAGGATCTCGTGACCGTCGAACTGGATATCCGCGTCAAGGTTGCGTGAGACAATCGCCGCTGGCGGGAACAGGCGCATCGATTCTTCAAAGCACGCCGTGACCCAGGGAAGATAAGTGCCCCATTGCTCCGGTGGCACTGAATCGATGTCCAGGGCATCCACTTCCGCTTGGCAGCGTTGCAGGGCATCCTGGTCAAACGACAACAGATAGATGGTCCAAGCCAGCGCCCGCGCTGTCGTTTCGTGACCGGCGGCGATAAAGGTGATGATGTTGTCTTCGATCTCGTCAATTGAAAGCGGATCATTCTCGTCGTCGCGGGTTCGCAATAACAGGGTCAGAAAGTCTTCCGGCAGATCTTCGCCATTGCGATCACGTTCAAGGCGTCGTTCGGCGGTCGCTCGGACCGCAGCCCGCAGCCGCTTAATGGCCCCGATGCCGCGCAATTTGGTGATGCGCGGGACCCAATCCGGTACACCAAGCAGATCCATTGGATCGGGTCGTCCAAGATGCTCCAGAAAATACGCGACGTCGGAAAGCACCTGCTCACTATCTGCGTCCAGATCTCCGGAAAACAGGGAATCCGACAGCACCATATAGGCCAGTTTTGTCAGTCGGTCGGCCAATGGAATCTTGTCGGGTCCCCCCTTCATATCTTCAATGAAGGCGCTGGTCACATTGCGCATCGAGAGTGCAAATCCATGGACGTTGCGCGGGGCAAAAACCGGTGCAATCGCCCGCCGTGCCTTGCGCCAGGTTGCGCCCTCGGCTGTCAGCATGCCTTCGCGTAGAGCAGGCTTGAGAATCTTCTGGCGCACGTCGTTGGCGGAAAGCAGGTCGGCCTTTTCAACAAAGATGTGCCGCAACATCTTTGGGTCATGCACCATCGCCAAACGCTGGTGGAACATGCGGGTTTGAAAGACCGGCTCTTCGTAAGCGGTTGCAGAGAACGACTCGATGGGGTTGGAGACGACTTTGGGCAGAACAGCAAACGACCTTAGCCACAGGTGGTTTTGCGGCACGTTGTCGATCGGGCTTGGGGCAGGTGGGCTGAACGCCGCCTTGCCGGGACCGTCGCTCCCGTCATCGTCCAATGGAAGTGCTTGCATGTTGTCGCCCCCATCAATGCCTACCACAGGTAATGTGGCGGTTTGTGGTGGCTTTGCAAGGGGATGAGGCGAAGGGCCGCTCTTAGGTGTTGAACTTGAACAGCATCACATCGCCGTCCTGCACCACATATTCCTTGCCTTCATCGCGCGCCTTGCCAGCTTCTTTTGCTGCAACTTCACCGCCCAGCGTGACGTAGTCGTCAAACGCAATGGTCTGGGCGCGAATGAAGCCACGCTCAAAGTCGGTATGGATGACGCCGGCCGCACCGGGCGCCTTAGTGCCGGCATGGATGGTCCATGCGCGGGTTTCCTTGGGGCCGGCGGTGAAATAGGTGATCAGGGAGAGCAGGTCGTAGCCGGCACGGATCAAGCGGGACAGGCCGGACTCTTCAAGGCCGTTCATTTCGAGAAATTCGCCCTGTTCCTCGTCGGGAAGCTGGGCGATTTCTTCTTCGATCGCGGCCGAAATGACAACCGTACCGGCGCCTTGTTCAGCCGCCATCGCAGCCACGCGCTCCGACATTTCATTGCCGGTGGCAGCATCGTCTTCGCCGACATTGCAGACATAAAGCACAGGTTTCGACGTCAACAATTGCAGACCGCGCAGGATGGTCAGATCTTCGGCTGCAATGCCATCCAGCAATTTGCGCACCGGCTGGCCGTTCTGCAGAAGCTTCAGCGATTCTTCCATCATCGGCAGAATGATCGCCGCTTCCTTGTCCTTGCCGGTCACCCGCTTGCGCACCTGATCGATACGGCGCTCCAGACTGTCGAGATCCGCCAGCATCAGCTCGGTTTCGATGGTTTCGGCATCGGCAATCGGGTCGATCGTGCCCTCGACATGGGTGATGTCGTCATTTTCAAAACAGCGCAGCACGTGTACGACCGCATCGACTTCGCGGATATTGGCCAGGAACTGGTTGCCGAGGCCTTCGCCCTTGGAAGCGCCGCGCACCAGTCCGGCAATATCGACAAAGGAAATGCGGGTCGGAATGACCTCTTTGGATTTGGCAATCTCGGCAATCTGGCCGAGACGGTCGTCAGGCACGGCCACCTCGCCGGTATTCGGCTCAATGGTGCAGAAGGGATAGTTCGCCGCCTGGGCGGATGCGGTGCGGGTCAGGGCGTTGAATAGGGTGGATTTGCCAACATTCGGCAGGCCCACAATTCCACATTTGAATCCCATTTCAGTGCTCCAACTTTTGTATTTTGGCCGTGGCGGGGAGGGTCAGTCCTTGTTGCCAAACAGCTTTTTCAACATGTCGGCCATGGGTCCCGATGTCGGGACATTCTTGGCCGGTGATTTCTTGTTCGCCTGACGAATATGGCTTTTCTGTTTCGCCGATTTCGCCGAGGTCTGGCCTCTGGCGCCAGACGGTTCGTTCGACTGGGTCGACAGGGCCAGCCGGTTCATGAACCCGGCATCATCACCCTTCACCAGCATGTCGGCATTGCGGCCAATCTCCTCCAGCAGGGGATCGCGCCAGGCCGTATCGGCCTTGCTGAAATCGCCCAGAACATGGTTGGTGACCAGGTTCTTCTGCCCGGGATGCCCGATGCCGATGCGCACCCGTCGATAGTCCTTGCCCAGATGGGCGTCGATCGAGCGGATACCGTTATGGCCGCCGGCGCCGCCGCCGGTCTTGATCCGCACCTTCGCGGGCGCCAGATCCAACTCGTCATACAGCACCACCACATCTTGTGGTGTGAGCTTGTAGAACCGGGCGATCTCGCCAACAGCGCGGCCGGATTCATTCATGAAGGTTGTGGGTTTGACCAGCATGCATTTCTCGCCGGCAATCGTACCTTCGGCGATCAGTGCCTGAAACTTTGCTTTCCACGCGGGAAAGCCTTCATGGCGGTGGATTTCGTCCACCGCCATGAAACCAACATTGTGTCGGTGATTAGCGTATTTCGGTCCCGGGTTGCCCAGGCCAACGATGAGAAGCATGGGAGGGTCCCGCCTTCATCAGGTTGATGCAAAATCGGCGCGGCGGCCGATTCAAAGGTCGACTTATTCGTCGCCGCCAGCGTCGTCGTCGCCAGCTGCTTCTTCAGCACCTTCTTCCGCTTCATCATCGGCATCATCGCTTTCGGAGCGCAGGGCTGCCGGTGTGGCGATGGTTGCGATGGTGAAGTCGCGGTCGGTAATGGTTGGTTCCACGTCTTCCGGCAGATCAACGGCCGAAATGTTGATGGAATCACCAACGTTGAAGGGCTCCAGATCGATTTCAAAACCTTCTGGGATCGACGTGGCAGGCACGTTGACTTCAACTGTGTGGCGAACAACGTTGAGCACGCCACCGGCTTTCAGGCCTGGGCAGGTGTCTTCGTTGATGAAGTTGACCGGAATTTCAACGGTCACGACGGTGCGGCGTGAAACGCGCAGCAGGTCGACATGCATGACCTGGTCGGTGACCGGGTGCAGCTGATAGTCCTTAGGCAGAACCTGGTGGGTTTCGCCATCAACATCGATTGACAGGATGTTGGTCATGAAGCCACCGCCATGCACACGCATGGTGACTTCTTTGTGGGACAGGGCAATGCCGAGAGGGGGTTTCTTGTCGCCGTAAATCACGGCAGGCACCATTGCATTTCTGCGCAGCTCGCGTGCGGCCCCCTTGCCTACACGGTCACGCGCCTGGGCCTCGAGCTTGTTTGCGTCGCTCATAATATGCTCCTAAGCGTTTGTCAGAGGTTGCTGGCAGAGCCATTTGGTTCAAACCAGCTCAATCCAGGACCGATGATCCGTTAAGGCGTCATGATTTCCAGATTGACCCGCGTTCCCTCCAGGGGTGTCGACACGGTGGCGGTGCTATAGACCCAAGCCGGGCCGGGCGCAAGGGCTAAGTGGCCAGAATGGTTACGTCGTTGCCGTCAGTCGAACAGGCTGGAAACCGATTGCTCCAGCGCTGTGCGGTTGATCGCTTCGCCGAGCAGGTCGGCAATCGAAATGACCCGGATATTGTGGGCTGCCTGGACGGCCGGTGTCGGCTCGATCGTGCTGGTGATGACCAATTCCTTCAGCATCGAAGAGGTGATCCGCGCCACCGCACCGCCGGACAAAACGCCATGGGAAATATAGGCGGTCACGCTGGTCGCGCCATTGGCCAACAGGGCCTCGGCCGCGTTGCACAAAGTGCCGCCGGAATCGATGATATCGTCGATCAGAATGCAATCTTTGCCCGAAACGTCACCGATGACGTTCATCACTTCCGATTCTCCGGGTTTGTCACGGCGCTTGTCGACAATGGCCAGCGGCGCATTGATGCGACGGGCCAGGGCCCGGGCACGGACAACACCGCCAACGTCCGGCGAGACCACCATCACGTTGTCGACATTGTAATTGGCCCGCAGATCGCGGCTCATTACCGGTACGGCAAACAGGTTGTCGGTTGGAATGTCGAAGAAGCCCTGAATCTGACCGGCATGCAGATCCAGTGTCAGCACACGGTCTGCGCCTGCTTCGGTGATCAGATTGGCCACCAGTTTCGCTGAAATCGGTGTGCGCGGACCGGGTTTACGGTCCTGACGGGCATAGCCGAAATAGGGCAGAACCGCCGTGATGCGGCGTGCCGAAGACCGACGGGCGGCGTCGATCAGGATCAACAATTCCATCAGATGGTCGTTTGCCGGATAAGACGTCGACTGCAGGATGAAGACATCCTCGCCGCGCACGTTCTCCTGAATTTCGACAAAAATCTCTTGGTCGGCAAAGCGTTTCACTTCGCACTTGCCCAGGGAGATGTCGAGATATCGCGCAATCTCCTCCGCCAGGCTTTGGTTCGCGTTTCCAGAAAAGAGCTTCATGCGGTCCGGCAATCATGCCTGATTGAATTCTGGGCACCTCATAGCAACAGCAATCGCAGTTCGCCACATAAAAAGGACGGTTTATCCCCATTACAAGACGACAAAATCCAGTCCGTGGCGGCTTAACTGCTCGGGCTTGCCATCTGTCGTAAGGTAAGTTTGCCCCAGACACATGGCGGTCTGGCTGTCGCTGTCCATGATGATCATATGCGCAAACAGGGTC
>JABSRX010000133.1 GCA_013214695.1 Rhizobiaceae bacterium | reverse complement strand
CTACCGCCCTCCGGCGCCGGAAACCATCGTCCCGATGGACCAGAGGCCGACCATGCACTAACAATCAAATTGGACCACTCAGGTGGGGCTGATCACTGAAAAGGGGGAATTTTATGGTAAAGGTTTTCGAGGCTAAGAAAGTACTAACCATGGACCACAACAATCCTTCGTCGACGCATGTTGCAGTACGCGATGGGGTCATTGTTGGTGTTGGAGGATCTGATTGTGGTGACGGCTGGGGGCAAGTCATTCATGATGATCGTTTTGCAGATCACATAATAATGCCTGGCCTTATCGAAGCCCATGCGCACGTATCGGCAGGCGGCATCTGGCGGTTCACCTATTGTGGCCATTACCTGCGGACAGACCCCACCGGGCAAGATTGGCCGGGAGTTAATGAGACAAGTGCAATTGTCGCGCGCCTGCGAGACAGTGCGGCCAAAACGCCGGAAGGGGAACCGGTGGTGGGTTGGGGCTTTGACCCAAGTTTTGTTACAGGAGAACGCCTGAGTCGATTGCACCTCGATCAAGTCTCCGACAAGCATCCGGTCAGCATTACGCATTCTAATGGTCATGTGATGACTGCAAACACTATTGCTTTGCAGCGTGCTGGCCTGAGTAATGAAACCAATATTGAGGGCGTTGTACGCAATTCTGATGGATCGCTTTCTGGTGAGCTGCATGAATTTGCGGCTATGCAGCCTGTAATGTCGGTTGTCGGATTCGGCCTTGCTAAATTGTCAGATGCAGAAGGCGTAGCAGCTTATGGTCAAGTGGCGCGCAATTGCGGCGTAACCACTGTGGCAGATTTGTTTTCGGATTTGCACGAAGACGAAGTTTCAATGCTGCTACGCGTTACCAGCGATCCGTCTTTTCCGGCCCGCTACGTGCCAATCATGAACGCTATGGCCGATGCTCCAGAGCGAGAGGCCGAGCGTGCCATCGCCTTGCGCCAACATTCAACCGAGAAACTACATCTCGGTCGCGCCAAACTGTTTACCGACGGCTCAATCCAAGCAGGTACTGCAAAACTCAAAGCTCCTGGATATTACGCCATGGAAGACCATGGCATTTGGAACATGGAGGTTGACCACTTCAGATCCGCCGTTCGCGCCCTACATAAGGCTGGTGTGAAAACCCACATTCATACCAATGGCGACGCGGCTTCGGAACTTGCGATTGACGCCATTGCAGACGCAATGCTTGAGACGCCAAACCCTGACTTGCGACACACGCTGGAGCATGTGCAACTGGCGACAGTGGATCAGTTCAAACGTATGAAGGCGCTAGGAATTACCGTAAACCTCTTCGGCAACCATCTCTACTATTTCGGCGATATTCACTGGACGAAATCAGTCGGTCCTGACCGCGCCGCCCGGATGAATGCGTGCGCGGATGCTTGGTCCGTCTTCAGCGGTGACTTTGCTATACACTCAGACGCGCCGGTGACTCCGATGGGGCCGCTGACCACTGCTTGGTGTGCTGTCAACCGAATGACTGAACAAGGCCGGGTCCTTGGTAATTCGCAACAGATATCCGTCGCACAGGCCTTGCACTGTATCACGCTTGGTGCAGCGTATGTTCTGAAGATGGACGATCAGGTGGGTTCGATCCAAGCCGGCAAACGTGCCGATTTCTGTATTTTGGATAGAGACCCGACTTCGGTCGACCCTATGGAGTTGCGTCACGTCCGACCGGTGACAACCGTTCTGGGAGGTGAAATCAGAGATTAGACTACAAGACCGGCGTTCTTGTCTAATTCACTTTTCCGTCAGACATCGGGCTGAATGACCAAAAGATGTGCGGTTTGAGCAGGACTAAACGCATAACAAGCGACCATGATAGACCTTCTAACACTAACTCTACGCTTTGCAGATGCTGTATGGCGCTAGGGATGCCGTTATTGTGTCGTTTCAGTCCTCCTGACCTCATATCGCCCCGGACAACACTGCGGGTGGTTACTTTGAACCCGTTCCCATGGGTTCTGATGGGGCCCTACTAAATTTACTTATCTGCAAATCAGGTGTGTGTCGAAGACCAAGCAACAGCATCGTGTGGATGCAAACTCTCCATGTGGCGAACATATACGCTTACGTCGGAATAATCCTTAAGAGCAGTTTGTATGCGGCGGGCGGCGTCTTCCACAAACATCAGGTTCCCTCCATTGAGAGATGCGAAAGCTTGCTCATCAGCGCGTTTGACGGCCGTCTGAACGGGGGTCGCCAAAGCATCTTCAATACAATCGATAATGCTTAGAAGTCCGATCTTCTCGCTGGCGTTATCATTTAGTGAAATTGACACTTTTGCCTCGCTACGTTGGCTATGCGGTGTTGCAAGGCTTGCGTTTTCGCTGAGCCATTTTGCAACGGTATCGACTTTCAGACCCTGAGACGAATTGAATTCTGATCTGAAGGCGTTCTCCACAACTTGGCGAGATAGAGCTGCAGAGCACGGACAGGTCGAAGAATATACCACTGTCACCTCAACCGATAGTTTGAACATCCCATCAATCAGGGTCGCGTCCAACTGTACGGGATACGACTTCCAACCCGATAAGCCATCCGTCAGCAATGCATCCCGCAGTTGGAGAAATTCAAAACACAGTTTAAGGCGCGCGCGGCTACTGCTGCAGTCCTTGTGTGTCTCGATCATGTCTTTCAATAGTCCACTTACACGTTGTGGCGTGAGCGCGAGGCCTGATCCTAGTCCGTCATTGAGCAGTCGATAGAGCCGAGACATATGAATGCCCTTAACGTGGGGAACGGGCAGATCGACTTGCAAATCTGCCCGGGCATGGACATCGCGCTTGAATTCAAGCTCCTCTATTGTCACTGGCACGTCGATACCTTTCATTCCCACCCAATCTAACGGGCTGAGTTCCGACGCAGTTTCAGTGCGAGACACATCTGGAAGAATGACGTTCACGATTGGCTCCTTGAGGCTGAAAGCATGTGGTTTGGTGCTTTGTGTGTTGAATTTCCAAATTTGAAACTGAAGATCGCTTAAGTGTGAAATCCAGGTTCTAACGGAACAAACCAGTTGATGGATTGTAATCAGTCCGTTTATGTAACTAGCAAAGTTACATATGTGCGCAACCTACAAGTGGCCAATTTTCTGCAAACAGCAATGCGACATAATGCACCGACCATGAAAGGACGATCATGCCAATATTGACAACCCATGTTGGATCTTTGCCACGTAGTCAGGAGGTGGTCGACTTTCTCTTTGCTCGTGAGAAAGGTGAAGAATACGATCAATCGCAGTTTGATGCGACGATGACCGAAGCAGTGGATCAAACTGTGGCGCGGCAAGCCAGTGTTGGGGTGGATATCGTCAGCGATGGCGAAACCTCGAAGATCTCTTACTCTACCTATGTAAAAGATCGATACACTGGGTTTTCGGGTGATAGTCCTCGTAACGCTCCAGCCGACCTGAAGCTCTTCCCAAGCTATATGGAACGCCTTGCAAAGAATGGTGGCACGGCCACCTATTCTCGGCCCCAGTGTACAGGAGAAATCAGATCCTTAGGACATGATGATCTCAACAAGGATATTGCAAACCTCAAAAGTGCAATGAAGAAACATGGCGTGAAACGTGGTTTCTTGAACGCCGCATCCCCCGGAGTGGTTGCTCTATTCTTACCCAACCAACACTATCGAACGCGTGAAGCTTATCTGGAAGCCCTGGCTGATGCTTTGAAGTCTGAATACGAAATGATTGTTGCATCAGGACTCGACGTTCAGCTGGATTGTCCCGATCTAGCCTTGTCTCGCCAAATGCTCTTCTCCGATCTCTCAGACGAAGAGTTTATTAGAATTGCCGAAGTGAATGTGGAAGTACTGAACCATGCACTGCGCGACGTGCCCAGTGACAAGGTTCGCGTTCATGCCTGTTGGGGTAACTATGAAGGTCCACACATACTGGATATTGCGATGGATAAGGTCTTTAAGACGTTGATGTCCATAAATGCGCGTTACCTATCCTTTGAGAACGCAAATCCGCGCCACGCTCACGAATGGAAAGTCTTTCGGGATCGGAAAAGTGAAATACCTGAAGACAAAGTTCTGTTGCCTGGCGTGATCGACACAACAACGAATTTTGTTGAACATCCTGAGCTGGTGGCTGACCGACTGGCACGGTTTACCGATATTGTTGGTGAGGACAGGGTAGTAGCCTGCAGTGATTGTGGGTTCGGAACCTTTGCAGGGTATGGTACAGTCGATCCGGAGATTGCCTATGCGAAGCTGAAAGCTATGTCCGAGGGCGCTACCATGGATATTGTAGGAACCACATAATGCTTGAAGGAATGGCTCTGACTTAGATGATTGCAGCAACATCTGCAGGTGTGATCTGTGAAGCACTCTTATGGATAGTTGCCTTGATCTCTTGAAAGGTCAGCGTAACAATTCTTATTTCCGTTACCGGGCCTTCACAGCCCAGATCGGTACAGATCGTTTCGCGAACCGAGACCATACACTGAGCACCGCCAAGTCGTTCTCTGATAATGCCCTTGGCTCGTTGGATATGCCACATGGAACGGGCCTTCTCACGAAATGTCATTTCCATGGAGCATCTGCCTCCAACTGTTGAGCAAAATTAAGTTCTGGTGAACTGGCTGGGGGTGGGTGCCATGATGCGGAACGTCATGAAGAAGAGCTTTGCGCCTGGTTTGTGTCAGAGCTGTGTTGGGTTTGGTACATCGCCATAAACCTGCAGGGGATCAAAAGTTTTTTCGCTTTCCAAAAATACGAGAGATTTTCCGGCATTTTCCGCCGTAGGGATTGCACGATAGAAGCAAGATCGATAGCCGACATGGCATGACGCACCCGATCTGGCTACTTCGACACTTAGCCAGACAGCATCTTGATCATCGTCAATTCTCGCCTTGATCACTCTTTGAACCAGGCCCGAGGAAGCACCCTTGTGCCACAACACCTGCCTTGAGCGGCTAAAGTAGTGAGCCTCACCTGTTTCAATGGTCAGCTGCAACGCCTTACTATTCATCCAACCCAGCATCAGTACTTCCCCGCTTTTAGCATCGGTCGTAATGCACGGTAGCAGACCATCCATATCAAATTTGGGAGCGAGATCGGTTCCCTCTTCAACTTGCTCAATCGAGACGCGCTCCTGAAACTCAACTTTGTTCACATTGCCATCCTTGCGCCATGTTACTTTATAACATAAACCTTTTTTGCGCAGTATCGCAGCGATGTAAAGAGGCACAGGAGAACCATGGACAGTCAAAGCAACCATATACCCGTCACGCTCCTCACGGGCTTTCTTGGCGCTGGTAAAACCACGTTACTAAATCATCTAATTCGTGATCCTGAAGCTGGCCGTATCGCGGTTATCATGAATGAGTTTGGCAAGGTTGGGCTGGATCATGATCTGATAGAGGAGTCGACCGAAGAAACCATTCTCATGCAGTCTGGATGTCTATGCTGCACATTTAGAGGAGACATTTCGAAAACCCTTAACTCCTTGATGGAACGCCGCAACGCTGGGGAGCTTGCTTTTGATCGTGTAGTTATCGAAACGACTGGGATAGCTGACCCTGCACCGATCCTACATACATTGGTCGTGGATGATCTGATTGCAGCGAACTATCGTATGGATGGCGTTGTAACAGCTGCGGATGCCGCCACGGGATCCAACACCCTCGACATGCACGAAGAGGCCGTCAATCAGATTGCGATTGCTGAGGTGATCGTCGTTACGAAGGCTGACCTGGTTTCTTTGGAAGACTTAGTGGCTTATGAGCAGCGCCTAGCAGGACTCAATTTCTCTGCATCAATCATTCACGCAAAGAATGGTGAAATCCCAACAGGAGTACTATTCGACCTGACTCCTTTAAAAAACGGAGCAAACGCAAGCGATATCGAGAGATGGCTTGGCAAAGCAACATTCCAAGGCACTCACAATTCGAACCATGACGCGAAAGAAACTACGCCCCTGGCGCGTCATGATCGCCAAATCAACTCGTCCTCTTTCGAAGTAGAGGCACCTATTTCTTCCGGTCTCTTTGATCTGTGGTTAGATACTCTAATTGCATACAAAGGTCCGGATATTCTTCGCATCAAAGGAATAGTCCATGTTGAAGGCGCCGAATGCCCCTTTGTTTTCCATGGGGTTCAGCACATTTTTGACCCGCCAGTGCCTTTGAGAAACTGGAACAAAGATGACAAGACTAGTCGGATCACAGTCATTGCCCGTGATATGACAAATGAGGACCTAAAGGCCAGCCTACGCCTTCTGAACATGCGTCCAAATGGTTCAACGTATTCACCAACAGACAATTCCACTATTCAGAAAATGGCAGTTCCGTTCTAATCGATGCTTCATCTATTTAATTCGATGGGGCGCAAAGTTGAGCCCTTTAATCACATAGAACTTAATCATCCGCGCATGTATGTGTGTGGCCCAACTGTTTATTCATTCGCCCATATTGGCAACGCGCGTCCGGCAGTGGTTTTTGATGTTTTGGCTAGGTTGCTGCGTACACATTTTTCAGACGTCACCTACGCTCGAAATATCACCGACGTCGACGACAAAATCATTTCGGCAGCATTGGAGGAAGGAGTCAGCTGCGACGATATTTCTGCTCGATTCAAAGAGGCCTATCACACTGATCTGGCCGCGCTGGGTGTCGAGCCTCCAGATATCGAGCCTCATGCAACTGCTCATATCCCACAGATGATCGCCAAAATCGAAGGGCTCATTGAGGACGAAATGGCCTATGCGACCAAGGGGCACGTTCTGTTTCATATTCCAAGTTTTCCCGACTACGGAAAACTGTCCGGTGCCAATCCAGATGAGATGCTTTCGGGTGCACGCGTGGAAGTTGCTCCTTGGAAGAAAGATCCGCGTGATTTTGTCCTTTGGAAACCATCTTCTTCTGAGCAGCCTGGCTGGGATAGCCCCTGGGGACGTGGCAGACCTGGTTGGCATATAGAGTGCTCAGCGATGATAAGTGCGCATTTGGGTGACACTATTGATATCCATGGTGGTGGCATCGATTTGAGATTCCCGCATCACGAGAATGAAATCGCGCAGGGAACTAAATCGCGATTTTGGGTTCACAATGGGCATGTGACGGTTTCAGGTGCGAAGATGTCCAAGTCTTTGGGAAATGTGCTGTTGGTGCGTGACCTTTTGTGCACTGTTCCAGGCGAGGCGATACGTTATGCGCTTTTGACTGCACATTATCGACAACCACTAGATTGGACACCACGGACGCCGCAGGCAGCACGATCTGCACTTGACCGGCTTTATGGAGCGCTGCGAGACCAACCAATCTCAGAACCAAATCCCGAGGACGTCCAACCCATTGTAAAGGCACTCAATGATGACCTCAACACCCCTGCCGCGTTTGCCGCCTTGCACGCACTAGCGGGTCAAGTAAACGCATGTCCCGACATAGATCGCAAAGCTGAACTTGCCGCCAGTTTGCGCCATGCTGGTATGCTGATCGGGCTTTTGCAGCAAGACCCGAATGTTTGGGCGCAAGGTGACGCCATAGACAAAGAGCAAATCGAAACCCTGGTTGCCGAACGGTCGCAAGCGCGAGCTGATCGTGATTGGAAACGTGCAGATGCGTTACGCGATGTACTTTTGACGCTTGGCGTTGAGGTTGAGGACAAAGGCGGGGAAAGCCGCTGGCGGGCACGAGTGTGAGTAAACGTGGCGAACAAATGCAGGCTCTAGTGCTTGCAGTATTACGTGCATCCAGCAGCGCTATGTCTGCATACGATGTAATGTACAGTCTCCGGTCAAGGTTTCCTAAAGTTGCACCTCCCACGATTTACAATGCGCTATCAGCCTTGAGCGAGTCGGGGCACGTTCATCGCGTTGAATCGTTGAAAGCATATTTTGCCCGCCGGTCTATAGAGTCCCACCAGGCATCATTATTGTCAATCTGCGATGATTGCGGAACCATCGAAGAGCGAATAGCACCTGAGATCGTCAACGGTATCTCCGGCTTGCTAGTGGAAACAGGTTTCGCACCTCAGCGACATGTGATTGAGGTTCATGGCGTTTGCTCTGACTGCAACGCCCAGCCAAAGAAGCAATGATTTCAAAAACTGTCTGAGGCAGTAATTTATGAACCGCTACGAGGTCATTTTTAAGAACGGCACGGTCGTCAACCATGATGGTATGGCTCAAACAGATGTTGGTGTAGTTGATGGACGAATTGCTGCGTTGGGCGACTTGTCGAATGCGAGCGCTGGAGAAACTGTAAATTGCATTGGCCTTCATATCCTACCTGGCGTCATTGATACGCAGGTTCATTTTCGTGAACCTGGATTGACACATAAGGAAGACCTTGAATCCGGTTCTCGTAGCGCGGTCATGGGCGGCGTCACTGGCGTGTTTGAAATGCCCAATACCAACCCTTTGACGACAACACGCGAGGCCTTTGATGCCAAAATCACGGCTGCTACAGATCGGATGCATTGCGACTTTGCATTCTATGTTGGCGGGACACATGACAATACGTCTGAACTTGCGGACCTCGAGAAATTGCCTGGCTGTGCTGGCGTAAAAGTGTTCATGGGATCGTCCACCGGCTCACTTCTTGTCCAGGATGACGAAGGTGTAGAAAGGATACTTTCCGCGATCAACCGACGGGCCGCCTTTCATAGCGAAGACGAGTATATGCTGGAGCAGCGCAGAGATTTGCGCGTTATAGATGATCCTTCAAGTCATCCGATTTGGCGGTCGCCGGAGGTAGCGCTCAATTGCACCAAACGCCTTGTCGCGCTGGCACGAAAGACGCGAAAGCGTATTCATGTTCTACACATCTCAACGGGCGAGGAAATTTCGTTCCTTGCTGACCACAAAGATGTCGCAAGTGTGGAGGTTACCCCTCATCACTTGACGCTCGATGAAACATCGTATGACCGCCTTGGAACTTATGTTCAGATGAACCCTCCAGTGCGTGGCAAGGTCCACCGTGAGCGGATTTGGGCTGGTGTTGCCAATGGTGTTGCAGATATTCTGGGCTCTGACCACGCGCCACACACCCGGGAAGAAAAGGACCGCGTCTATCCAGAAAGCCATTCTGGCATGACCGGCGTCCAAACGTTGGTCCCCATAATGCTGAACCACGTAAACGCTGGTAAGCTCAGCTTGCAGCGTTTTGTGGACATGACAAGCGCAGGCCCCAATCGCCTGTTTGGAATAATGGGCAAAGGTCGCATCGCAGTCGGTTATGATGCTGACCTAACCATCGTAGATATCAAACGCCAAGAAATGATTGTAAACGACTGGATTGAATCGCGGGTCGGCTGGACCCCTTATGATGGTGTTACCGTCACCGGTTGGCCAATTGGCACAATTGTACGCGGGCAGAAAGTTATGTGGCAGGGTGAACTAGTAACACATAGCACCGGGCAGCCGATGCACTTTTCGGAAGCCCTTCCGCGATAGGACAATGAACAAGTTGTTTGGCGAGTTTACGTACATGTGGTTCGACAAGGGCCGTGTTGCAAACCTCATTGTGTTAGATTCGTGCGCGCGACCTCCACTTAAGCTTCCACTGTGGTCGACTTTTGACCAACCGAACTGAGTCTTCAATCGCGGCGGGCAATTGTTTACGGGTTGGCGCGAAACTGCTAACGGAGGCTGGTTTAGTAACCGGCAAAAGAGTCAAGGCCCGCCGAGGTTTTGGCAGCCTACCATCCCAAAATCTCCATAAGTTTGATTGAACGCCCTTGTACTTCTGAGGTACAGGGTGACAGCAACCGCATAATTTCAATCCGTATAATCCGCTCGCTCTGAATTTGGGGACCTTAGTGTGCAGGCTTGCTGTTTTTCCATTCCACAGCCCCAAATAGTTTGATCTACTAGCTCTTCGCGCAGTCAAGAATCTGACGCTCGGCATAGTGAACCACCAAAATACTCAACCAGCCATTTGAAGCCGAAGCACTAGGCGATAATCCCATTTTAAGGCTAATGCTTCCCAAACCGCTGGCAGGCACCACGAAACCTGCATTTGATATGGCTTAGTCGAGACTGATTTATATGGTGGGGCGCGGTTGCCGTGAGAAAAAGCAACAGTATCAATTCTGTTCCCAGAGCTTTCTTGCCAGCCGGTTTTGATGCTCAATTGTCTTATCCAGATCGATAGTAACTACCTTACCGTCTCGGATTATCTGGCGACCTTCCACGAAAGAATGTTTGACCTGTGATGGCCCCGCCAGCAGCATTGCCGCAGGATCCCAACTACCAGCGCTCTCTACACCAGAGACATCCCAAACCGCAATATCTGCGCGTTTTCCAACGGCAAGCCGGCCACAATCAGGGCGGTTGAGAACGTCGGCGCCGCCGCGCGTGGCAATTTCAAGCATTTCACGCACTGGCATCGCATTCGCACTCTTTGCCACGCGTTGCAAAAGCATCGAAAGGCGTGCTTCCATAATGAGGTTACCGGAGTCGTTGCTTGCAGATCCATCTACGCCCAGCGCAACTTTGACGCCCGTATCCCGCATGTTACGGATGGGTGCAATACCACTGCCTAATCTGGTATTTGAACCGGGACAGTGCGCAACACCGGTTCCGCTTCTCGCAAACAGATCGACTTCAGAATCGTCCAGCTTGACGCAATGGGCGTGCCATACATCCGATCCGGTCCATCCCAAATCCTCCGCATACTGGCCAGGACGACAGCCGAACATTTCTAGAGAATAGGCGATGTCTTCATCGTTCTCGGCAAGATGGGTATGCAGCATCACACCCTTGTCTCTCGCCAACAATGCAGAGTCACGCATTAGGTCACGGCTGACGGAGAATGGCGAGCATGGGGCCAAGCCGACCCGAACCATTGCACCTTCGGAGGAGTCATGGAAAGCGTCGACCACACGAATGGAATCCTCAAGAATGTGAGCTTCGCGTTCAACAATGCTATCAGGTGGAAGTCCACCGTCACTTGCACCGATGCTCATCGAACCGCGGGTGGGATGAAAGCGTAAGCCAATCTCTCGAGCCGCATCAATCGTGTCATCAAGACGCGAACCATTGGGATAAAGATACAAGTGGTCAGAACTAAGCGTACAGCCCGATAATGCTAGCTCGGCCAGCCCTATCTGAGCTGAGACAAAAATCTCTTCAGGTCCGAAGCACGCCCAGATTGGATAAAGCGTCTTGAGCCAGCCGAACAAGAGAGCGTTCTGGCCACCTGGCACCGCNTTTGTAAGCGATTGGTACAGATGNTGATGTGTGTTCACCAAACCCGGCGTGACCACACAGCCGCGCAAATCGTGTATCTCTCCCTCGCTTTCGAGGCCATCCCCAATTTCTACAACTACCCCGTTGGCCATCCGCANATCTGCATGGACGAGTTCTCGGCGCTCATCGTCCATCGTCAAGATTGTGTCGGCATTTTTGAGAAGGATTTCAGGCATACATTCACTTTTCCTTTCCGCCTCATGAGGAATGTGATTGCGCCAGTGGAAAGCGGATAAAAACCAGCAGTGTTGGTTGGGTAACAACCTTCACTCATACCGTCAACGTTTCGCCCTCTAGGCCAATGTGCTCTCGAAAGTCACTTAGAGCTGTGTGCAGTTGGGGCAACAGCAGGAGGGTTGCTGGCGTGAACGATTCTGCTTCCAGACGCCCATGCTATATTCAATGAGGAGTGGGCCAATTGGGCGTGGGCAAATATGGGAACGAAAGCTCTCCACGATTGTATTTAAGTTGGACTTACCCAAATCTCAGAGCTCGCTTTCGTCAGCCCCCTCTGGATGGGACCGGATCTGGCAAGTCTACGATGACGCAAGCTTTGATGATTTCGGTCTCGCTTGCAAAGATCATGGTGGTGTGCGCAGCTTCCCCTACGGTCCTTTGGACTGGTTCTATGGTCAAATATGTCAAATTTTTGCTAAAAGCCTGTAAACGACCTTCGGCGTCAAAGTTCGCTTCGTTCTATGCGCCACCAGGACATCGGAAATGAAGTCCATGACTGTGTTTCCGCAGCTTTGGATTGCTGTATTTACAATATGTTTTGAATGGCGGTACAAGGCTGTGAGCGCCAAACTCAATTGAAAGTGGCGGATCTCAAGTGGGCTCTTCCAGGAAGAAACCTCGGTTTATATAAACTTTCGAGAAACGTGCTCTGCTGCGTTTCACCGAATCTGTTCACATGGCTGCTTACTTGAAACAGGAATTGAGTGATCATTTAGCCAATCCGGTGAAGGAGTCTCCCACCAATCATATAGAGCTTTTAGAGGGTCCGGCATCGCATAAACAATAGACTTCCTAAAGCGGTGGTTTTGGCGCGAGTTCACAAGGCAATTCATGCCGCTATCCAGAGTGCGTCGAAAGCCAAAGGAGGGATCTTCAGATGGGAATAACTCAACATTTTGTGGTCAGACAAAAGCTGTCGGCAGGTCAAACGTCTTTGCCTTGCCTTCACTTCACAAATCTCCTAAGCCGGGCAACTGAAAACAACCCTTCGATTAACCACCCGCGCCGGTGTGCGGGACTGGATAGGAGACACGCCCATGGCCCAAGCAATCACCCTTACATTTCCCGACGGCAATAAACGTGAATACTCGTCTGGCACGACCGGTGGTGAAGTTGCAGAGTCGATCGCCAAATCCCTTGCAAAGAAATCCGTCGCCTATGTGTTCGATGGTGAATTGCACGACCTGGCCGATCCTATTGATACAGATGGAAATATCGAACTAGTCACCCGCACTGACGATCAGGCGCTGGACCTGATCCGGCATGATGCTGCTCATGTAATGGCAGAAGCCGTGCAGGAATTGTGGCCGGAGACTCAAGTAACAATCGGTCCGATAATCGAAAACGGATTTTACTACGATTTTGCTAGAAACGAGCCATTTAAGCCAGAAGACCTCCCGGTTATTGAAAAGAAGATGCGGGAGATCATTGCCCGCAATGCACCTTTCACCAAAGAAGTATGGTCACGCGATGATGCAAGGGCACACTTCGAAAAGATGGGCGAAGACTACAAGGTTGAACTAGTTGACGCCATCCCAGAGGGCGAAAGCTTGAAAATATACAAACAGGGGGAATGGATGGACCTCTGTCGTGGTCCACATATGCGTTCAACTGGCGATGTGGGCAGTGCGTTCAAGCTGATGAGCGTGGCTGGTGCCTATTGGCGCGGTGATGCCAAAAACGCAATGTTGAGCCGTATTTATGGTACGGCCTGGGCTGATGCAAAACAGTTGCAAGACTATCTGGTGATGCGCGAAGAGGCCGAAAAACGTGATCATCGCAAATTGGGTCGTGAAATGGGTCTCTTCCATTTTCAGGAAGAAGGACCCGGCGTTGTTTTTTGGCATGCCAAGGGCTGGAAGATGTTCCAGAAACTGGTCAATTACATGCGTCGGCGTTTGGAGGGGGTCTATGAAGAGGTTAATACACCTCAGATTCTGGACAAGGCCCTTTGGGAACAATCCGGACATTGGGGCTGGTATCGTGAAAACATGTTCACCACGGTCACAGAGGATGATCGTGAGTTTGCCATCAAGCCAATGAACTGCCCCGGGCACATAAAAATATATAAGCATGGGTTGAAATCTTACCGGGACCTGCCAGTTCGGATGGCCGAATTTGGCACCGTACATCGATACGAACCGTCCGGTGCCCTACACGGCTTGTTACGAGTTCGCGCGTTTACACAGGACGATGCGCATGTCTTTTGCACAGAGGATCATTTGGAGGCTGAGTGCTTACGCATCAACGATTTGATGATGTCGGTTTATAAGGACTTCGGCTTTTCCGAAGTACTGGTAAAGCTGGCAACTCGCCCAGAAAAGCGTGTCGGAACTGATGCCATGTGGGACCATGCAGAAGACATTCTTAGGAAGGTACTTAACAGAATGGCAGCCGAATCCGACGGCCGCATCAAAATTGGCATAAATGAAGGCGAAGGGACTTTTTACGGACCTAAATTCGAGTACACCCTCAAGGATGCAATTGGTCGCGAGTGGCAGATGGGAACAACGCAGATTGACTTTAATCTCCCAGAACGCTTCGGGATTTTTTATATTGATGCGGACAATGAGAAAAAGCAGCCGGTAATGATCCACAGGGCAGTTTGTGGCTCGTTGGAACGCTTTATGGGCATCCTGATGGAGAACTATGCTGGCCAATTCCCACTTTGGCTAGCGCCTGTGCAGGTTGTCGTTGCCTCAATTACGACGGACGCAAATTCTTACGTCGAAAATGTAGTTGCCGCCCTTAAAAAAGCAGGCTTGTCAGCTGAAGCAGATATCCGCAATGAAAAGATAAATTATAAAGTACGGGAGCATTCGCTTGCTAAAGTACCGGTGATCCTCGTTTGCGGCATGCGTGAGGCAGAAGGGGTTTCCGTCAACATGCGAAGACTGGGTTCCAAGGATCAGATGTCCTATGGACTGGAAGAAGCGGTTTCGATGTTAGCCAAAGAGGCAGTCCCACCAGATCTGAAGCGGTCATAAACGTCAAGAGGTCGCTAAATCTGGAAAATTCAACCGATGGCCATACTGTTTAGCTTGAGTATTGATCCAGCATAGGGGGATAGCGTGAAATAACGTTTGATTTCAGCTTCTGCCTATGCCGTATCAATACGGTGGCGGCGCAGCTGCAGCATTTTGATGCGAGCCGCCCGAACATTTTACAAAATCCAACCAGCAAAATTTCCAGCAATGAATTTGTCCCGACATTGGTGATTTTGGACCCCAAGTAGAATTTTAGGGAATTGCCTAGGACGTCTGTTGAGGGCATTTAGCCACCATCAAAGCGTTACTCATAACTGTCTGCTAATGGGATGGACCGACTGCTCCCCCTCAGTGAGGGTTGGTCGTTTAGACTGATCCTTTTGAAGACAGGAG
>JABSRX010000132.1 GCA_013214695.1 Rhizobiaceae bacterium | reverse complement strand
GTGGTTTGTTCGCATCGGGGAACTTCAGAATGTTCTCGCGAATGTAGGTATGGAATTTCTGGCTCATATCGTTGAGCCCATGGTCCGACTGGGCGACGAATAGCTCTGGCGATTCCAGCGTTTCGCCCGGCGGGAGATTGCCCTCGCGGGAGAAATGCAAAACACCCATCTGCAGCTGACATTCCCCGGTGGTCAGTCGTTCCAGCACCATGCGATGGTTGCCGCTCCAGCCGAGATGCACGCCCAGACACTTTCCGGATTCCTCGTCAGTGGTCGGTGCCAGCATGATGGTGCCCGGAAAGGCTTCGTGGCTGGTGCGTCCGCGGCGGTTTTCCGCTTTGACCAAACCCATCGGCACCGAACGACGGTCAATCGTGAACTCAGCGCACCAACGGCCATGAAAGTGAAAATACTCGGATAAGGCCTGGGGAATCGGCAAAACCGGCGCACTCATCCAGTCGACAATGCAGAGATTATTGCCGACATTTTTCAACCGAGACTTGAATACGGCAACGCTAGAGACAGGACAAAGCCTGCAGCTGATCTCCAACTCCAACTGGCGGTGCTCATCCAGGCAGCGAAAGACCACACCGTCGTCAATCTCTTCCGTTTGGGAATACAAGAAGAGACCGGCCCAGCCAGCGTGGTCCGTATCAGTGCGGTGGGCGATCAGTCCCGGATGGCCCATAAAGCCACGTGAAATTTCCGGCTGCATGGAGACCGGGGCGCTGTCATCCAGGGTTGCGAAGCCCTGTGGTCGTGACCGTGATCGGGCGAACAGCTCAACATCGAGGTCCGCCGCAATCGGCGTCCCGAAATAGATTATTTCGGGAACACCATCGGTCCAGCCAAAGAGTATCGTTGCCGCCTGTGAATCGAGACGGTGGGTATGAACAATGCCCAACGAGGCCTCCAAAAAGAACTATCCCTTCGTCGCCCCAAGCGTCAGCCCGGCGATGAAGTGTTTTTGCATAAGGAAGAACATGATCACTGGTGGTACCGCCGCCAGGAGCGACGCGGCAGAAACCAGTTGCCACTGTTGGACGAACTCGCCGTTCAGGGAACGGACGCCAACGGTGATCGGCAGCGATGCGTCATCCTGAATCATGACGGTGGCCCAGAAGAAGTCATTCCAGATGAAGGTGAAGATCAGCACGGCCAGAGCGGCAATCGCCGGGCGCACCAATGGCAGCACAAGGTGCCAGAAAATCCGGAACTCGCCGACCCCTTCGATGCGTGCTGATTCGATCAACTCAAAGGGCAGGGCCTTCATGAAATTACGCATGAACAGGGTACAGAACCCAGTCTGGAAAGCCGCGTGGAACATCACCAGACCCGGAACCGTATTGTAGATTTCAAGACGGTTGGACAGGTCGATCACCGGCAGCATCAGAATCTGGAACGGGACGAAGTTACCGGCGACGAAAATGAAGAAGATCGGCAAGGCCGACTTGAAACGATAGATCGCCAGCGCGTAGCCGGTGAGGCAGGCCAGAGCTACAGCCACCACCATGGTGGGCAGTGTGATGATCAGCGTGTTGAGCATGTAGTTCCATGCGTCAGTCTGGGCGAAAACGGTTGAATAGTTTTCGATCAGATTAAACTCGCTGGGGATGCCAAACACATTGCCCGTGTTGATGTCGGAAGCGGGACGGATCGACGTCAAGAAGATGGCGATCAGTGGCAACAGCCAGATTAGCAATGCGATAGGCAATGCAACCTTGTAGGCGGTTTGGGTTGCGGCGCTGGATTTTTCAATAGGTGCTGGAAACATCTTAACGCTCCGCCTTTTCGTCCTGGTACATACGCCACAGGAAGTAACTGATGTAGATCAACATGATGAAGAACAGGATCGTCGCAATCGATGAACCATAGCCGTAGCGACCGACGCCTTCTCCAACCGCCTGATCGAACATGTAATAGGCCAACACGTTGGTGGAACCGAAGGGTCCGCCTTGGGTCATGGTAGCGATCATGTCGAACGAGCGCAGCGCGCCGATGACCGTCACAACGACGGCAATGAATGTAGCAGGGCGCAACTGCGGCAGGATCACATGACGCAGCATCTTCCAGCCCTTAGCGCCATCCAGACGGCCGGCTTCAACCTGGTCCGGTGACACGTTGTTCAAACCGGTGAGATAAAGGATCATGCAGTAGGCGATCTGAGGCCACAGACCGGCGGCGATGATGCCGTAGGTCGCATATTTGGCTTCACCCAGGATCGAAGGCGGATCCACCGAACAACTGGTGGTTATGTTGCCAACGATGTTGATCTTCTGTTCGCAGAAGAACCAGCCCCAGATTTCACTCAGCAGACCAAATTCAGGGTTGTAGGCCCAGGAAAAGATCAGCCCCACAACCACCTGTGAGATCACAAACGGGAAGAAGAACATCGATTTGTAGATGCGAATGCCGGTTACGGTCTGATTGAGAAACAGGGCGATACCTAGGCCAATTGGAATGGCCAGCATAAACAGCAGCAGCCACAGGACATTGTTGTACAGCGATGTGTAGAAGTTGGGATCGCCAAACAGGATCCGGTAATTTTCAAAACCCACCCACTCGCCTGTCCAGGTGCCGGTTACATCGTAAAGTCCGTTCCACTTGGTGAAGGAGTAGGAGATGGACTGAAAGATCGGAATGATGACGTAGATCAGGAAGAAGGCCAGGCCGACCGAGAGGAACAACCATGGCGCAAGCGCGACCCGATTTCGCTTGTAATAGGACAGGTTGGTGAAGGCGACGAAGGCGCCAGCCAGCATGCCAATCAGAAACAGCATCCGGATGAAGAAGGTCGGAACCCGTGCATCGGTGCGTTTCTCGTAGCCAAAGTTTTCGGTAACCCACGTGACATCGATGGAAAACATCACCAACAGAGCAACCACGGCCGCGGCGCAGCCCATGGCGACCTTCGGCATTGAGGTGTCGTATCGGGAGTTTGCATGTTCGGATACGGTCATGGTGGCTCCGATCTTTGGCAAATTATTTGTTTATGAGCAGGTTGCGGCAGATCGCCATGTTGGCGGCCTGCAATGCTGCTGTATTCCGCTTCCCCAACGAAGGGGAGTGGTGGAATGAGTGCGGGCGGCCTGCCGGCCGCCCGCGGAACTTGAGGAAGCTCTTAGTAAACTTCGCTCTGAACCTTATCCAGGTTCGCCAGGACTTCATCCAGAGTGGATGGATCCAGCATGAACTTCTGGAAGCCTTCCATACCGGCTTTCGCCATGGCGGCAGGTGCGTCACGGTCGTAGAACTGAGCCAGACCGGAAGCTGTCGACAATGTGGCCATACCTTCAACGATGAACTTGTCGTCCTTGTTGATTGCAGCGTCCGAGTTCGGAGGCAGCTGACCGATTGCCTTGTTCCACTCGCCCTGGATGTCAGGCTGAGCGATGAAGGCCATGAACTTCTTGGCGTTTTCTACGTTTTTCGCTTTGGAAGCGATGAAGAAAGCGTCAGCAGGTGCTTCTTCAGCACGCGCCAGGCCAGGTGTGATTTCTGGGAACTGGAAGAAGTCGATCTGATCTTCAGTCAGACCAGCGTCCTTATAACCAGCAACCGAGAAGTTACCCATGACGTACATTGCAGCATCACCGTTGGCAAATGGTGCAATCGCGTCCTGCCAAGACATTGTGGCGTGGTTTTTGACCGGGGAGCAACGCTCCAGCATGACCTTCCAATTGTCGAAAGTCTTGCGGATACGTGGATCGGTATACTTGATCTTGCCAGCGGTCAGGTCGTTGTGAACGTCATAACCGTTTGTGCGCAGGTTCAGGTAATCGAATACGCCAGCCGCAGTCCAAAGGTACTTGGTGCCGATGGTGAACGGTGTCACGCCGGCTTCTGTCAGCTTGTCGCAAGCGCCGAGCATTTCGTCCCAGGTCTTTGGCTCAGCCAGACCCAGTTTGTCGAAGATGTCTTTGCGGTAATAAACACCCCACTGATAGTAAGAGTAAGGCACGCCCCACTGCTTACCGTCACGTGTCATGGTTGCCTTGATCGCATTGAACTTGCTGGACAGGTTCGGATCGCTGGCCCACATGTCAGAAATGTCCATGAACAGACCCGCATCTACGAATGGGCCCATGCGGTTGCCTGGATACCACGTGATGACGTCAGGGGCGTCGTTCAGAAGAGCGTTACGGATGGAGCTCTTGTGAGCCTCACGGTCTGTGATGTTGACGGTGACGTTGATGTCTGGGTTGGCTTTTTTGAATGCTTCAACGGCGTCTTCAAAAGCCTTTTTTGGGGCTGGGTTCAGGTCGTCGAAAGTGACGACGAGATCGCTAGCCCAGGCCGAGGTGGCCAGAAGGGCAGCAGCACTAGCTGCGGCTGTAGCTCTGATGAGCGACTTGTACATAAGATTTCCTCCCAATGAGTGACCCGGCTTCTTACTCAAAACCGGAAACTGAACCCCGATTGGTGTTCAGCAAAGACCATTACAATCTAACATCGCCCCCAACCATGCAAGCCGGATGGGTGCGATTAATCGGTCATACAGAGTTCCGTTATTTGGAACTCAATTTGACTATTTAGAATTATTTGACTAGACTGCGCGCTTGTCAAGCGGCAGATTGCAATCTGACCCAACAATAAGGTGTGTTTCGTGGACCGAGTGGACGAATTGGCTGAACAGGCGGATGAACGGGCGCAAAGCCCGTCCAATGCTGCCGCTACAGCACCCTCTCGACGCAAGCCTGAATCAGGCACACTGGGCAAAGCCCTCGACGTGCTTGATGTGATTGCCCTGTCCGAGAAGCCGCCCCGGTTTACCGATCTGCTGGGGCAGATCGACCAACCGCGGGGCACTTTGCATCGACAGATTTCCAATCTGGTTGCCGAAGGTCTGGTCGCGGTCAACCCCGATCATTCCTACGTGCCGGGGCTGCGGCTGTTGAAATTGGCGGCACGCGCCTGGTCGGGAAACACCTTTCGGTTGCTTGCTGAACCCCACATCAGACAATTGCATGAAGCTACCGGTGAGACCGTGCATTTGGGACTGATGAGCGGGCTTGAAGTTATCTATCTGGACAAAATTGAATCCAAGCAAACCGTGCGCATGCATTCGCAAGTCGGCAATGCGTCTCCGCTTTATTGCACCGGAGTTGGCAAGGCCATGTTGGCGCGGTTGCCGGCAGAGGAATGTGCAAAGCGCGCGGACCAGTTTGAGTATTTCCGCCACACGCCAACGACCTTGCATACGCCAAAATTACTTTTGGCTGAAATCGAAGAGATCCGGCAAACCGGTATCTCGCACGACCGCGAAGAGCATGAGCCGGGCATTCGATGTGTTGCGGCAGGGCTCAGCGACGACAAACAGGGCATCATTGCTGGCGTATCGGTGACCGCACCGGCGTTCAGAATTGCCGACGATGATATTGAGAATTGGCAGGTGCTTGTCTTGCAGGCAGCACGCGCCATTGAACGTGACATGGAGGCACGACTGGGACCCAGATCTCAGGAGTGAATCAAAAGGATCAATCGAACACGCTGCGTCGTCATGCGGACTTTGCGATGCGGCATCAAGAGTAGTTAACCGGGAGGTATAAATGGCTGGCGTAAAACTGACCAATGTGAAGAAATCTTTTGGAGACGTTCACGTCATCCACGGAGTCGATCTTGATATCGATGACGGCGACTTTGTCGTTTTTGTGGGTCCATCCGGGTGTGGCAAGTCCACATTGTTGCGTTTGGTCTCCGGTTTGGAAGACACAACCTCCGGCACCATTGAGATTGGTGATGCCGACGTGACGAATGTGGAACCCTCGGAACGCGGCGTTGCGATGGTCTTCCAGTCCTATGCGCTTTATCCACACATGACCGTTTATGACAACATGGCGTTCGGTTTGAAAATGAACGGTGCCGATCCAAAAGAAATCGACGAGCGGGTTCAGAAAGCTGCAAAAATTCTGGAACTGGGACCGCTGCTGGATCGTAAACCTGCCGCCATGTCAGGTGGTCAGCGTCAGCGCGTGGCAATTGGCCGTTCGATCGTACGCGAGCCCAAGGTATTCCTGTTCGACGAACCGCTTTCCAACCTGGACGCCGAACTGCGTGTCCAGATGCGCCTGGAAATCGCCAAACTGCACAATGATCTCGATTCGACAATGATCTACGTGACCCACGACCAAACCGAAGCCATGACATTGGCGGACAAGATCGTGGTGCTGCGCGCGGGCATTGTCGAGCAATACGGCTCGCCACTGGAGCTTTACGATAATCCCGACAACGAGTTTGTTGCCGGTTTCATCGGTTCGCCGCGGATGAACTTCCTAAATGCCGATGTGGTCAGCTCGAAGAAGGGATCTGCCAAGGTTTCCATTCCGTCCATTGGAGATGTGAAAATAGATGTCGCCACCCGTGACCGTTCGCCCGAAAAGGGAGAAAGCGTCCGCGTTGGGATCCGCCCAGAACATTTTGTCGAAGCGCAGGGCGCCAAGGCAAAGTTCAAGGCACCAACAACAGTTGTTGAGCAACTTGGCGGCAACTCGTTCCTGTATCTCGACATCGGTGGCGAAGTGCCGCTGACGGTTGAGCAGAAGGGACATTCCTCTGTCAAAGATGGAGAAGTCGCCGCCGTGGGTATCGATCCAACCACAGCCATGTTGTTTGGAACGGACGGAAAACGCATCTAGCCAAAAAATTGGACTTGCATTTTTTCCACCAAAGGTGAAATAGCGCGTCTCGCCGCGTAAGCGTTTTGTTACCCAGTGTCGGGCGTCGAACTGTTCTTCCCCGACCCGTTGTTTTGTGATGCATCCATGAGCAAGATTTCTCCCTCCCTTGGTGTCTGCTACTACCCGGAACACTGGTCCGAGGACATGTGGGCAGAAGACGCCCGCCGCATGGTCACATGTGGACTAAAATATGTCCGCATTGCCGAATTTGCCTGGTCGCGTTTCGAGCCGGCTCGTGATCGGTTCGATTTTGAGTGGCTGGATCGTGCCATTGAGATTCTCGGCAATGCCGGACTGAATGTGGTCATGTGCACGCCTTCCGCGACACCGCCGAAATGGTTGGTCGAAGAAATGCCGGACATGGTGGCCATTGAGGCCAACGGTAATCCACGCAAATGGGGGTCGCGCCGTCACTACGATTTTTCCCATAAGGGGTATCGGCGCGAATGTGTCCGCATTGCTGAAATATTGGCCAAACGATATGGCGAAAACCCTTTTGTGGCGGCCTGGCAGATTGACAACGAATATGGTTGTCACGACACCACGCTGAGCTACTCCGATGCCGCGTGCATTGGCTTTCGCGACTGGCTGGCGCAGAAGTACCAATCGCCCGATGCGCTTAACCGGGCCTGGGGCAATGTCTTCTGGTCGATGGAGGTCAGCGACTTCAATGAGGTGGAACTGCCCAACCTGACGGTCACTGAACCCAATCCGTCTCACGTATTGGACTTCCGCCGTTATTCTTCCGACCAGGTGGTGGAGTTCAACCGTCTGCAGGTGGATGTGTTGCGTCGGCTGGCACCGGGCCGCGACCTGATCCACAATTTCATGGGCAAGTTCTTGGAGTTCGACCACTTCGATGTGGGCGCCGATCTCGATGTGGCCTCCTGGGATTCATATCCGCTGGGTAATCTGGAACGTTTTGGCCGCGATGATGCCTGGAAGAACTGGTATCTGCGCGCCGGCGATCCCGACTTTCAGGCCTTCCATCACGATCTGTATCGGGGATGCGGTCAGGGACGCATGTGGGTCATGGAACAGCAACCGGGTCCGGTGAACTGGGCGCCGTGGAATCCGGCACCTCACAAGGGCATGGTGCGCCTGTGGAGCCATGAAGCTTTTGCTCATGGAGCCGAGGTGGTGAGCTATTTCCGGTGGCGCCAAGCACCATTTGCGCAAGAGCAGTTCCATGCCGCCTTGAACCGGCCCGATGGCAGCGCCGATCTGGCCTATGAGGAGGCTCAGCAGGTTGCCGGTGAACTAAAGAAACTCGGCGACGGCGCCGCCGACCTCGAATCCCGACAATCCCGTGTTGCCCTGGTGTTCGATTATCCATCGCAGTGGGCCACTGAAATTCAACCACAAGGTGAGGACTATGACGGTTTCCGCATTGCGCTTGATTGGTATGGCGAATTGCGTCGGGCTGGACAAAACATCGACATTGTTGCGCCCAGTAGCGATTTCGATGGCTATGATCTTGTTGTCGTGCCGCATTTGTTGATGCTGGATGATGACTTCGTGGCGCGCGCCCGCAACAGTGGTGCACGGTTCCTGTTTGGTCCGCGTAGCGGATCACGTACACCGGCACATCAGATACCTGCCAATTTGGCCCCTGGTCAGTTGCAGGACCTGGTCAATCTGAAAGTCCTCCGGACTGAAAGTCTGCGCTCCGGGATTGTCGAACCGGTAGAAGAGCAGGGCGCGTTCCTGCGCTGGTTTGAGCATGTCGAAGCCGATACGACTGCAGACGTGCAACTCAGGACATCATCGGGCACGCCGGCCTATGTGGCGGCGCAGAAGGCGTCCTATATTGCCGGCTGGCCGAACGAGCAGTTGCTGAAGCATGTGGTGCAGACCGAGTTGAAAAATGCTGGGCTGGCGATTCTGGAAACCGGCGAAGATCTGCGCATTCGCGATCGCGGTAACTTGCGCACCATCGTCAACTATGCGCACAAGCAACGTGATGCGAGCCATCTGATCGGTTCGGGTGATGAGATCGTCGTGGGTGAAGCAACGCTGGAACCCGGCGGTGTCACGATCCTGAGGCGCGGCTAAGAATCTGCCGCGTTAGAAGATCACGTTCATCATTGTGATGGAGACGACCAGGAACAGGACAGTCATGCCGACGCCTGCGCGCATAAAATCCTTCACGGCGTAGCCAGCTGGACCCATGATCAACGCATTCACCTGATGGGTCGGGATCAAAAACGAGTTGGACGTTGAAATCGCCACGGTCAGGGCAAATATCGCCGGATCTCCGCCCGCCGCAATGGCGATGCTGACGGCCAGTGGGACCAACAAAACCGTCGCGCCGACGTTTGACATGATCAGTGTGAACACCGTGGCAAGAACCGCAACCCCTACCTGCAGCCCCCATATGGGCACCCCTTCCAACGCCGACAGAATGCCATTGGCAATCCATTCTGCGGTGCCGGTGTTTTGCACAGCGATGCCCAACGGTATCAGACTGGCTAGCAAGAATACCGTATTCCAGCCGACAGCCGCATAGGCCTCGTCAATGCGCAATACGCGGCTGACAATCATGCCCGCCGCGCCCGTCAGCAGGCACAGTGATAGAAGAATGTCGGTGAACAGGATCATGCCGAGGGATATGCAGAAGAACAGCAAGGCCCAGCCCAACTTTTTTGGACGCAATTCTTCCTTGGGATAGTCACTGGTCACGATGACGAAATCACGGTTTGACTGCAGCGCGCTCAGGCTGCGCCAGGAGGTATGCACCAAAATCGTGTCACCGGCGTGTAAGGGTTCAAAGCCGATAACTGTCGGTTCGTGCTCGTCGGTGGAGATGTGGCTGAGGACTTCTTCACCACGATAGATTGCAAGCAGTGAGAAACCATAGATCTCGCGGGCGCGCACACCACGTGCGGACTTTCCGATCATCGATGAGTCCGGCGGGATGACGATTTCGGCGATACCGCAGCGATGCGGTGCGAGATCGCGGGCGAATTTGTCGATGCGTGGATGGATGATCAGGTCGTTCTGAACGGCAAAACGACGAATGGCGCTCGGTTGACCCATGACGGCGAGACGACAGGGAACGTGCAAAGTGTCGAGAACAACAGGAGCCAAATGGCTCTTGTTGTCGGCATGCAGCGCGATGACATAGATGTTGAACTCGGAGTGGATGTCCAGAAGCGTGCGACCTGCCAACGGCGAATCTTCGGGTACACTCAATTCGGTGTAACCGGAATCGAGACCATAGAGGCGGCTGACATATTCAGCACGCATATCCGCGGCGGTTGGACCATTTTCCCGCGCACCGGGAAGCAGGAAGCGTCCAAACAGGATGAAATAAAGAATGCCGGTTACCACCAAAGTGATTCCGATGGGGGTGACCGAAAACAATTCAAATGGCTGCATCTGCGCATCAGCCGGCAGGTTGCGGTTGGCGCTGGCCATCAGATCGTTCAACAGGATAAGCGGCGACGAGCCGACCATCGTCATGGTGCCGCCCAAAATGGCGCAGAAGCCCATTGGCATCAGCAGCCGCGACAGTGGAATTTCCGTGCGCGAAGAAATACGCGAGACCACCGGCAGGAACAGGGCGGCAGCGCCGACGTTCTGCATGAAGGAGGAGATCACGCCGACGGTTGAGGAGACGATAGGAATGATGCGCTCTTCGGTTTCGCCACCTATGCGTAGGATGACGGCCGTGACCGCCGACATCACGCCGGTCTTGTCCAGCCCGGCGCCAATGATCATCACCGCCATGATGGAAATCACCGCATTGGAGGAAAAGCCGTCGAAGAGCGCACCTGGACTGCCCAATGATTCAAGCCCTGGCGTGTAGCTGAGCAGACCCAAGGCCACCAGTACGATGATGGCGGTGACATCAACGCGCACAATTTCAGTAACAAATAGAATTACGGTGACGGCGAGCAAGCTCAAAACCGCGACCATTTCCACCGTCAGACCCAGGCTTTCCATGAATTATCCATCAGAACGAAACATTCAGCGTTGCTTCGAGACGCGATGCGTTTTGACGCCACATTGACGCAAAATGCAAGGGTCAGCTGCGGTTTTTGCGTCCAACGTGAAAAAATGTGAACTCAAAAACGCATTTTGAATGTCTGTTCTGGAGTGGAAGCGTGAAACTGCACTCAGATCACGCTCGCGCCGGTATCTGCAGAACTCACATTGGCCCGCATTGCAGTGAGCAGTTCGACACCCATGCCAAACTGATTTCCGCTCAAATCGGCCGTTGCCAATTCCCGGTTGGCCCATTCCTCTTCGTCAACCAGGGCTGTCAGTTCGCCTGTGGTGGCGTCAAGGCGGACCATGTCCCCGTCGCGAAGCTTGGCGATACCGCCGCCGTCGACAGCTTCCGGTGAGACATGGATTGCCGCGGGCACCTTGCCGGAAGCGCCCGACATGCGACCATCGGTAATCAGAGCCACCTTGTAGCCGCGATCCTGAAGCACGCCGAGAGGTGGTGTCAGCTTGTGCAGTTCGGGCATGCCGTTGGAACGGGGGCCCTGGAAGCGACATACAGCAATCACGTCCATGTTCAGTTCGTCGGCCTCAAACGCCTCGCGAATGCCGTTTTGCGTTTCAAAGATGCGCACCGGCGCTTCAATGACATGATGCTGGGGGCGTACGGCCGAGATCTTGATGACGGCGCGCCCGATATTACCGTTGAGGACCTTCAGGCCACCGTCTTTTGAAAACGGCGCATCGGCGGTCGACAAAACTTTTTCGTTGGCCGGCTTTTTGGGAGCGTCTTCCCAGACCAGCTTGCCGTCGAGCAGCTTGGGTTCCTTTGCCTGATTGGCAAGCCCCTTGCCAGAGATCGTCATGACGTCCTCATGCAAATGACCAGCCCGCAGCAGTTCTCCGATCACATAGGGCAGACCGCCAGCGGCGTGGAACTGGTTCACATCGGCCATGCCATTGGGGTAGACCCGCGCCAGCAACGGCGTGCATTCCGCCAACTCACCCATGTCTTCCAGGGTGAGGACAATGCCTGCCGCTTTGGCGATGGCGACCAGGTGCAGTACATGATTGGTCGAGCCGCCGGTGGTGTGCAGGCCGATTACCGCGTTGACGATCGCCTTTTCGTCGATCATTTCGCCAACGGGCGTGAACTCGTTGCCAAGACTGGTTATCTGCAGAGCACGACGGGTTGCTTCTTCCGTCAGAGCATCCCGCAGTGGCGTGCCAGGATTGATGAAACTCGAGCCCGGCAGGTGCAGGCCCATAAACTCCATCAACATTTGGTTTGAATTGGCCGTGCCGTAGAACGTGCAGGTGCCCGGCGAATGGTAGGAGGCGCTCTCCGCTTCCATCAAGGCATCGCGTCCAACCTTTCCTTCCGCATAGAGCTGCCGTACCTTGACCTTTTCGCTGTTCGGCAAGCCGGACGGCATGGGGCCTGCCGGGACGAAGACGGCGGGCAGGTGGCCAAAGGTCAGGGCGCCGATCATCAGGCCTGGCACGATCTTATCGCAAACGCCCAGGTATAGCGCCGCGTCAAACATGTTGTGAGACAGGCCGACGGCCGTCGCCATGGCGATGATGTCGCGCGAGAATAACGACAGTTCCATGCCTTTTTGACCCTGGGTGACACCGTCGCACATCGCCGGGACGCCGGATGCAACCTGTGCCACGCCTCCGGCTTCGCGGGCTGCTGCCTTGATTTGCTCAGGATAGGTTTCAAACGGCTGGTGCGCCGACAGCATGTCGTTGAAAGAGGTGATGATGGCCAGATTGGGCACCACGTCTCCGGCAAGCGCCGATTTGTCACCGGAACTACAGGCGGCAAATCCGTGCACCAGATTGGTGCAGCTCAAAGCGGACCGGTGCGGACCGGATTCNGCAGCGGATCGAACACGATCCAGATAAGCTTCCCGGCTCGGTTTACTGCGTTCAATAATGCGTTCTGTAACAGCGGTGATAGCGGCGATTGTCATGACAAGCCTTCATACCTTTTGTTTTGTTCGTTCAGGTCGAAGTCGACCAGCGACTCTCAGGGCGCCCAATAGACCTGAAGATTGACGTCTGGGTGACGCAGGATATGTCGGACTGGCAGTTCGTCAGCTGGACCGTCTTCCAACGCCTTTTCATAAACCTGGCGTTTCTCGTCACCCTCGATATGCAGCACCAAGGTCTTGGCCGATACAATCGGTGGCAAAGTCATGGTGATGCGCGGTTCTTGAGCACCAGGCGCCAGCATGGGCAGAAACAGGTTTTCGATTTTTGGATTGGTGGCGCTTGCCAGATTGTCACCACCGGGGAAGAAGGATGCCGTGTGGCCATCTGTTCCCATGCCCAGAGTTACGACATCAAACGGCAGTTCTTCATCCTCAAGCAGTTTTTCATGCGCCTGATGGGCCACTTCTGCAGCGTTCTGTCCCTCGGCAAAAAGTGACAGAAACTCTATGTCTGGATGATCGGCCAGACCCAATTGGTTGCGGATCATGCGCTCATTGCTGCGCTCGTCGCTGGCGGGAACGAAACGTTCGTCGACCAAGGCGAAGTAGATCATCTCTCGGTTGTCACCCAGCTTTTTGCCAAGCCGTTCGAGCATGCGCTTGGGTGTCGATCCGCCGGACATCGCAATCGAAGCGAAGGCTCCGCTGGTGAAATCGAGATCGAGGAGCTCAGCGATGCGGTCGGAAAGAACCTCCGCGAGCTCATCTCTGGAGGCGAATTCGAGGAACTGGCGCGCCGCCATCATTCGTCTCCGTCGTTCCAGGTGCGGCCATCGCGTTCGATCAGTGCGATGGCCTGGCTTGGGCCCCAGGTTCCCGCGGTGTAATTGCGTACTGGTTGGTTGGTCTCGTTCCAGGCTTCAAAGATGGGATCAATCCATTTCCAAGCAGCTTCAACCTCGTCGCGGCGCATGAACAGGGTTTGATTGCCGCGCACCACATCCAGTAACAGACGCTCATAGGCATCAGGATTGTGGCCGTCGAAATTGTCGGCAAAGCTCATGTCCAGCGGCACATGTTTCAATCGCATGCCACCCGGACCCGGATCCTTGATCATGATCCACTGTTTCACCGATTCATCGGGTTGCAGGCGCAATACCAAGCGGTTGGAAACGGGCGCACCGGCACCTTCGCCAAAGATCGAATGCGGCACCGGTTTGAATTGAATGACGATCTCCGACATGCGCATGGCCATGCGCTTGCCTGTGCGCAGGTAGAAGGGCACGCCCGACCAGCGCCAGTTCTCAACTTCCGCCTTCAATGCAACAAAGGTGGCCGTGTCGCTGGCTTCGCCCAGTTCTTCAAGATAGCCGTCAACTTTGCCTTCTGGGCCTGCGCCGGCCGTGTATTGGGCACGCACAGTGTTTTCAGCGGGAATGGGCTTTAGCGACCGCAGCACTTTGAGTTTCTCGTCGCGAATAGAATCGGCGTCGCCAGTCGCCGGCGCTTCCATGGCCACCAGACACAAAAGCTGCATCAGGTGGTTCTGCACCATGTCGCGCATGGCGCCTGATTGGTCGTAATAACCGGCTCGGTTGCCGACACCAACCGTTTCCGCCACGGTGATCTGCACATGGTCGATATGGGAGCAGTTCCACAGCGGCTCAAATAGCGTATTGGCAAAGCGCAGGGCCAACAGGTTTTGAACCGTTTCCTTTCCCAGATAGTGATCAATGCGGAAGACCTGATCTTCACGGAAATGTAGCCCCACCTCGCCGTTCAATTGCTCGGCCGATGGCAGATCGCGCCCAAAGGGCTTTTCGATGACCAAGCGCGATCGATCGTCAATCAGGCCAAACTTTTCCAATTGCTGGGTGATCGGCCCGAACAAGGACGGACCGACAGCCAGGTAATAGGCGCGGATCTTGTCTGGCCCGCTTTCATCCAGCTTGGCTTTCAGCACATCCCATCCGTCGTCGGACTGCACGTCGTTTTGCACATAATCCAAGCGGGCGAGAAAGCGCTGCAGGCTCTCTTCGCTACGCCTATCGTGATCGACATGCTTGCGCAGGGCGTCATGGGCGAATTTTTGGTAGGCCTCTTGGGAGTATTCACCACGCGACGCGGCGATAAAGCGGGCGCCTTCCGGCAACTGCCCATCGTGGTCACGTTGATAAAGGGCAGGTAACAATTTGCGCTGCGCGAGGTCGCCCGTGCCCCCAAACAGGACATAGTCGAACGGTTCAACAGGGATGATCTTGCTGGTCATGGCCGCTATATGCCACTCCGTGAATGG
>JABSRX010000131.1 GCA_013214695.1 Rhizobiaceae bacterium | reverse complement strand
TCCAACACCTTCGCCACATCGCGCAACCTGATGCAGGATGCCGGTGTTGCCGACCTGTTTGTCGACTACAACCGACGCAGTGTCGAGCTGGCCCTCGAAGCGTGCCAGGTCATGGGCCGAGAAAACGTTCTGGTCGCCGGCAGCATTTCACACTGGTCTTTTTCTGGGCGTCTTCCGTCCCTGGAAGAGCTCAAATCGGGTGCCGCCGAACAGGCCGCCATCATGCGCGATGCTGGGGCGGATCTGATCATGCTTGAAATGATGATCGAAGTGCCACGCATTCTGGCTGTGCTGGAAGGTGCATCCTCCAGTGGGCTTCCGGTATGGGTGGGCCTGTCCTGTGCACCCGATTCCGATGGCAATATGTGCCTGCAAGCACGAAACGCCGACGCAAACGGCCGGGTTGTTGGTGAACCGAGCCAACCAATGATCGCCGCATTGGACGCGCTCAAGGACTACGACATCCCAGTGCTCAGCATCATGCACACCGATGTGGAAGATATTCACAAATGCCTCGATATTCTGGACGAGCATTGGCAAGGCCTGATCGGCGTCTATGCGCATTCGGGGGGCTTTGTGGACGGCTGCTGGACCTTTGAGGACACAATCAGTCCCGAAAACTTTGCCACGGCCGGGCGCAGTTGGATGGACCGGGATGTGCGTCTCATCGGCGGCTGTTGTGGCATTCGACCCGATCACATGCAGGCACTGGGCAAGCGCTTTTAGCCGCGTTGAGCCCAGGCGCTGATACCTGGCAACCATGGCACATCGTCTTGCCGCTGGACGGGTGGCGGGATACGCTCGGTGAATCAGTCTCCTATCAGCCCGCCCCCTATCAGGGGATCAGGACCTCCAATCTTGCCAGACATCCAATCCAGCCAGCGCGTTCGTCCCTTCGGCAGAAGTTTCACCGATTTCTGCGTCGAACAGACTGGCAAGGAACTGCACCCCGCCGAACAACACATGCTGGCTTGCGCGGCGCGCGGTGAAGTCTGCGACATCGGCGAGGACCGGCCCGCTGCCATGAGCCAGGACAGGCTCATTCGCGCAGAACTGTTGCGTTTCATTATTCTGGGCGGCGATGAAGAGCATCCATTGCACGAAAATGGTGTCATCATCCGCGGCGCCTATGTTCAAGGCTCGCTGAACCTGTCCGGGACCACCATCAACGGCCCCCTTACATTGACCCAATGCACCTTCAGCGATGATGTGCTGCTCAAGCACTGCCATCTGCGTACCCTGTCTCTCATCGGTTGCCACCTGCCCGTTCTGGCGGCCACCGGACTGGTCACCGCCGGCAATATTTTGCTGCGCGATGGCTTTTGCGCAACCGGCCAAGTGGAACTGGTGGGCAGTAGGATTGGCGGTTATCTGTAATGCCGTGATGGCCGCTTTCTTGATCCCGACCTCTCGCTCGACGTTTCCGGCGCCTCCATTGGCGCCAACTGCAATCTGGATGAAGGATTTTTGGCATGCGGCGCGGTCAACCTCTCCGGGGCGCAGATCAATGGCGCGTTGTTCTGGCGTCAGATCAAGATCGCCCGCGGCGAGCTGAACCTGGCCGGTGCGTCCTGTCGGACCCTCAACATGGATCGCGAAAGTTGGGATGAACCGGCTCAAATCCGGCTCGACAACTTCACCTACAAGGGGTTCAACCAGCTCGATGAGACCACGTCCGCACGGTTTTGGCTGGAGTGGCTGAGCCGACAGCCGATCAGTCACCTGACGAATAAATTCCGACCCAAGCCCTATCAGCAACTGGCCGACGTGCTGCAATCCATGGGGCATGAGGAGGAAGCCAGGGTGGTGCGCATCGCGCGTCGCCGCCGTCAGGCCGACTATGTGCGCCTGTACGAACGCCCGCCCAGCGATCCCTTGGCCCGCCTCTACCGAAAGCTCAACATATTCTGGAGCGGCTTGCAGGGCTTTACGGTCAGCTATGGCTACCGCCCCGGCAACGCGCTGATCGGATTGATTTTTCTATCATTTCTTGGGGCTGCAATTTATCAGTTCGCCGCTGTTCAGGGCATCATGACACCGACCCATCCGCTGATCTACAAGGAGGCCGTCTGGCAGGAGGGGTCTGGTCCGCTGGTTGCGCCAAAAATTCCCGCCGCCTGTCATGCCAACTGGGTTTATCCCGAGGGTAAATCCGCGGCCCTGTGTGCACGAACCATTCCGTCGGAATATTCTACCTTCAACGCTTTGGTCTACTCCATTGATGTGGCCGTGCCCGTGGTCAATTTCCGCATGCAGGACGACTGGTCTCCCCGGGTGGTTGACTGGAAAAGCGGTGCGACCGATTGGGCTGGTTGGTGGGTGCGCAGCTGGGAATGGTTGCAGGTCGCTTTTGGATGGGCGTTCTCACTGCTGTTTGTCTCAGCAATTGGTGGTATTATCCGTCGCGACTAGCGGTGGAAATCACCCTATCGGTGTTAGTCGTTTCCCAACGGCCACAAGTCGAGTGTCGTCTGTTCAGCATCCGCCAACGCAACCGGGCTGACCGCAATGTCCAATGCGGAGAGATGATTTGCCAAGGCTTCAAGCCCAGCAACCGGTCGATCGGATGTGATCTGAGATGCTGATTCGGACATGAAGATGATCTGTTGGCTGGATTCATCCACGCAACTGATGGCGGAGTCCCGGCTGTTGAACCCCCAACAGAGAATGTCCCGGTCTATCGCATGCACCACCAGGTCAGCATTCAGGGGAAAGGATTCGGTGCGACCACCCAATGGGTTAAACCGATCCCCGTCTGGATCAGCCAGGCGCAACACCATTTCATCCCCCGTGAGCTTGGTGCGATCATAGGCGCCCATGGGCGTTCCGTGGATCACAGAGATCAGGTTGTAAAGATCGACAACCGGCAGGCCGGTGGCGATATCGTCACCTTTTTTCACCCGCCGCAGCAAAGCTTCGATGCTCGAATGAAACTTTGACGGCTTCACAGACATGGCGCCATAGGACTGACGCCACACCGCAATGTCGTCCAGTTGGGTGATCGGCTCGGACCCGTTGATGCGTTCGACAACCGAGGGCAGTTGGGATGTGAGTTCGCCGACGAGCCCGGTAAGCTGGCCCGGGGAATCGATCCAGGCGGCAAGTGCCGCAACCTTGATATCAGGAAAACGTTGCAGGATATGCTGGTCGATTCGAAATGTCAGCTGGCTCAACCTTTGGCCCCTCATGGCAGTCAGAGAATCACTTTCGACCATAAAGCAGCGGCGCACAAACGGACAGGTATTCACGCCACAGTTCTAACTGTTCGGCGCCAACCAGGCTTTGAGATAGGGCACAAGACGATCGTTGATCGACTGGGCATTGTGCAGGGAACAGAAGTGAGTGGCCATGGCCTGGATCATGAAGGCATGAATGCCTTCAGCCTGGAGGTCGACCCCGATATCGGTTCGAAAGCGGTTGGCCGTGCCCCAGCGTTCAAACAGGTCGACCTGGCGGCCAAAGTTTACGGCGATCGGGCCAATCGCCTCTATCGCGGCCGCCCCGGAATAGCGCAGAATCAGATCAAACACGTAACGTTCGCTGGTCATGAACGCACAGAGCGGCATAAGCGCTTGGGCAAGGGCTTCAACTGATTTCGGGTCCGGTGCCGCTTCCAACTCATCCAGATAAGTGTCCAGACGCGCGCCGATGATCAGCTCCATCAACGCATCCTTGTCTTTGAAATGCGCAAAGAAAGTGCCTTTGGCCGTCCCCGCCCGCAACACCACCTCCTCCACCCGCATGGCTTCATAACCGCTTTCTTCAATGACGGCTTCTGCAGCAGCAATCAGACGCGCGCGGGTTTCAAGGGTTCGTTTTTGAAGAGCTTTGGCCATGGAGAGCTTTTGCAAAAAAAATTGACCAGGGTCAAGTTTTTTATTGACCGCGGTCATTTTTTCAACTATCTCCAAAATTGACCACGGTCATTTTCTATTCACGGAGAACATCATGACATCGAAACGCATCTACATTCTCAACGGTCATCCGGCCGAAAATTCCCTCAACCGCGCTCTTTCGGAGTCTTATGCGGAAGCCGCCCGTAAGGCCGGGCACGAAGTCCGCCTTACCCACCTGCATGACTTACAGTTCGATCCGGACTTTGAGTTTGGCGGCTACGCGCACATCAAGCCTTTGGAACAGAGCCTTGAGAAGGTGCTGGAAGACATCGAATGGAGCCAGCATATGGTTCTCACGACCCCCATGTGGTGGGGCGGTCTGCCAGCCAAGCTCAAAGGTCTGTTTGATCGTGCATTGGTTCCCGGACGCACATTCGACACCCGCAATACCGACTGGATGGGCATGCCCAAGCCAATGTTGTCCGGCCGCTCGGGTCGCTTGATCGTCACTTCGGACACACCGGGTTGGTTCATGAGCCTGATGTATCGCAGCGCGTTGCTGCGACAGCTGAGGGATCAGATCTTTGGCTTCATCGGCATTAAGCCGGCCAAGATCACCTATTTCGCCGGCGCCAGCCATCCCAAGGAAGGCGTGGTGGACCGCTGGATGAAAGAAGTTCAACGAACAGGCGCTGCGGCGGTCTGACGGATTAAAATCACCATTGTTGGCGCGCGACCGGCCTCGTTTTCGCCGCGGTCGACGCCGCCGCCGCGAAGATCAGCCGATGACCATCTCGGTTTTGGAATCGATTCTGGGCAGAAGCCAAAGCATGTCGCGTCGGGAAATGGCGACACATCCTTCGGTGGGCGTGTACCCATCCCGCGCGAGATGGAAGAATATCGCGCTCCCGCCCCCCTTCGCCGTCAGACGCTGGCTGACGTTGTAATCCAGGACGATTGCAACGTCATAGAGGTGGTCGGATCGGCACAATTCCTCGTGGCTGGCAGGATAGGGCAGGTTCACCGGGCGGTTGTAGTTGCGGTCTCCCGGCGCATCACACCAACCGTCTGATGGCAGTATCCTTGTCAGATCCAGCTGCGCACTGCGCAGGTCAATCCGTTCGGCTCTGATCATCGCACCGAGCAAACGGAAGGAGCCTCGCGGCGTGATACCATCGCCCTCGCCGCGCTTGATGCCGATCCCGGAACGCCCCAAGGCGCAGGCCAGCATCCGATTACCTGCCAGCAGAAGCCCTTGCGTAGGGTTTCCCGGCCTGGGCTTGACCCGCAGAAATCTTAACGCTGACCCGTAATAATTTTGCACTTTCAGCCCAATTGGCTCACAATAATGAACAAGGTTTCACAATCACGTGTGATTCTCGGCGACGCAAGTTTACGTCACGATTTTTGTTACTAGATGGGGATAATGCCCCGCAAAAAGGGGTCAAACACCTGTGAGGAATACCATGACCGAACGCGCCATTCTGCTGGTTGATGATGATAGTGATCTGCGCGAGGCGCTGACTGAACAACTTGCCTTGTACGACGAATTTGCCATCACTCAGGAGGAATCCGCTGCCGCCGGTATCAAGACGGCGCGTGAAAACCATACCGACCTTTTGATCATGGATGTCGGCCTGCCGGACATGGACGGCCGCGAAGCGGTGAAATTGCTGCGCAAGGGTGGTTTCAAATCGCCGATCATCATGTTGACCGGTCACGATACCGACAGTGATACAATTCTCGGCCTCGAAGCTGGTGCTAACGACTATATCGCCAAGCCATTCAAGTTCGCCGTTCTGTTGGCCCGCATTCGCGCCCAATTGAGACAGCATGAGCAAAGCGAAGATGCGGTCTTCACCATTGGACATTATTCCTTTCGCCCGGCCCAGAAACTGCTGGTCGAAGAAGACGGTGGCAAGGTGCGGTTGACCGAAAAGGAAACCGCGATTCTGAAATATCTCTACCGCGCTGAACAGAAGGTCATCACCCGCGATATTCTGCTCGAAGAAGTGTGGGGCTACAATTCTGGTGTCACCACCCACACACTGGAGACCCACATTTATCGTTTGCGGCAAAAGATCGAGAAAGACCCGTCCAACTCATCTCTGCTGGTCACCGAATCCGGTGGCTACAAGCTGGTGCCATAGCAAAGCATGGGCCTTGATTCCGACATTCGTCTGTTGAGCCGTGTGCGGTTGTTTGCTGGCTTTGAGCCTGACCATCTGCGTCTGCTCGCTTTCGGAGCTGAGGCCCGGGCACTGGCAAAGGGCACACGCCTGTATCGCCAGGATGATTTGTCGGATGGGGGGTTCGTCGTCGTGCGGGGCAATGTCGATTTGATATCTGGTCTCAACGACGGGGTCATTTCGTCCCACGGCACCGGATCACTGATCGGCGAAATGGCGCTGATTTCAGAAACCCGTCACGCGGCCACGGCGATTGCAACGGAAAACACGGAAGTGTTGAAAATTACCAGGCCGCTGTTTCGCCGTATGCTGAATGAGTATCCGCAATTGGCGGTATTGCTGCAGCAACGCATTGGCGAAGCGGTCAGTGAGTTTGCCGAAAAGCTGGATATTGTGCGCGCCAAACTGGATCATGCCAGCGACTTGGCCAGCCGCAAACAACCCCAGAGCCGTTCTTAGAACTTGAACGTCGCCATGACGGGCACGTGGTCCGATGGTTTTTCCCAGCCACGCGCTTCACGCAACACCAACATGTCGTGCAGATGTTCCGCCAGTTCCGGCGCCGACCAGACATGGTCCAACCGCCGGCCCTTGTCCGCCGCGCTCCAATCCCGGGAGCGGTAGCTCCACCAAGTGTACAGCTTTTCCTCGGGCGGAATGTGATGGCGGATCAGATCCGTCCAACCACCCTTGTTCATCACGTCAATCAAACCATCTGTTTCGATCGGCGTGTGGCTGACAACTTTCAACAGTTGCTTGTGTGACCACACATCTGTCTCCAGAGGGGCAATGTTGAGATCGCCAACGAGCACGTTTGGCATTTCACCATGCGTGCTGTTCAGCAATTTCATCTCATCAATGAATTTCAGCTTGTGATCAAATTTGGGGTTGGTCTTCGGATCCGCCTCATCCCCCCCAGCAGGAACATAGAAGTTGTGGACCTTGATCGGCCCCCGCTTGGTGGTGACAACACACTCCACATGTCTGGTATCGCCCATCGCGACATAATCGGTGGAGGATATGTCCTTCAGCGGATGTCTGGAGACGGTTGCAACGCCGTGATAGCCCTTCTGGCCGTGAACGGCGCTATGCTTGTATCCAAGCTCCTCAAAAGCCTTTCGGGGAAACTGATCGTTTTGGCATTTGATCTCCTGCAGGCACAGCATATCAGGACGATGCTTTTCCAAAAAGTCGCAGACAATGCCAATGCGCAGACGCACGGAATTGATGTTCCAGGTAGCAAGTTTGAAGGTCGAAGAAGCCATTGGTGCGCCAGAATCAGGTTCATGGTGAGCGCTCTACCATGAACCCTGCGCAACGCGGCGACAAGTTCAAAGCGGACGGCTGTGGTTGTTATCCCAGCCTGCTTCGTGTCGGTCGCTAATTGTTGTTCTTGTTGCGGCGACGCTCAAGAATGCCAATCTTGTCGATATGGAAAAGGCGGCGGTTCAAATCGATGTTGCGCTGAACGTTGAAGATCATCACCGTGGTGTCCTTGCCCTGATTGTCGGTGATGGTCCACTGACGCAAATCAAAGCTCTTGGGATCAAACATCAAAGTGATCTTGGAATTTCCAAAGATCGACTTATTGCCGAGCACCACCGTGGTCAGGTCTTCTTCTGTTTTGACGCTTTTTATCGACTTGTCATTGACATCAATCTTGTCCGCCAACAGCAGTTTCAGCGGTGTCTTTGACAGGGGATAGAAATCCCAGGTCTTCAGCTTTCGGTTATGAATACCCACGGTCCTACCATCTGCCTTCACCAAAATGGGCGATGGCTTTGTATAGTCGAACCGGACCTTGCCCGGCCGTTTGATGAAGAACCGACCGCCCGTCTGCTCGCCGTTGGGCCCAAATTGCACGAACTCGCCCATCATGGTCGGCACGCTGGAGAAGTGCTTGGAGATCTTGGCCACCGTCTTGGCGTCCTTCTTAGCGATCTTGGCCTCGGCCAATGGCATGCTGAAAGCTGCGGCAACGATCAAAGACAGAAATGCCAAAACGACGAAACGGGATTTTTGCATCAGTTCAGAAACCTTCAGATAATCGGTCAAACGGAGAGGGTGAGTGTTCAATTCGAAGCCTGTTGGACATAGGCATGAATTCGGGCATGAGTGTGATGCATCAGATGGTCTCATCTTCCGCTGGCACCAGAATTTCTCGCTTGCCGGCATGATTGGCTGGGCTGATCAGCCCTTCCTGTTCCATGCGCTCAATCAGCGAGGCTGCCTTGTTGTAACCAACCGACAAGCGGCGCTGAATGTACGAGGTAGACGCTTTGCGGTCGTTCAGCACAATGGCCACGGCTCGGTCATATGGATCATCCGAGCTGCTCATATTACCCGCAGAGCCACCGCCACCAGCCCCACCTTCTTCGGCATCTTCTTCGCTTTCCTCGGTCACCGCCTCAAGATATTGCGGCACGCCTTGCGCCTTCAGATGGTTGACCACGTCTTCCACTTCCTGGTCGTCCACAAACGGACCGTGCACGCGGGTGATGCGGCCGCCACCGGCCATGTAGAGCATGTCACCCATTCCAAGCAGCTGTTCGGCGCCCATTTCACCCAAAATTGTGCGGGAATCGATTTTCGATGTCACCTGGAAGGAAATGCGGGTTGGGAAGTTGGCCTTGATGGTACCAGTGATGACATCCACGGATGGACGCTGGGTCGCCATCACCACGTGAATACCAGCGGCACGCGCCATTTGCGCCAGGCGCTGTACCGTGCCTTCAATGTCCTTACCAGCCACCATCATCAAATCGGCCATCTCATCGATGATTACAACGATGAATGGCATTGGCTCGAGATCCAGTTCCTCGTGCTCATAGATCGCCTCACCGGTTTCCCGATCGAAGCCGGTCTGCACGGTGCGGGTGATCACTTCACCCCGCGCTGCCGCTTCGTTGATGCGCGTATTAAAGCCGTCGATATTGCGAACGCCGACTTTCGACATTTTCTTGTAGCGCTCTTCCATCTCGCGGACGGTCCATTTAAGCGCCACAACGGCCTTCTTCGGATCCACAACAACCGGCGTCAGCAGATGTGGAATGCCATCATAGATCGACAGTTCGAGCATTTTCGGATCGATCATGATCAGCTTACATTTTTCCGGCCCCAGACGATAAAGCAGCGACAGGATCATTGTGTTGATCGCAACCGACTTACCGGAACCCGTTGTACCTGCAACCAGCAGGTGGGGCATCTTGGCCAAGTCGGCAATCACCGGCTCACCGCCGATGGTTTTGCCCAGGCACATGGCCAGTTTGGCCTTGGTTTTCTTAAATTCAGGGCTCGAAAGCTGTTCGCGCAGATAGACCGTTTCGCGGCGCTTGTTCGGCAATTCGATACCGATGGCATTGCGGCCCGGCACGACGGCAACACGAGCGGCGATGGCGCTCATGGAACGGGCAATGTCTTCTGCCAAGCCAATGACGCGTGACGACTTAACACCGGGAGCAGGTTCGAGTTCATAAAGCGTGACGACAGGACCGGGGCGCACTTTGATGATGTTACCTTTCACCCCGAAGTCTTCCAGGACACCTTCCAGAATCCGTGCGTTTTCTTCCAGCGCCTCATTGGAAAGTGATGGATCTTCAACAATCGCCTTGGCATCGGATAGCAGATCCAAATCCGGCAGAATGAACTTCCCATTGCTAGGCTTGGGCTTCGCACGACGTGCCACACGCGAGACGACGGGCTCCGGCTGAGCAGCGTCGGTATGCGGGATGGGTTCGTCGTCTTCAACCGAAGGTTGGCGCGCCAGGACTGTCGGTTCATCCACCTCAAATGGCGGTTCATCCATGTCTGCCGCGTCATATTCGTGATGGAAATCGGTGGCGACAGGCTCGCTGTCCAATGTCTCGGGCAAACCAGCTGCGTCGATCATCGGCTCTACCCAGCCTTCTGATTGGGCATGGGGTGCGTATCCACCAGCGTCATAATCGGTGTGCCGGCGACGTCGCGAAAGCAGCGACGACAGGCTGTATCCAAGATGCATCACGAGACCGATCGGTGCAGCGATCAAAGCGCCCCAATCGCGACCGGAAGCCTCATATTCAGCGCTTGGATCCGCCATGGAAGGATCATCATAAAGCTCCTGCTCCATGATCATGTCGGGATCCTCATGCGCAGCAGGTGCTTGGGCCTGGCGAGGTGTCGATCGACCAGGCAGATCACAGGCGCGCACTAACAACCAGGCTGCCGGGACGATGAAGAGGGCAAACAACACGATCGAAATGAAGCCTTGTGGGTAGGAACCGGTAAAGGCGCGCGGAATGCCCAAAATGGCGTCGCCAATCACGCCACCCAGACCGACCTGCAATGGCCATCCCGAGGGCATCGGCAAACAGGCCAACGCCGTCGCCAGGAAGACCAGGCCGCCAATCCAGTAACCCACACGCGGTGCAAGATGGCCGATTGGGCGCAGGGCAAATTTCTGAATCCCCCAGACCATCAGCGGCAGCAGCAGGGCAATCGAGGCAAAGCCCAGGAATTGCATTGTAAAGTCGGCAAAGCTGGCGCCCCAGAAACCGAGCCAGTTTTCAGCTGTGGACCCATTGGCAAAGGTCAGGCTCGGATCGCTGATCGTCCAGGTGGACAGCGCCACACCGCCCAACAGAGCCAGCACCATCAGGATCACGCCCTGTAGTTTGGCCCAGCCGCGCCGGATGAACGGCGGCACAACCGGAATCGTGACGGTCAATTTGCGCACACCCGGTTCGTCAAAATGACCCGGACGCGCTCCGGCATTATTGGGGGACATGATCACTTCTGGCGCTTGCATACTCAATCGACTTTCAAAGTTGCGAAGGCGTGAAGGCGTCAATTCCAGGTGGAATCAGCGCACATTTATCGCTTTGAAGGCAATTCTATGCGGTCGATGGTTAAAGGCCTGTTAACCATGCGGTTTTGCAGCAGCATTGTCGCAGGCTTTGACTGAACAGAGTTTGGCCGAACTGGGTGCCGGCCAGGGATTTAGGCAGCAGCAGTGGTGTTCCCGGCACCAAACCGGGCCCCCTTTTCAGTCGGTTCCATCACATCACTGTTGGCAACCACCGATTTCTCAATGGCAAAGATCGGATGCAGTCTGTGACGCAGCAGGTAAGCGCCCACACCGATCACCGCAAACAGCAGCCAGGTAATTGGCGCCGTGCGCACGTCCTGGCCAACCGCCATCCACCATTCCGCATTTGAGAGCTCAAGCACCTTGGTATAGTTGCGGGCATTTTCGGCAAACAGAAAACCGGCGTGCAATCCCGCCGCGCAAATCAGCGATCCAGTGCAAATGTAAACGGTGCACAGGGTGCAACCGAGGATGAAGAGACCAACAAACAGGCGAATATTGTCCGGCTCAATCCACCCCAGTGGGTCGCTCAGGTTGTGCACGAACGCAAAGACGACAGAGGCAAAGCATACGGCCAAAATGGTCGCCTTGCGGGTTGGCTTCCAGCGCAGGTAACGCATCAAAAAGCCGCGGAACATCGATTCTTCAACCATCGCCAGTACAGAAGCAATGGGCAGTGAAATGAACAGACGAATGATGCGCTTGGTTTCGAGCTTCTGGAAGTTTTCCGGCGTGTAGGTCACCGTGTCCATGCCAATTGTCATGGCAAAGGCGACTGCCGAGATCACCACCGAAAACATTGCAAACGCGGCAAAACCGGCCAGTGTTCGTTTCCAGGCCTTGCGATAAAGATCCAGAAAATAAAATGGGCTGTCGAGCGCCACATAGCGGCTGTAAATGATGATGAAGACAAGCGATGCGGCGTAAAGCGTGATCTGTCCGGTGCCACGCCCATCAAAGACCGAAAAGCCGGAATCCGTGGCGATGAAGAACATCTCGATGATCGCCATTGGCAGTGGCAGGGCGGCCAAAAAGATGCAGATATACAGATAACGAATGTTTCCACCCGGCAAAGCAAACATGAACCAATTCCCCGTCAATGGTTGCCATACGGCGCTGCCAACTCACAGGTGTTCTGGATTGCGTTGCTTTCCCAACCGCGCTGCCCAAATCCCACCCGCACAAACGTCACTCCTATAACGATCCTTGCGATTGGGGTGAAGGGCTTTGTGGTGAATTTCTGCGTGGCGCGGGTTGATTTTTTGCCGTCCCATTCGCCGTATAATCACTCGCCAATTTTGTGTATCAGTAAAATTTAGTCCTAAATTCTGTTAATTTTCAGACTGATACTAGACCTGTGATAGAGTGCACAGCAGTTTTTCCCGTTCACATCCACGTTATCTCCAACGCCCCAAGTGAAGGAAGAATTCATATGGCCAAGTCTGTAACCAGTGTTTCCCTGATCCTCGCTGTCACGCTTGTCGCTACGGCAGCTGTCGCCACCGCAGCCTTTGCCAGGAACATTATTGCGCCGCCTGCCGATGCGCTGAAAGTCACCAAAGCCCAGCTCGCCATCAAGAGCCCCAACATCAATGTCTGCCCTGCAGGGGCCAAGATGACCGGTTGGATCTTCACCAACAAACCCGGAACGCTGGAATATATGATCGTCCGCAAAAGCGGTCAGGTCACCGGACCGTTTCAGGTCCAGTTAAAGACCGGTGCCAATGGCCTGCACATGGCCAGCTTCACCCGCAGCTTTCAGGTCCACCACAAGATCGATGCACAATATCGCATTCTGATCGGCAACAAATACGGCAAGGCGCTGAGCAATTGGGCGCCGTTGAAAGCCTCCTGCAAAATTGGATTGGGCGGCTAACGAGCCTCACTCCCCGCCCAGGTTGGTCCTGCNGGCTTAATCGCCCCTCGGTCGGCAGGACCCACTTNGCCGAAAGCGCCGCAATCTGATTGCTGGCTCTTTCGGCGCTTTTCATTGGCCCCTATCTTCATCGCTAAAAATGAATAGGATCGGCCGCATGAGTGAGGTCAGTGATACCAACGACAGCGATAGCGGCGTGAGCCGCAAGGGCGGCGGGAGCGCCTTTGAACGCCAGTGGCATTATCTGCCACCGGTGCCGATTAACGTGTCGCCGTTCTTTTCCTGGCCGCCGGATCCAAAACGCATGATTCGCTGGGTGCTGGACCGTTGGTTTGCGCTGGCTGAAAATTCCATTCTGATCATCGTCGCCAGCATCTCCTGGTTCTGGTTCCAGCCGCCGCTCGAGGAAGCCAAGACACTGTCGCTCGGCTGGATCCTGCCGATGTATGCGCGCAACTTCGTGTTGCTGCTGATCGTTGCCGGTGGCCTGCACCTGTATTTTCACGGCGCCAAACGGCAAGGCAAAAAGCTCAAATATGATGGCCGTGACCTGCGCCGCGATGCCCGCGCCTTCACCTTCAACAACCAGGTGGTCGACAACATGTTCTGGTCGCTGGGCAGCGGGGTTTTCTTCTGGACAGGCTTTGAAGTTCTGATGTTCTGGGCGATGGCCAATGGCTATGCGCCGATCCTGTTGTGGGCCGACAACCCGATCTGGTTCATCGCCCTGTTCTTTCTGACCCCAATCTGGATCTCATTTCACTTCTACTGGATCCACCGCTTCCTGCACTGGCCGCCGCTGTACCGGCTGGCACACGCCCTGCACCACCGCAACACCAATGTCGGGCCGTGGTCGGGCTTTTCCATGCACCCGATCGAACATCTTCTGTTCCTGTCGTCGATCCTGATTCATTTCGTCGTTGCGGCCCATCCGCTGCACATCCTGTTTCACATGCAACATCAGGCACTGACGGCAGCGACCTCCCATACCGGCTTTGAAGGCCTGCTGGTGGCCGACAAGAATCGCTTGGCGCTCGGCACCTTTCACCACCAGATGCACCACCGCTATTTCGAGTGCAATTACGGCAATCTCGAAGTGCCATGGGACAAGTGGTTCGGCTCGTTCCATGACGGCACCGAAGAAGCCGACGCCCGCATGAAGGAACGGCGGCTGCGCATGATGGGCGGCGGCTATTAGCGGCGAGTTGGCGGCGGCGGCGCTAGCGAACCGCTTTGACGTCTTTGCTGTGCAGCACGAAGGCGAGGCCGTGCCAGCCGAATTGCAGATAGGGGATCAGCTCCCAGCCGGGGTTTTCTTCCATGAATTCCTCCAGCGCTACGCGTTCCCCCGCCGCCTGGCTTTCCGACCAGCAGTAATAGTCGTCAAGCGCGATGACCATGCCGTGTTTGAGGCGCGGCTGCAGGAATTTCAGCACATCCTGGGTGCTCGAATAGAGATCGCAGTCGATATAGACAAGCGCGATATTGTCTGGCGCTTCGTCTTGTTTCAAAGCCGGTAGACTGTCGGAATAAAAGCCTGGCACAACCGTATAAGCGTCACGCGGGAGGCCGCGCTCGTCGCACAGGTCGGTAAACTTCTGCAGCGAGGTCGACATGCGTCCCTCGACCCATTTGGGGTGGTCGTCCTCTTCATCGCGCTGTTTGGGAAAGCCCTGGAAGGAATCGAAGGCCCACAGATGCGCCTTGTGCTTGTGCAGCTGGGCCGAGTGATAGGCGAGCGAGAAGGTGGTGCCACCGTGGCAGCCGAATTCGACATAATCGCCCTTGATGGCGTTGAACGACAGGGCGCGGAACACCTTGTAGAAGAAAGCCTCACGGTCGAGCCGTTCCTGGAACTTGATGTCGGCAATGAACGGCCGTGCGTTCATCTGGCCTTCCAGTTCGCTGATGCGGTTCTGCAAAAGATCGATCTGGGCCTGAAGGTCGGTTTCGGATGTCATGGTGCACTTCTCTGTGGCGGGCTGAATTATCTTGCTCCTAGCATATAGGAGCGACCACGACAGTGCGCAAAGTAACAGGATCACACGTGATCGTGTCCCCTTACATGCACACCACCAGTCACCGCGCGTCTTTCGCTGCGCAAGGACAAGAACACTTTAGGGGAACACCGCGCTGACGCTGCTGCCCATCCCAAGATACTCGCGTCGTTTAGGAAACTTCGGTCTTTTGGCGCTCTAACGCCTGCACACCATAGAAGTCGCGCTTTTCAGCAAGCCTTAAGAACACATTTGATCCAACAACAGAGAAGACAATCATCAGGCCGAATGCTGCCCAGATATTGAAATAGAAACCAATCAAATAGCCGATGATTGACGAAACAAGTATTACGATACGGACGTGGCGACCGAGTCGTTTCGTGGCCAGGTCGAT